>JAWKRR010000015.1:0-115008 GCA_041389525.1 Myxococcota bacterium | reverse complement strand
GCGCCGCGGTGACAGCCTCGCGAGCGCGGGCCAGCTCGCCCGCCCGAAACGCCAGCTGCGCCCGAGCGCTGTAGAGCTGAAAGCGATCCGCCGCGTCGTCGGCGACCAGCGCGCGATGCCGGGCCTTCCCGCGCTCGCCCACCTCGGCGTCCACCGCGTCCAAGACCGCGAGGGCGTCGGCCGTTCGCGCCGTCGCGGGCGGCTGCGCGGCCTTCGCGCCGTACTCCCTCGCCATCCCCAGATAGCCCGCCTCCGCGGCGACGCCCGCGATGTCAGCCGCCGCCGCTGCGCTCGTCTGCGCCACCCACCGCGAGGCCACGCGCTGCGCCCCCGCGAAGTCGCCAAGCCGAATTCGCAGCCTCAGCAGCCGATCGCCCAGGCGTTCGTTCCAGCGTCCCGCCACCGCCAGCGCGCAGACCTCGGCGGCCGCCTCCAGCCAGTCCCGCCGCTCCAAGCGGATGGCGAGCCCCTCGACGGCCTCGGCCGGCGCCTCCCCGAGGCGGTCGCCCACCGCTCGCACGCGCGCCATCGCCTCCTCGACTCGGCCCGCGTACACCCACAAGTCGGCCTCGGTGACCGCGAGGCGCGGGTCGTCACCGTAGAGCGAGGCCGCCCGCCGGGCCTGACGCAGCGCCGCGTCGATGCGGCCGTGTGTCAGCAGGGTCTGCAGGGCGTCCGCCAGGGCGGCGCTGCCGAGGCGGGCGCGGTCCAAGCCGGGCACCCGCAACATCGTCGACTGGGACTCCTGCGCCCGGTCCACCATCCGCTCGAACGCACGCTCGGCCGCGTCGTCACGCCCGACCAGCAAGAGCAGCAGCCCCCGCACCGCGTCGTGGTCCGGCGCCGGCGCCTCCGTGGACGCGCGCTCCAAGAGCGCCAGCGCCTCCTCGATAGCCCCGCCCTCGAGCAGCGCGCGCACCGCCGCGTTCACCGACTGCGCGGGCGTGCGCGAGCGGCTCACCTCGAGCAGCGCCAACCTCGGCAAGAGCTCCGCGCGCCCGTGCTCGACCAGGAAATGCGCCGCGTCCGCCAGCGACCACTCGTCGGCGCCGCTCTGCTGCTGCTCGAACGCCTTCAGGTAGTGATGCACCGCCAGATCGACGTAGCCCGCCTCGACGTAGGCGCGCGCCACGGCGACCTGCCCACGCTCCTGCAGCGCCAGATAGCGCACGAAGCTCTGCTGCGCCTCCCGCAGCTCGCCGGCCCCCAGGGACAGCCGCCCGAGCGCCAGCGCGTGATCGGCCCGATTCGGCGACAACGCCGCCGCCCGCGTGTGAAAGCGTCGCAGCCGCTCGCTCTGGCTCGCCCCCCGCCACACCGCATCGATCGCCGCCAAGAGCTCCCGCGGCGACTGGGTCTGGGCGAGCGCGGTCGCGAAGCTCTGCTCGGCTGCGTCGTACTCACCGACCGCCACCTGCAGCCGACCGCGCGCCTCGTAGACCTCGGGCGCCGCCGTCACCGGGACCTCGTCGCCGCCGAGGAGCGCCAGCGCCTCCTGCGGATAGCCAGCCGCGCTCAGCAGCGTCGCGGCCTCGCGCCACCCTTCAGGCGTCGAGCCACGCAGTCGGACCATGCGCTTCACCGGCTCCCGCGCCGCCTGCGCGTCGCCGCGCCTCAACGCCAGCTGCACGCTCAACTTCAGCAACTGCAGGTTGTTCTCGTGGGCGGCCAGCCCCTCCTCCAGCAGCGTGGTCGCGTCGCCGAGCAACCCCGCGTCACTCAGCAGCCGCACTCCATCCTGGTAGTGCCGCGCCGGCGTACGCGGGGCCGCCACCGACGCACGCACCGCCCGCCGCACTCCCTCCATGTCGCCCAAGCGCTGGTAAAGCCGAGCGAGGCGCGCGGCCCCGTTTCGCATCACCGCGGCCCGCTCGCCCTCCATCAGCCGCTCGTAGGTCTCGGCGGCCCACCGCAGCTGCCCCGCGGATTCGTAGATATCTCCGACCAACTCCAGGGCCCGACGCTGCTGCGCCGGCGGCGTGACCTCGACGTAGCGCTCCAGATGCGCGCGCGCCTCCGCGGGCTTGCCGGCCCTCAGCTGGGCCCCGCCCAAGCCCCGCAGCGCGTCGCGGTCGCTGGGCGCTTGCTCGACCCAGCGCGCGTAGGCCGTCTCCGCCAGATCGTCGCGGCGCAGCTTCTCCATCTCGCCAGCGAAGGCGCGCAACTCGCGCAGCTGGTCGGGCCCGCGCGGCGCGTCGAGGAAGAGCCGGTAGTGCGCGTCGGCGCGGTCGGCCTCGCCGCGGCGAGCGTAGATTTCACCGAGCTTTCGGTGCACCTTCGGGCTGGCGATGGCGGCGGCGTCGACGCTGTCCAGGATGGCGAGGCCCTCCTCCTCGTGGTCCTTGTCCAACAAGAGCGCGCCGACGCGCGCAGCGGCCGCCCGCGGATCCGCCGCGTGGGCCAGGTGGTTTCGCCAGACCGCCATCGCCTGCTCGGGCCGCCGCCGCATCATCAGGACCAGGCCGAGCTCGTCGGCGAGGGGCCCGTCTTCCGGATGGAGCGCCGCCAGCCCGCCCAGCGCCTCCAGCCGCAGATCCAGCAGGCGCGGGATGTTCAACGTCGCGGTCAGCACCTCCTCGAGCGCCGCCTCCCGCGCGTCGGGCGGTGCGAGCGCCAGCCACTGCGCCAGGTGCTCGCCCGCCGCCGCGTCGTCAGGCGGACGCGAGCGCTGGTACGCCCGCGCCAGCGCAAGCTCCGCCGCCCGGCGCTGAGGGACCACCTCGGTCTGCGCGGCCCGCGTCAGCCACGGCAGCGCCTGGGCCGGGTCCGCCAGCCCGAGCCAGCGCTCGCCGATCGCCAGCGCCGCCGCGACCGGGTCCTTGCCGGCGGCCGCCAATCCCAGGGCCGCTTGCTCCTCGGCCAGGTGCCCCGCCGCCCGCTCCGCATCGGCGATCAGCAAGGCGGGACCTGGCTCTTTGGGAGCCAAGCGCAGCGCCCGCCGCCCCAGGGCCAGCGCCCGGCGGTCCTCGCCGTAGCGCCACCACGCCCGCCCCGCAGCCACCAGCGCGTCCGCGTCATCACCCGCCGCCGCGACGTACGCGTCGAGCACCTCGTTTCGCCGCGCGACCAGCTTCTTCTTCTTGTGCAGCGCCTCCGCCAGCTCCAGCCGCATGGCCAGCGGCGCCCCCGCCCGCTGCGCCGCCGCGCTCAGCGCAGCCACCGCCTCGTCCATCGCCCCCACGCGAGCCAGGAGCGCCGCCCCCTCCGCCGCCGTCGCGACCGGATCAGCCGACGCCTCGATGGCGTCCCCCAACACCCGCACCGTGTCCGCCCGGGCCCCGAAGTGCGCCAAGCTGTCCAGCCACGACGCCACGTACCGCCACTGCCCCGGCGCGGCCGCCGCGGCCTCCTCGTGCAGCGCCAAAGCCTCGTCGCGCTCGCCCCGCCCGCGCAGCGCCGCCGCCCCGCGCGCCAGCAGGTCCGCCCGCTCCTTGCCCTCCGGCAGCGCCGCCGCCCCGCGCCGATACGCGGCCAGCGCGGCCGCCGCCCGCCCCGCCCGAACCGCCACCCGCGCCGTGGCCTCATACCCCTCGGCGTCCCGGTCGGGCACCCGCTCCCACGCCGCCAGCGCGTCCTCCGGCGTCCCGCGCTGCGTCAGGAAGCGCGCCACCGTCAGCGCCCTCCCCTCCGCCGGCACCCCGTCGCCCGCCCACCGCTCAAGCCCCACCAGCGCGGCCCGCGCGTCCCCCGTCAACAGGCGAGCCCGCGCCTCACTGAATCGCAGCTCATCCGCCGGCCCCCCAGCCGTCCGCGCCATCGCCACCGCGTCCAGCGCCGCCGCCCCGTCCCCCGCCTCGACCAACCCCTCGGCGATCTTCAACGCCACCGCGGCCCGCGCCTCCCGCGAGCGCCGCGCCACCTCCGGCAGCCGCGCCGACAGCGCCGTCAGCTCGGCCATCGCCGCGTGCGGCCGCCCCGCCTCCGCCCGCCGACTCGCCACCGCCAGCAGCGCCGCCCCCCACTCGTCGGCGATCCCGCCCTCCGCCGCCGGCCAGCGCAGCGCCACCTCCTCGTACTGCAGCGCCGCGCTCTCGAAGTCACCCGCCGCCGCCCGGAGCCGCGCCGCCACCACGTGCGCGCCCGCCAGCTCCCCGTCCAACGCCATCGCCCGGTTCACGTCCGCCAGCGCCGGCGCCTGCTCGCCCGCCGCCGCCCGCGCCGCCGCGAGCTCCGTGTAGCGCTCCGCCGTCGCCCCCCGCTCGGCGATCTCAGCCCGCACCTGCGCCACCGCCCGCGCGGGGTCGCTCGGCACCACCGGCACCCGCGCCTGCCGCGCCGCCCCGCCGCAGGCCCAAAGCCCCACGCACGCGGCCACACACAGCGCGGCCGTCGACCTCATCGCTGGCCGAGCACCCGCGCCGCTTCGGGGGCGAAGTAGGTCAGGATCATGTCGGCGCCGGCCCGCTTGATGCCGACCAGCGATTCCATCATCACCCGCTCGAGATCCACCCAGCCGCGCTCAGCGGCGGCATGTACCATCGCGTACTCACCGCTGACCTGGTAGGCGGCGACTGGCAGATCGGTCAGCTCGCGCACCATGTGGACGATATCGAGGTAGGGCCCAGCCGGCTTCACCATGATGATGTCGGCGCCCTCCTCCTCGTCCAGGGTCACCTCGCGCAGCGCCTCCAGCGCGTTGGGCGGGTCCATCTGGTAGGCGCGGCGATCCCCGAAGGCCGGCGTGCTCTCGGCGGCCTCGCGGAAGGGCCCGTAGTAGGCCGACGCGTACTTCGCCGAGTAAGCCATGATCGGGATGTCCTCGTAGCCCTCGTCGTCCAGGGCGTCGCGGATGGCCGCCACCCGCCCGTCCATCATGTCGCTGGGCGCCACCATCGTCGCGCCGGCCTTCACGTGGGCCAGCGCCTCCTTGGCCAGAAGCTCCAGGGTCGCGTCGTTGAGCACCTGCCCCTTGTCGACCAGCCCGCAGTGCCCGTGGTCGGTGTACTCGCACAGGCAGACGTCGGTGATGACCGCCATGTCGGGGGCCGCGTCCCGGATGCGCCGAATCGCCTGGGGCACGATGCCGTCCAGGGCGTAGGCGGCGCTGCCCACCGCGTCCTTGTGGGGCGGGATGCCGAACAGAATCACCGCCTGGATGCCGAGGTCCCAGGCCTGGCGCGCGGCCTTGGCGACCTCGTCGGGCGACATGCGGAACTGGCCCGGCATCGACTCGATGGGGCGCCGGATCCCCTGGCCCGGCTCGACAAAGAGCGGCCAGATTAGGTCGTGCGGGGTCAGCGTGGTCTCGCGACACAGCGCTCTCAGCGCGGGGGTCTTGCGGAGACGGCGGAGGCGGGACTGGGGGAAGGCCATCGGCTCAACCTTTGGACAGGCGCTGGGTAATCGCGGCAGCGAGCCCCGCCATCGTATGGGTTTCCGCCGTCACCGCAACGTCGAACCCCAGGGCGAGGGCGTGCTCGGCGGTGGTGGGGCCGATGGCGGCCAGGGCGATGGCGCGCACGTCGCGGCCGGTGGCGCCCAGGGCGGCGTGCAGGGCGTCGATGGCGCTGGGGCTGGCGACGGCGAGCAGCGAGAGGCCTTGCTCGATGGCGCTCTCAAGCCGCGGGGCCGCCAGCGGGTCGGGCTCGGTCGCGTAGGCCGCCACCTGGTCGACCTGGGCCCCGAGGGCGCGGAAGCCGTCGGGCACGACGTCGCGCGCGGCGAGGGCCGACGGGAACAGGAAGCGGCGGCCCGCGATCCCGACGTCAGCGGCCAGCCGAACCAGCCCCTCGCCGGTCGCCGGGTCGGCCACGTGGTCGGCTCCCAGCGCCAGGACCTCGCGCATGGTCTGCGCGGTCGACGGCCCCACGGCCCAGGTCGTGACGCCCGCCAGCGTGCGCACGTCGCGACCGGAGGCGATGAGCGCGGCGGCCAGCGCGTGCACGCCGTTCTGGCTAGTCACCACCAGGTCGGTGAACGCCCCGGCGCCCACGGCGGCGGCCAGCGGACGGCCCCCGTCGACCGCGACCTGCCGGGTCAGCGGCACATGCACCACGGCGGCCCCGAGGTCCTCGAGGGCCTCGAACTCGTCGACGTCCCCACGCCCCGAGCGGGTCACCCCCACCACGTGGCCCATGAGCGGGCGGTGCTCGAACCACGCCAGGGTCTCGCGGTAGGCGACCACCTCGCCGACGACGATGACGGCGGGCGGGCGAAACGCCGCGGCGGCCAGGTCGGCGCTCAGCGATCCGAGCGTCGTCATCAGGGTCTTCTGACGCGGCGTGGTGCCCCAGCGGATCACCGCGACGGGGGTCTGGGGGTCGCGGCCGCCGCGCATCAGCCCCTGCGACCAGCGATCGGCCTGCAGCACGCCCATGAGCACGACCAGGCTGCCGCCGATGGCGCCCAGGGCCTCCCAATCCACGCGATCCGCGTCGGAGTCCGGCCCCGCGCCCTCGTCAGCGCCCGACTCGCGCTCGTGCCCCGTCACCACGATGAAGTGGCTGGCGGCGTCGCGGTGGGTCAGCGGCACGCCCGACAGCGCAGGCACCGACGCGATCGACGAGACGCCGGGGACCACCTCGTAGGCGACCCCCGCGGCCACGCAGGCCTCCATCTCCTCGGCGCCGCGGCCGAAGATCAGCGGATCGCCGCCCTTGAGGCGCACGACCCGCGCCCCGGCCAGCGCCCGCCGCACGATGAGCGCGTTGATGCGATCCTGCTGCCACAGCCCGCCGTCGGCCGTCTTGCCGACGTGGATGCGCTCCTGGCCCGACACGTCCAGGCTGGCCAGCAGCGCCGGGCTCGCGAGGCGGTCGTAGAGCACGACGTCGGCGCGCTCGATCGCTCGCCGCCCGCGCAGCGTCATCAGCCCCGGATCGCCAGGACCCGCGCCGACGAAGCTCACAAACCCGCGGCCGCCGCTCTCAGCCACCCGCACGCTCCGCGGCGCGCAGCGCGTCCATGATCGCCCGCCCGCCCGCATCGAGAAGCCGCTTCGCCAGCGCCCTCCCCAGCGCCGCCGCCTCGCCGCGGGTGCCCGACACCGCGTCGCGCACGAAGGGCCGCCCCTCGGGAGCCCCGATAAATCCTGCCAATTCGAGCCGATCGTCGACGATCGTCGCGTAGGCGCATGCCGGCACCTGACAGCCCCCCTCCACCGCCCGCAAGAACGCCCGCTCGGCGGTCGTGGCGTCCAGGGCGTCGGGGTCGGTCAGCCGAGCCAGCAGCGCGCGCAGGGCCGTCGCGTCCTCGCGCACCTCGATGGTCAGCGCGCCCTGGCCCACCGCGGGCAGCATGTCGCGCGCCGGGTCCAGGGTCCGCGTGATGCGCTCGGCCAGCCCCAGGCGGCGAAGCCCTGCGGCCGCCAGCACGATCGCCTCCATGCCGTCCTGGCCCTCGTCGAGCTTGCGCAGCCGCGTCCCGACGTTTCCACGCAGCGGGACCACGCGAAGATCGGGCCGCGTCGCCAGAAGCTGCGCCTGGCGACGCAGGCTCGAGGTGCCCACGACCGCGCCAGCGTCCAGATCGGCCAGATCTCGGGCTGGCTTACCTGCCGGGCACACCCAGGCGTCCCGCGGGTCTTCCCGGGTCGTCGTCGCCGCCAGCACCAAGCCCGGCGGCAGCTCGGACGGCATGTCCTTGAGCGAGTGCACCGCCAGGTCCACCTCGCCGCTGAGCAGCGCCTCCTCCAGCTCCTTGGTGAATAGCCCCTTCCCGCCGACCTTGCTCAGGGCCACGTCCAGCACCTGGTCGCCGCGGGTCTGGATGATCTTCAGCTCCACCGATTCCACGTCGCCGCCTGGCAGCGCGAGCAGCCGGTCCCGGATGTGCTCGGACTGCGCCAGCGCCAGCGCCGAACCGCGCGTCCCAATCGTCAGCTTCACCGCTCACCTCCGTCGCTCGCGTCATCGGGTTCAGGGGCCGCCTGCTCGTCGAGGCCGTGCAACAGCCGCGCGGTCGCCAAGAGCTCCGTGGCCGCGGCGTCGCCTGCGAGCGCGCGCACCGTGGTCATGGTCGGGTGCAGGATCTTGGCGACCAGCGCGTGGGTCATCTTGTAGATGGCCTCGCGATCGCTCTCGTCGAGGTGCGCCAAGCGCTTCTGGAGCGTCCGCTCGACCTCGGCCCGCGCGATGGTCTCCGCCCGGTTGCGAATGGCCGCGAGGATCGGCTGCACGGCGAGCTGCTCGTACCACCGCTCCAAGGTCTCCAGCTCGACCCGGACCAGCCCCTCGGCGGCGTGGGCCTCTTTCTCGCGTCGCACCATGGCGTCGCGGCTCACCCCTTCCAGGTCGTCCACGTTGTAGAGATACACTGTGTCCAGATCGCCGACATCAGGCGAAACGTCGCGTGGCACCGCGATGTCGACGATGAAGAGCGGCCGGTACTTCCGCCGCGGAATGACGCGTCGCACAATCGCGGTGTCGATGATGGGGCGCGTCGCGCCGGTCGACGTGATGACGATGTCGACCTCGGCCAGCAGCTCCTCGAGCTCGGTCAGCGCGCGGGCGCGCCAGCCGTGGCGCTCGGCCAGGGTCACCGCGCGGTCGTAGGAGCGATTGGCCACGTAGACCCGCGCTGCGCCTGCGCTGGCGAGCGAGCGGGCGGTCGCCTCACCCATCTTTCCGGCGCCGACCAGCAGCACCTTGGAGTCCTCCAGGCGCTGAAAGATGCGCCGGGCGAGGTCCACCGCCACCGAGCCGATGGAGACGACGTTCTCGCCGATGCCGGTCTGGGTTCGGACGGATTTGGCCGTGGCGAAGGTCCGGTCCAGCAGGCGCCCGAGCAGCGGCCCCACGGTGCCCGCGGCGCGCGCGACCTGGGCGGCCTCTTTGACCTGGCCCAGGATCTGCGGCTCGCCGACCACCATCGAGTCCAGGCTGGAGGCGACGCGCAGCAGGTGGTGGACGGCGTCGCGGCCGCCCGACGTGTAGGTCGCGGCCTCGATCGCGCGCAGGTCCAGGCCGCGGCGCGCCGCCAGCACACGGGTCAGCGACGCCCGCGCCTCGTCCTCGGACTCGGGGACGACGTAGGCCTCCACGCGGTTGCAGGTCGAGATGACCATGGCCTCGGCGATGCCTGGCTCGGCGACGAGGTCGCGCAGCACGCCCGGCATGTCGTCGGGGGCGACGGCGAAGGCCTCGCGCAGCCCCACGGCGGCCGAGCGATGATTCATCCCCATGACCAGCAACCGCACCCGCTAGGGCCTGTGTGGAGACAGGTACGGTGAGATCGCGAGGAGGCACCTCACCGGCGCGCACTCGAATTCCGAAGCTGTATCTTGATACTGCAAGGCTTCGAGTGGGTGCTGGTGAGGATGCATCCGCTGCGAAATCGGCGTAGTCGTTCTCATACAGGCCCTTACCTCATCACGTAGAGCATGACGGCGGCGAGCGTGGTCACGAAGGCGACCTGCATCACGAGCGCGGCTTGGCGGCCGCGCCAGCCGGTCTTGAGGCGGCGGCCGGTGAGGTAGGCGTAGAGGCCCCAGCTGAGCGCGGCCAGGACGTGTTCGGCGCGCCAGGTGACGTGGAGGCCAGCGCGCTCCTGCCAGACGAAGCCGAGCAGGACGCCGACGGAGTAGACGGGGAAGCCCACGAAGACCAAGCGCCACGCGAGCTGCTCGCTTCCAAGGAGGCTGGGGAGGTGCACCGAGCCGCGGGTCTTCGTGCGCAGGCGGTACTCCTGATCGAGGAAGAGCACGCTCAGCACGTAGGCGGGCGCGAAGAGCAGAAAGCCGAGCAAGGTCGCGCCGATATGCAGCGCGGTGACCGCGCCCATCACCGTGCCGCTGTCGGGGAGCGCGCCGCGGCCCGCTTTGATGGCGAGCGCGAAGGTCACGGCGGCGGCCAGGGGCGCCACGACCGGGCCGGCCAGGGGCAGATCTTTGCGCAGGCGGCTGGTCAGGAAGACGGCGCACACGCCGAAGACCAACAGCAGCAAGACCCGCGCGCCCAGCGGCAGCGCCGGCTCCGGCGAGACGGCCAGCTCGACCGTGGACGCCCCGAGCAGCATCAGCGTCCCGAAGAAGGTCGCCCACGCGCCGCGCCCGCGCCAGCGCTCGTCGTACCGGACCAGCCACGCCAGAAACGCGGCGGCGGCCACCCCGAAGGATGCCGCCGCAGCCAGTAGAAAGCTCGCCGTCATCGGATCCCCACGATCATTCGGGCGATCCCGGTCCGGGTGATCACATGTGGCGCTTGATGGCGTCCACGATCCGCGCCTTGGGCTGGTTGCCCACGAGGCGCTCGACCACCTCGCCGCCCTTGAAGACGTAGAGGGTGGGCAGCGCCTGGACTTTCAGGCGCGCGGCGATGTTCTGGTGGTCGTCGGTGTTGACCTTGCCGACCTTCAGCTTGCCGACGTTCTCGCTCGCGATCTCCTCGATGACGGGCGCGAGGGCGCGGCAAGGGCCGCACCAGCTGGCCCAGAAGTCGACGAGGACGGGAAGATCGCTCTGCACCACTTCGGCGTCGAAGGAGGTATCGGTGAATTCGTGCACGTTCGCGCTGGCCATGGAGGCCCTCCGTAGCAACCCGGACGCCAAATGCGCTCGGCAGGTCGCGGACTATAGGAACGCCCACCTGGGCGGTCAATGACGCAGACGCGCGGGCGCTCGGAGCGGGCGAGCGGCCGGTGGGGCCGGGCCGGGTCAGAGGCCGAAGGTGGCGCCGTTGTCGCAGGTGCCGCGGGCCGGGTCGCCGGGCTCCCAGGCGGCGTCTCGGATTTCGCAGCGCAGCACGCCGTCGACGCCGGTGACCAGCACGGTCGCGAAGGCCCCCACGGTCGCGGGGTTGGTGAGGCGCACCGAGACGCCCTGGCCGGAGACGCCGCCGATGTCGAAGGCGTAGTCGAAGACCGGCGTCTCGGGGTCGAGTTGGCCGAGGCGGAAGGTGTAGTCGAAGGCGAAGCCGTTCTGGGTCAACGCCAAGGTGCGGACGCTGCCGCCGTCGTCGGTGCCGGTCTCGACGATCTGCTCGGTGCCGTCGACCCGGACGGCGCCCACGTGCGAGTTCAGGTAGATGGCGTCGACGCGAAAGACCGGGACGGGGTCGGAGTCGATCTGGCGTTGGCGGACGTCCACCTGGCCGGAGGCGGACGCGACGGCGCCGAATCGGCAGGCGAGATCGACGATGAAGCGGAAGTCGTCGACGGTGCCGTCGAGCTGGGAGATGCAGGCGTCCTCGTCGTCCAAGTCGGCGAAGGAGAGGACCTCGCGCAGCGCGATGTAGCTTCGGAAACGCAGGAAGAGCTCGGTCATCACGGGGCCGAGGGCGGCGCCGTCGAGCTCGAGCACCTCGGCCTCGACGTCGCCGAAGGCCGAGTCGACGAAGTTGGACTGGGAGTTGGGCAGCGGCAGATCGCACGCGGAGCCGAGCGCGAGCGCGCCCGCCGCGAGCCAAGCCAGGGAAGCGCTGAGGCGGGCGCCCATCACAGCCGACCGCGGCGGAGGGCGACGTTGAAGAGCAGCCCCAGGCTTGTCATCGTCGTGAGCGCCGCGCTGCCGCCGTAGCTCAGAAATGGGAGGGGGAGACCCACGATCGGTAGCAACCCTGCGACCATGCCGATGTTGATGAAGACTTGCCACGCGATCATCGACACCACACCTACTGAGAGCAAGGCGCAGTAGCGATCCTTGGCTTCTGAGGCCGTCCGCAGCCCCCACAGGACCAGCAGCCAGAAGAGCGCCAAGAGCAGAGAGCACCCGATGAAACCTTGCTCCTCGGCGAAGGTCGCGATGATCATGTCGGTGTGCATCTCGGGCAGGTATTTCAGGCGTGACTGCCCGCCCGCGCGGCTCCCGTGGCCCCAGAACTCGCCGGAGCCGATGGCCCACACGGCCTGCTCGGACTGAAGGTGAGCGCCGCGCGCGAAGGTGCCGGAGTCGGCGTCGAGCTTGGCCCAGTCCGCGTTGATCCACTCGACCACGCGCTTCTTCTGGTAGTAGCGCAGGCCGCCGTACTGCCAAGCGACCGGCACGCCGACCAGCCCGATGACGAGCACCAGGGCGAGGGTGCGTCGGTGCAGCCCCTCCCAAAAGACGATGGTGAGCGAGACCAGCATGACCAAGAGCGAGGTCCCGAGATCGGGCTGGGTCAGGATGAGGAGGAAGGGGACGCCCACCATCACGCCCGGGCGCCACAGCTCGCGCAGGCGGTAGGGGCCTTCCTTCTCGGCGGGCGCGCCGGGGATGCGCTCCTTGCGGGAGTGAAAGAAGCGCGCGAGGGCCAGGATGACGCCAAGCTTCGCGACCTCGGAGGCCTGGAGGTTCAGGTCGCCGAAGCGCAGCCAGCGTTTGGAGTGATTGACCTCGGTACCGACCAGCGCCGTCAGCAGCAGGAGCACCACGCAGGCGCCCAAGATGACGTAGCTCGCGCGCTCCACGAGGCGAAGCTCGACCAGGGCGGCCAGCACGAACGCGATGCCGCCGATGAGGTACCAGACGACCTGCAGCTCGTAGAACGAGTCGCCGGAGTACCAATCGGCATTGCGCTGGCTGACCAGACTGATGGCGACGAGCAAGATGATGATGCCCAAGGCCAACCAGTTGCTGACGTCGCCGAGCGCGCGACGCCCCCTCATGGCGCCTCCTGCGGGTCGTCGTCGGGCGGGAGGTCGACGGCACCGGGCGCGGCGTCGATGAAGTCGGCGCCCAGCTCCGGCGCGCGGTAGCGCCCCATCCGCATCCACGAGGAGATGATGCGCTGGGCGATGGGGCCGGCCATCTTCGAGCCGGAGCCGCCGTGCTCGACGAAGACCACGACGACGATCTGGGGCTGCTCCGCGGGGGCGTAGGCGGCGAACCAGGCGTGGTCTTCCTTGAGCCACGTGGCCATCTCGGCGGACACGCCGGCGCGCACCTGGGCGGCCTCAGCGGTGCCGGTCTTTCCTGCGATGACGATGCTCTGCAGCGCCACGTCGCGGGCGGTGCCGCTGGGGTCGTTGACCACGCGGACCAGCGCCTCCCGGATGACCGAGAGCTGAGCCGCCGTGCCCGGCAGGCGCCCCGTGACCTGCGGCGAGGCCTGGTGAACCACGTTGCCGTGCTCGTCGGTGAGCTTCGACACGAGGTGCATCTGCAGCAGGTTTCCGCCGTTGGCTACGGCCGCGAAGGCCCTGGCGACCTGCAGCGGCGAGGCGGTCAGCGAACCCTGCCCGATGGCCGTCGACAGCGCGAAGCCGGGCTGCCAACCGAGGGTCGTCTCCTCCTCGTGCCACTTCCGGGTCGGCACCAAGCCGGAGCGCTCGCTGACCTCGATCCCGGTGGCCTCGCCGAAGCCAAACGCGTGCCCGTAGCGGGCCATCCGGTCGATGCCGAGCATCTCGCCGACCCGGTAGAAGTAGACGTCGCACGAGTGGGCGAACCCGCCGATGAGGTCGACGGCGCCGTGGCCGGTGCGGTTGTGGCAGTGGAATCGGCGCCCCTTGTAGTCGTAGTGGCCGGGGCAATCGATGGTCACGTCGGGGGTGATGATGGACTCGACCTGCGCCGCGAGCCCGGTGACGATCTTGTAGACCGAGCCCGGCGCGAAGGCGGTCAGGGCCTTGTTCATCAACGGCGCGTAAGGGTTCTCCTGGATCTCGGCCCACCGCGCGGAGTCGATGCCGCCGGTGAGCTCGTTGGGGTCGAACCCGGGCTTCGCGTAGGACGCCAGGACCTCGCCGGTGTTGGGGTCGACGACCACCGCGGCGCCGGACGCGTAGTAGCGGAAAGCCTTCCGCACCTCCTTCTGGAGGTCCATGTCGAGGGTCAGCCACACGTCCAGGCCGGGGATGGCGCGCTGAAACTCGCTCTCGCCGGCCAGCACCTGGGCGTCCGACGAGCTGGTTCGATGGCCGCGCGCGTCCTTGATCGACAGCGACTCACCGCGCTCACCGCGGAGCTCGGTCTCGAGCGCCCGCTCGACACCCGCGCGGCCGACCACGTCCTGAAGGCCGTAGATGTCGGGCCACCGCTCTCGGTCCGCGGCCGTCACCCGGTTCATGTATCCTATCAAGTGCGCCGCATCGTATTGAAACGGATACTCACGCTTGAAGTCGGTGTCGACCTCGACCCCAGGCAGGTCGTAGAGGTGGCTCTGCAGCGCCGCGACCTCGTTGCTGTAGGTGCGCTTGCAGAGCGGGCACTCCAGGTTCTGGTCCACCACATGGAGCGGGACGTCGTGGTCGGGGCACTGGGCCGTGGTCAGGAAGCGGCGCTTGCACTTCGGACAGCCCGCGACGGTGCGGGGCGGGCCGTCCCAGGTGAGGCGGGCGCGGTCGTGGGGGCAGTAGGTGGCCTTGTCGTCGATGGGCTCGAAGACGTCGCCGTCTTGCGGGCAGAGGTAGGTGCGGTTTACCTCGTCGCGGATCTGCAGCGTGGTGCCGTCGACCGGGCAGGTGTCGGCGACCAGGTCGCGGTCCAGGGCGATGGGCTCCCAGACCTTGTTGTTCGCGACCGCCTCGTCGATGGCCTCGTTGAGGGTGAGGCGCTCGTCGGCGCTGAGGCCGATGACGGCGGAGAGGCGGTCCAGGACGTCGTCGCGGCCGGCGCGGATGACGAAGTGGGGGGTGATCTCGATCTCGTAGGTGGCGACGTTGCGGGCGAGGACGCGGCCCTCGCGGTCACGGATCTCGCCGCGGCGGGCGGGGATGCGTTCGCGGGAGATCACGCTGATGCGGGCGCGCTCGCGGAAGTCCTCGCCGCGCAGGATCTGCAGGTAGAAGAGCCGCGCCTCCAGGCCGATGAAGAGCAGGGTGAAGATCGTGAGCGCCACGCCCAGGCGGCCACGTCGCAGCTCGGCGGGCGCGACGGAGATCACCGAAATACCGATTCATTCTTGCGGGAGAGGAAGCCGTCGAGGCGGTCCATGACCCAGAAGATCGCCGGCGCAAAGGGCGCGGTGACGAGGGCCTCGGGCAGCATCGCGCCGAGGACCAGGGCCGGGCCGCGGCTGCTGTCGCCGAAGCTGCGGTCGAAGATGAGCGACAGGAAGAGCTCGACCAGGGAGGCGCCGAGGCTGGCGACGACGGCGAGCACCATGACCCCGAACGCGCCGCGGAGGGCCAGCCGCTGCGAGAGGCGGTAGGTGGCCATGAACGCGATGACCATGATGACCATGTAGAGGCCGACCGGGCTGGCCATCACGAAGCCGTCTTTGAGCAAGCCTAGGGCCAGGGCCAGGAAGAGGCCGCGCTCAAACCGCGAGGTGAGGCCGACGTAGAGCACGACCAGCAGCGCGGTGTCGGGGGCGTAGGGCGCCAGATTCGCCTGATGCAGCAAGGGCGACTCGAAAGCCAGCATCAGGAAGGCGATGAGGAAGATCGCGAGATCTCTCATGGTGCACCGCCGGCGGCGGGCGGCGGCTCCTCACCCACGTCCGAGCCCGAGAACCCGATGACGACGGCCACCTCCTCCAGGATCGAGAAGTTCACCGCTGGCGTGACCTGCAGCTCGTAGTACACGCCGCTCTGCCGCTCCTGCAGCGAGCGGATGTAGCCGACCTCGATGCCGGGCGGAAAGACCTTGTCGTGGCCCGAGGTGACGACGGTGTCGCCGACGACCAGCGGCTCGGCCTTGTGCAGGTAGAGCAATCGCGCCGCGTACTCGTCATTCGCGCCAGTCCCTTCAAGGTTACCGCTGACTCCCTTACCGGAAATCCGGACGTTGATCGACGAGCGGGCATCGACGGCGAGCATCACCTCGGCGTACCGCCCCGACACGACCTTGACGCGCCCGACCAGCCCCTGCGCCGACACGACGGGCATGCCCTCCTCGATGCCGTCGGAGCTGCCCACGTCGATAGAAACGCGCACCACGCGGGCGAAGGGCGAGACCTCCTGCCCGATGATGTGGGCCGCCACCGTCTGGAGATCCTGGCGTCCGCGCTTGAACTCCAGCAGCTCGCGTAGCCGCGTGTTCTCGTGGCGCAGCTCTTTGGCGGCCAGCGCCTCCGCGGTGAGGATCTCGATGTCCCGCGTGAGCTTGGCGTTGTCCTCTGCCAGGTCCACCAGCGCGATGTAGCTCGCCCAGATGTCGCGCAGGCCGGCGAGGGAGCTCGAGGCCGCCGACTCCACGGGCGCAGTCACACGCAGCAACGCGACCTCGATGACCGTGGTCTTTCGCGGGCTGCGGCCGTGGACGTAGAGCAGGAACAACGGCACGACAAGCGCCGCAAAAGAACTGATGCTCACTCGATGGCGTTGTAGAAACTCGCGCAAAAGGCTGCTCGGTGGGTGTTGGCCGCGCGTGCCGCGACTGTCAATCCTGGAGCGCGACGCCTCGGAGCAACGTCAACGAGTCGAGGGCCAGGCCGCTCCCTAACACGACGGCGCTGAGCGGATCTTCCGCGATGGTCACCGGGAGCCCGGTCTCCTCGCGCAGAAGCACGTCGATGTTGCGCAGCAGCGCGCCGCCACCCGCGATGACGATGCCGCGGTCCACGATGTCCGCAGCCAGCTCCGGCGGTGTGCCCTCGAGCGCCCGCCGCACGGCGTCGACGATGGCGTTCAGCGGCTCGCTCAGCGCCTCGCGCACCTCATCGGAGTTGATGGTCACGGTCTTCGGGATGCCCGACACGAGGTCGCGCCCCTTGACCTCCATCGTCATGACCTCGTCGGTGGGCCAGGCGTTTCCGATGGAGCACTTGATGTTCTCGGCGGTGCGCTCACCGGTGAGCAGGTTGAACTTCCGCTTGATGTGATTGATGATCGCCTCGTCCATCTTGTCGCCGCCGACCTTGATCGACTTCGAGTAGACGATGCCGGCCAAGCTGATGACGGCGACCTCGGTCGTGCCACCGCCGATGTCGACGATCATGTTGCCCGAAGGCTCGGTGATGGGCAGGCCGGCCCCGATGGCGGCGGCCATGGGCTCCTCAATGAGGTAGACCTCGCGCGCGCTGGCGGCCTCAGCGCTCTCGCGGACCGCGCGCTTCTCGACCTCGGTGATGCCGTAGGGCACACAGATGATGATGCGCGGGCGCACCAAGGTCCGGCGGTTGTGCGCCTTCTGGATGAAGTAGCGCAGCATCGCCTCGGTGATCTCGAAGTCGGCGATGACGCCGTCCTTCATGGGCCGGATGGCCACGATGGAGCCCGGCGTGCGCCCCAGCATCTCCTTGGCGTCCTTGCCGACCGCCAGCACGCGCCGCGAGCCTCGCGCGTCCTTCTGAACGGCGACCACCGAGGGCTCACACGAGACGATGCCCTTCCCCTTGACGTAGATCAGGGTGTTCGCGGTCCCGAGGTCGATGGCGAGGTCGTTCGAGAAGAGGTCGTAGAGCCAGTCCAGCATTCATTTCCAGGGCCGAAGCGAGCGCTCATCTAGCAGAAAGCACGCGGTGACGCTACATCGCGGGCGCGCTGGCCACGGGAAGCCACCAAGCCGCTGGAAACTCCCGTCGTTGTTGACGTACAGGCCGGCGCTGAGCTAGCATCCCGCTCCCTCGGCGGACCGGCCGGAAAGCCAATCATTTCAAGCAGGTAGCTCACCATGCTCGACATTCTGCGCAGCAACACGCGCTCGTTCATCATCTACCTGCTCTTCTCGATCATCATTGTCGTGTTCGTGTTCACGTTCAACACGATCACCCCCGGCGAGGCCTGCGGTTCCCGCGGTCCGGCCGCGCTGACGGCTGAGTTTGCAGAGGTCCACGGCGCGGTGATCGACGCCTCCCTCTTCAACATGGCCGAGGCCGTGACCGTCGACCCGCCCGCGCCGACCGCCAACGACTTCCGCGCGCTCCAGCGCCGTTTCGCCTACTACTCGACGCGCTTCCCGCAGCTGGGCGTCCCGATGGCGTTCGGTGACTTCACTCAGGACGCGCAGCGGGTCAGCCCCATCAAGTCCGAGAAGGTCATGTACGACCTCGCCGAGACGCTGCTGGTGGCCGCCGAGGCGCGCGCGGCCGGCCTCTCGGTCAGCGACCAAGAGCTCAGCGAGCGCCTCCTCGCCGACGACGGCTGGTTCGATCCCAAGACAGGCGAGTTCCTCCGCGAGCGCTACGAGAGCTTCGTGCGCTTCCAGCTCGGGACCAGCCCGGCCCGCTTCGAGGGCTTCCTGCGCGACGAGATGCTGCGCGAGAAGCTCATCTCGGTCCTGGTCGCCGGTGTGGGCGTCTCCGACGCTGAGCTCGCATTTCACCGCAAAGCCAGCGGCGAAAAGGTGGATCTCGAGCTGGTGGTCGTCGATGCGGCCGCCGCCGCCCCGCTGGTCGCCGTGTCCGACGAGATCCTCGCCCCGTGGCTTGCGGCCAACCAGGACAAGGTCAGCGCCTACTATGACGAGCACTCGGCCGAGTACAACAAGGCCGAGCGCGTGGTGGTGCGCGGCATTCAGGTGAAGGCGACCAACCGCGCCGTCATCGAGCGCGAGACCGACGAGACCAAGAAGGCCGAGCTTCAGAAGGAGCGCGACGACGCGCGAGCCAAGGCGGAGACCGCCCTGGGCGAGCTGAAGGCCGCCGCGCCGGCTGCGCCTGCGCCTGCGCCGCCGGTCCCCGCTGAGCAGCCTGCCGCCGCGCCCGAGGGCGAGGCCCCCGCGGTCGCCGAGGGCGAGGCGGTCGAAGGTGCGGAGGGCGAGGAGGCTCCTGCCGCCGCTCCCGCCCCGGTCGCCGTGGCCCCCGCCGCCCCGGTGGAGGGCACCGTCGCCGTCGAGGCCTTTGAGGCCGCCGCGACCACCTACAGTGACCACGCCGCCACCAAGGAAGACGGAGGCCTCTTCCCCGAGCCGCGGACCAAGGACGAGATGGGCCGCTGGCCGTTTGGCACCGAGGCCGCCGACGCGGTCTTCGCGCTGCAGCCGGGCCAGATCTCGGGCGTCATCGAGGTCGACAGCGGCTTCTGGATTCTCCGCGTCGACTCGCGCCTGGCCGCGGAGTCGAAGGGCCTCGCCGATGTCCGGATGGAGATCACCGAGAAGCTGTACCGCGCCGAGAAGGCCGCCGAGTCGCAGCAGGCCATCGCCGACGAGGTCCTCGCTGCCGCGAAGGCCGACACCGCCAAGTCCCTGGAAGATGTCGCGGACGCGGTGAACGCCGCCCACGGCGCCGAGGACGGCGGCCTGTCCATGCGCTCGACCGGCATGTTCGCGCGTCTCCCCGCCGGCGCCCTCGGGGCCGCCGCCGAGGCCGGACAGGTCCCCGGCCTGGGCGCCGCAGAGGATCTCGCGCGCGCCGCCTTCGCCGCGACCACGGAGTCCCCCGTGCTCGCCAAGGTGTACTCGGTCGACGGCGGCAAGAAGCTCGTCGTCGCCCGGCTCGCCGGCCGCGAGGAGGCCACTGACGAGGACGGCGCGGGCGTCCGCGACCAGCTCTTGCGCGAGAAGCAGAAGCTCTTCTACCGCGGCTGGTACGACGAGCTGCTTCGCAAGAGCGCCGACGCGGGCGACATCGAGTTCACCGAGGCGTGGCGCGACCGGGTCAAGCAGGACCTGGACGCCTTCCGCGACGCCGGCGGCGTGCTGCCGGGCGCCGAGGGCGTGCCCGCGGTCCCCGTCGAAGGCGAGGCCCCCGCGGCCGCGCCCGCCGCCGAGTAGTCAGCCGAGCTGACGCGCATGGAGAGTTCGCGGGGTGCCGGTCGCCGGATCCCCGCGGACCCTGCGACCCGCTCAGGGCTCGTCGGGGCTCGCGGTCGACTCGCGGACCCTGGCTAGGGCCTCGCGGCTGGCGTTCTCCCCGAGGATCTCCCGAAGTCGAGCCAGGCTGGCCTCGGTCTTCCGCACCCACTCGTCCCCGGCGCCCCCCATTCGGCGGCCGAGCTGCACGTTGCGCTCGTAAATGTCGATGGCGCGCACGATGAGCGGGCGCACGTGCTTGCGAAGCTCCTCGTAGTAGATGTCGATCTCTTCGCGCGACAGGTCGCCGGGGACCTCGGCGGCCATCATGTCGTCATGCATCGACTCGTAGAGCGAGCCCAGGCGGTAGCCGCTGACGACCGCCACGCGGGGGTGCTGCAGCCGCAACGTCTTGAGGTAGGCGTTCTGGGCCTTCAGGAAGAGGTTCGACTTGTCCTCCAGGTCCCGCGCCATGCTGTCCAGGGGCAGCCGAAAGCGGATCGCCCGGAAGAGCTCGCGATAGATCTCGCCGATCTGAAATTGGGCCTGTGAGACGTAGTAGTTGGCGACCAGCGAGCGATCGTCGAGGTGGTGCCGGTACTCCCGCAGCGCCTCAGTGTAGTCGCGCTCAGCCACGGCCAGGTCGCCAAGCTGCTGCTGCGCTTGCCCGCGGCGGGTCAGGGCCTCGATGCGGTCGGCCGTCACGATGCCCGCATGTTCCGGTCGCAAGATCCGGTCGAGCACCGCGATCGCGGCGTCCCATCGCCCAAGCGTCTCGTGACACACCGCGGTCTGAAAGAGGGCGTCGTGGGCGTCTTTCGAGCCGGCGGTGCGCTCAGCGGCCGACTCCAGGAAGGGCAAGCCGTCGGCACACCGCCCGGCTTTGGCGAAGGAGAGCCCCGCGTTAAAGCGGGCCACGTCGCCAAAGCGGCTGTCGGGGAAGTGCTCGACGATGAGCGCGTAGCGGCGCGCCGCGGTGAGGAACTCCTCGGCCTCGAAGGCCTGGCCGCCCTCTCGGAACAGCACCTCCGGGTCCAGCACCTCGACCCGCCGCGTCCCGTCGACGTCGATAGCCGCGAGGTGCATGGCGTCCATTGCGACCACGCCGCGCCCGCTCGCGCAGCCGGCGAGCGCCCACACCGCGAGCAGACCGAGCACGGCGGCGCAGCGCCCCACGCGCGCTGAACTCTGCGAGTTTGGTGCGTGGTCTGGCCTCAACAGAGCTCCTGGCGGTCTGGGCGTGGGTCCCGACGGGCCGGGGGTGGGCTGCCAAGGATGCCGCACCACACCACGTCGGTCACGAGCCGGGACCTACTTCGCGGCCTCGGTCTGGGCGGAACGCACGCGCGTCACCGCCTCTTCCGCGGTGACGGTCGCCTGCTCGCCCGTCTGAAGGTCCTTGAGCGCCAATTTGCCGGCCGCACGCTCGTCGGGGCCCTGCAGGACCACGAAACGGTAGCCCTTCTTCTCGGCCGCTCGGAACTGCTTGCCGAGCTTTCCCGAGACCAGCGACATCTCGGCCCCCAGCCCCGCGCGCCGCAGGGCCATGGCCGCCTCGACCATCCCCCCGTAGCCCTCATCGTCGAGCACCGCGATGTACACGTCAGCGGTGCTCCCTCGGGAGGACACCAGCTCGAGATCGGTCAGCAGGCTCACCAGCCGGTCGATGCCCAAGCTGATGCCGACCGCCGGGATCGAGTCGCGCAGGAACATCCCGAGCAGGGTGTCGTAGCGCCCGCCAGACATGACGCTGCCGAACTCCTCGCGACCGCGCACGAAGGTCTCGTAGATGGTGCCGGTGTAGTAGTCCAGGCCACGCGCGATGCTCAGGTCCACCTCGACGTGGTCGCCGCGACCCGCCGCGCTCACGATGTCCAGCAACTCGCACAGCTCGGCGATGCCTTGTCGGCCGGCCTCGGTGCCGCCGACCGTGTCCGCCAGCTCGCGAACGCCCGCGCTCCCGACGACCGGGCGCCCCAGCACCTCGAAGAGCAAGGTCTGCGCCTCGGAGGCCAGCCCGACCTCGGCGCTGAGCTCGGCCTCGACGCCCTCGCGCCCGATCTTCGGCAGCTTGTCCATCACGCGGAGCACGGCGTGGCGGCGCTCGCGGCCCTCGACGCCGATGCGGTCCAGCAGGCCGTCGAGGATCTTCCGGTTGTTCACGCGCATCACGAAGCCCGGCACGCCGAGGGCCTCGAGGACCTCCAGACCGACCATCATGCACTCGGCGTCGGCGCGCACGCTCGCCTCGCCCACGATGTCGACGTCGCACTGGAGGAACTCGCGGAATCGCCCGCGGCCAGGCTTCTCAGCGCGCCACACCGGCGCGACCTGGTAGCGACGAAAGGGCATATCCAGCGAGCGATGCTGCGCCACCACGCGGGCCAGCGGCACCGTCAGGTCGTAGCGCAGCGCCACGTCGCGGCCGCCGTTGTCGGCGAAGCGGTAGAGCAGCTGGTCGCCCTCCTCGCCATACTTGCCCGTGAGGATGTCGGCGTACTCGAGCGCCGGCGTCGTCAGCGGACCGAACCCGAAGGACTCGAAGACCGCCACGACCTTTCGCAGCATGGCCTGCCGCGGGATGTCGGCTTCAGGCAGATAGTCCCTGAATCCCTTGAGCACACGCGCCTGAACCTGAGCCATCAAACCGCTCCCCGTAGAAGGCGCCCCTGACTATCGCGCGCGCCGCGCCAGGCAAGGAGCGCGAGGCCCGGCGGCACTCCAGCACCCTCGCGACAGGGCAAGCGCTTGCCAGGCGCGGCTTCAGGCACCGGTGCAACGCGCGGACAATGGCGCTAGCATGGCCGGATGACGCTGCCCGAACGCCTGCCGCTAGCCCATTTGCCCACGCCGATCCAGCGGATGCCACGCCTCACGGAGGCGCTGGGCTGCGAGGTGTCGATTAGAAGCGCGACGACCTCACGGGCAGCCACCTCAGCGGCAACAAGATCCGCAAGCTGGAGTTCTTGCTGGCGCGGGCGGTTGCCGACGGCGCCACCCACGTCGTGACCTGCGGCGGCGTGCAGTCGAATCACTGCCGCGCGACGGCCTTGGCCGCCGCCCAGCTCGGCATGCAGCCGGTGCTCCTGCTGCGCACGCCCACGGGCGTCGCCTCAGGCTGCCGCCGACCGGGAACGTGCTGCTCGATCGCCTCGCGGGCGCGACGATTCACCTGTGCGATCCAGCCGGATATCGCGACCGCGAGCGGCGGATGGACGCGATCGCGGCGGCCATCCGCGCCGCCTCCGAAACCGCCCGTTCATCGTGCCCGAGGGCGGCTCCAACGCGCTTGGCGCCCTGGGCTACGTCCACGCGGCCGCCGAGATCGCCGAGCAGTGCGCGGGCGCCCTCCCCTCCGCGGTGGTGGTCGCCACCGGCTCCGGCGGCACGGTCGCCGGCCTCGCGCTGGGCTTTCGTGCCCTCGATCTCCCAGTCCGCACCGTAGGGATCGCGGTCTGCGACGATCGCCCCACCTTCCTGGGCATCGCCGCGCAGATCGCGGCCGACGCCCAGCAGCACTTCGGACTCGCGCCGCCGCGGGCCGAAGACCTCGACATCATCGAGGGATTTCAGGGTCGCGGCTACGCGCTGTCGACCTCCGACGAGCTCGCCTTGCTGCGCGACACGGCCCGCCTCGACGGCCTGGTCCTCGACCCCGTCTACACCCTCAAAGCCTTCCGCGCCGTGGTCGAGCTCGCACCCACCGGCGCCTTGGGGCCGCGCGTACTCTTCGTCCACACCAGGCCTCTTCAGCCTCTTCGCCGCCGCCAGTGGCCCCGCTCCTCTGATCACTCGCCACGCGAGCCCCGTGAGCCCGTCGATCCTCAGCATCTTCCTCGCCAGCTTCGCGCCCGGCATCTCCTGGCTCGCCTACTGGTACTACCGCGCCCACTCCGGGGCCGCGCCGCTATACGCCCGTCATCGTTCTTCCTCAGCGACGCTGGCCGGGCCCTCGCGCTCACGTTCTTCGCGTTCCCTTCGTTCAGCCCGCTTTTACGCGGGCCTCGCCATCGACAGGTCCAGCGAGGCTCGAAGTTCGCGTTCAGCATCTTCGCCATCGGCCCGGTCGAGGAGATGGCGAAGTTCACGCTGTCTTAGCTCGCTGCGCTGCTCTAGGAGGTCAACCCGGCCTACGGGTGTCGTCTACCGCCGCCGCCGCTGCCCTGGGTTTCGCCACCATCGAGAACTGGTACTACATGATCGACACCGACGAGGTCGTCTGGCACCCAGGCGGTCACCCTGCCCTTCAACCACGTATACTTCTCGAGCTTCTGGAGGTCGGCCTCTCGCTCTACTACACCCGCGAGAGCCGCCGAGCCTTCTGGCTGGGGATCGGCCTGATCCTCTCCTTCGTCTATCACGGCCTCTACGACTACATCTTGCTGTCCCACGACATGCCACCGAGCGCTGTCCTGCCGCTGGTGTTCATCCTCTGGCTTTGGCTGATGGTCGCGATCCCCAAGCTGCGCCAGACCGCACCAAGCCCGCCGCCAGACCACTCCGAGGCCCACCCATGAGCACCTCGTCATCCCAGACCCACCCGGCCACCGCGTTGGAGACGATGCGCGCCGGCTTCGACGACCTCGCGCGGGCACGCCTGATCGACCCCGCGGGTCCGGCGGAGGTGGCCGCGTCCCTCTGCGCCTTGGCCGACGCCGCCCTCGGCGCGCGGGCCACGGCCATCCTCGTCGTCACCGCCACCGACGCCGTCCCAGGCCTCCTCGCCGCCCGCGGACTCAGCGCCTCCGACTTCGCGCCCCACGACTGGCTCGCCGACCCCGCCGTCCTGCGCGCCCTCTCCCTCGCGCAGCCCGTCACGGTCCCGCCCTCCGCCCTCGCCGTCTCCGCCCCACCGGACACGGTCCTGCACCTGCTGCCGCTCTCGGTCGAGCGCCACGCCAGCGCCTTCGAGGGCGCGCCCCCGCCGGTCTTCCGCCTGGTCACCCTCTGCGACCTCGACCCGGACCGCATCGACGCGCTCGCCCCCATCTTCGCGGTCATCGCGTCCCAGGGCGCGATGCTGCTCGAGAACGCCCGCCTCCACGACTCGGTTCGCACGTCGGAGCAGACCTACCTGACCCTGGTCGAGCGCGCCGAGCTCGGCATGGCGCTGGTCGACTACGACGGCCGCTTTCAGCACGTCAACGGCCCGCTCTCCGACGTCACCGGCGGGCGCGCCAAGCCTGGCGGCCTGATGCTGGACTCCATCGCGCCCGAGGATCGCCGCGTCGTCGAGGAGCACCTCAGCGCCCGCCTCCAAGCCCGGGGCGACGCCGTGGAGGTCCACGTGCTCGGCCACGAGGGCCCCATCGCCTCGCGCATCCTGGCCACGCCCCTGCTCGACGGCGGCGATCGCCTCTCCGGGTGGGTCCTCATCGTCCGCGACCGCACCCGCGAGCTGGCGCTCGAAGAGGAGCGGCAGCAGCTCGCCAGCCGCGTCCAACAGGCTGAGAAGCTCTCGGCGGTCGGCCAGTTCGTCGCCGGCATCGCCCACGAGCTCAACAACCCCCTGACCGTGGTCATCGGCTACGCGGAGCTCCTCTTCGAGACCGCCCCGCTGCCCGCCCACCACCGGGCCTCCGTCGAGCAGGTGCTGACCCACTCGCGTCGCTGCGGCCGCATCGTCGAGGACCTGCTCAAGTTCGCCCACCACGAGCGCATCCGCCCCGAGGCCGTCCACCTCTCGCAGGTCATCAAGGAGGTCGTGGCCGCCATCGCCCCGCGAAAGACCGCCGACGTGACCTTCTCGGTTCAGGTGCCGCCTGACCTGCCGCCGCTCATCGGCTCTCAGCACGCCCTGACCCAGGTCGTGACCAACATCGTCGACAACGCGGTCGACGCGACCCACATGGGAGACGGCGCCAACCACGTCGCCATCCGCGTCACGCGCGAGGACGGCTACCAGAAGATCGAGGTCACCGACACCGGCCCCGGCATCTCGGATCCGGCGCGCATGTTCGACCCCTTCTACACGACCAAACCCATCGGCAAGGGCACGGGCCTGGGCCTCAGCATCTGCTACGGCATCGTCCACGAGCACGAGGGCGAGCTTTACGCCGAGAACCTCCCAACCGCCGGCGCGCGCCTCACCGTCCGCCTCCCGGAGGCCAAGCGCGCCGAGGTCGACCTCCCAGCCCTCCCGGGCGTCGGCGAGACCGTGGACGTGCCGATACAGTTCGACGGTCGGCCCCGCCTGCTGGTGGTCGACGATGAGCCCGCGATCCTCTCGCTCACCGCGCGCTCCTTGGCCCGCTGGTGCGACGTCGTCTCCGCCGAGACCGTCGAGGAGGCCGTCCGCATCCTCCAGACCGACGAGTTCGACGCCATCCTGACCGACCTGCGCCTGCCCGCGGGCCTCACCGGCGCCGACTTCTACGAGATCCTCGTCGAGCGCTGGCCCGCCATGGTGGAACGCCTCGCCTTCATGACAGGCGACACCATCGGCCAAGCCAGCCAAGCCTTCCTCGACCGAGTCCGCCGGCCCTGCCTGACGAAGCCGTTCAAGATCAGCCAGCTCAAGGCCTTCATCCAGGCGCTGGTGAAGGCCGACGAGGCTTAGGGCGTGTAGCGGACGCGCGCGGCTGCGCTGCGCAGGGCCCGACTACTCCGCCTTGGCTGCCCACTCTTTGAGCCGCGTCTCGAGCGGCTCCCAGTTGACCGCGCCGGCGACCGCGTCCGCGTTGCGGACCAGCTCGGCCAGTCGCCCCACGGTGATCTTCCGCACGGCCTGCGTCTGCTCATTGTAGACGCTGGTGATGTCCAGGCTCATCACGTCCGAGGTCGGCACCTGAACCGCCTCATCCGTCGACTTCGCGTCGGTCGGCAGCACCATCATCTGCCAATCCGCGCGGTCGTTGGCGGGGTTGTTCGGGTCCTTGAGCGTGATCTGCGCGGGCTTGCCGGTGTCCTTGATCCAGCGACCGTTCGCCACCGGGATCTTGCCGACTCCCTCGACGTCCTGCGTGGAACGCTCCACCAAGATCGTCCGCGTGGTCGACCCCGACGGCCGCGCCATGCGCAGCAGGCTCGTCGCCTCGTCCACCGAATACGAGATGGTGTCGAAGAGCTGCTTGGTGCGCGTGGAGAACCGCAGCGCCTCCAGCAGCACGTCGTCGCTGTAGATCACCATCAGGTCCTCCATCACCCCCTCAGGGTTGATGAAGGCGCTCTCCTTCTGGAACTGCGCCATCTTCGGCACAAGATCCTGCAGCGGCTTCTCCATCTGCAAGATGTCGCCGCCGGCCTCCAACGCGTCGATGGCCTCGACCGCGGCGTCCAGCGCGTCCTTCATGTCGGTGATGGCCTTGAGCGTCGGCTCACCGCTCGCCGTCTTCGCGTTCTGGAAGTACGCCAGCTTGTCCTTGGTCAGCGCGGCGTAGGTCGTGCGGTTGTCGCGAGCGCTGAGGGATTTGCCGAGGATCGTGCCGAGCAGAATCCCCAGCAGCACCACGGCGGCCAGCGCGACTAGGACCGGGCCGAGAGACAGCTTGCCCTTGGTCGGCACGTCGAACGCGCTCAGATCCTCGCCGGGGAGGCGCTGCGGCAGCGGCGTGTGCTCCTGACCCAGCGGATTGAAGGCCTCGAGCGGCGTGCCGGCCTCAGCGTCCGCCTGCTCGGCCAATGACCGGGCACGTTCGATTTCCTCGGCCGACGCGGTCGCAGGCAGCGCCGCGGGGTCGCTGACCTTCGGCGGCTCGGGCCGCTTCGTCCGTCGCTGGAGGCCCAGACGCGCCTTCAGATCTGCAGGATCGACCTTGGGCTTTCCACCCTCTGTCGTCTCGTCGCTGTCTGCCACCGCGCCCTCCAAATCCAACGTCGCCAGAGGGCGGCCACCGTAGCATGGAGCCTTGCACTGTCAAGCCGGCGCTGGCGTAGGGCTCTCGCGCTCACCGACCAATTCTCGCGCGTCGTCGGAGGCGGCGGTACCTTCGAGCCATGAACCACCCAGCACCAAACGACTCCGACCCGCGCCGCCCCCCGCCACCCGTGGACTGGACGGGCGTCAAACGCGTCCACGTCATGGGCATCTGCGGCAGCGCCATGGGCGCCTTCGCCGGGATGTTGCGCGCCTCCGGCTACGAGGTGCGTGGCTCCGACCGCGGCGCCTACCCGCCCATGTCGACGACCCTCGCCGCGATGAACGTCCACATCTACGAGGGCTACGCCGCCTCGAACCTGGACTGGGCCCCCGACGTGGTGGTCGTCGGCAACGTCGTCCGCCCGGACTTCCCGGAGGCCGTCGCCCTCCGCGAGCGCGGGATCCCTCACTGTTCCCTGCCCCAGGCCCTCGCGGCCCTCTACATCCGCGGCCGCCACAGCGTGGTGGTCACGGGCACCCACGGCAAGACGACGACCAGCAGCATGGCGGCCTGGCTGCTCCACGAGGCCGGCCTCGACCCCGGCTTCATGATCGGCGGCGTCACGGCGAACTTCCAGTCGAACAACCGCGTCGGCGGGGATCGCGTCTTCGTGGTCGAGGGCGACGAGTACGACACCGCCTACTTCGACAAGGGCCCCAAGTTCCTCCACTACCTGCCGCGCACCGCCTCGGTGAACAACATCGAGATGGATCACGCCGACATCTTCGCCGACGTCGAGGCGATCGAGGCCGCGTTCACGCGCTTCGTGCGCCTGCTGCCCGCCGACGGCAGGCTGGTGGTGCCTGTGGACGACCCGCGAGCGCGCCGGGTCGCCGAGTCCTCGCCCGCGCCGCTCTGGACCGTGGGCATCGGCGCCGAATCCGGTGCGGACGTCTACGCGACCGACCCTCAGCCCGACGCCGAGGGGGTCGCCTTCGCGCTGTGCCTCCCCGGCCAGCCGCCCCGCCCCACCCGGCTCTCGCTCTGGGGCGACCACAACGTGCGAAACGCCCTCGTGGCCTCAGCTCTCGCCTACGCAGCCGGCGCCAGTGCCGAGGCCATCGCCCTCGCCCTCCCCGGCTTCAAGCTCCCCAAGAAGCGCCAGGAGCTGCGCGGGACCGCCCTGGACGTGCCGGTCATCGACGACTTCGCCCATCACCCGACGGCCATCCGCGAGACCATCCGCTCGGTCCGCACCCGCTATCCAGGCAGGCGGATCCTCGCGCTCTTCGAGGTCGAGTCGAACACCTCGCGGCGCAAGATCTTCCAAGACGGGTTCGCCGAGGCCCTCGGGCGGGCTGACCGCGTCTGGTTCTGTAAGCCCCTGGACAAGGACGACGCCCTGCCGCTCGCCGAGCGCCTCGACATGGATGGCCTCATCCAGAGCATCCGCGACGTCGGTACGCGCACCGAGCTCATCGCCGACACCGAGACCCTCGCCCAATCGGTCGCCGAGGCCGCGGAGCCCGGCGGCGACGTGGTCCTGGTCATGAGCGGCCGCGACTTCCACGGCATCCACGCCCGCATCCTGGACCGTCTGCGCGCCCGCGAGGGCTGAGAGGCCGCCGAGGGGCAGCCACTCGCCGCGCTCAGTAGCGCCAGCTCAGCAGCGTCCGGAGCGCGAACGCGGCCGACGGTGACGCGCCCGTGTCGCGATCATCGAGCGCGCTCATCGGCAGCAGCACGCCCGCCGAGAGATCCATCGCGAACCCAGCCGGCAGCTCCAGCCCGAGGCTCCCGTCGATCTCCACGCCGTAGTGCTTCCCGCGCCCCGGCGTGCCCGAGGGACGCGCCGCCGCCGCGTACAGGACGTCCAGCCGCGTCGTCAGCCGCGTGTCGCCCGAATCGAAGAGCGTGTAGCCGATCCAAGGCTTCACATACACCGCGTTGGTCACGCCGCCGATAACCTGCCGAAACAGGATCAGGTCCAGGCGGTAGTCGCGGTGAAACCAGTACGAGGTGACCGTGCCGTTCTCGGACACGTTGGTGTTCGCCGAGTTCGGGAAGGCCAGGTCGTCGACCACCACGAGGTTCTGGCCGTCCAAGACGCCCAGGTAGCGCTGGTTGTCGCCGGTCGCGAAGCCCGTGTTCAGCCCCAGACTTAGCCGCGGCGTGGTCCACTCGATCTCGAGCGCGCCGCCGAACCCACGGAACTTCTTGCTGGTGTCGCCGAGGTCGGGCGTGCGCTGCAGGTTACCGACCGACCCGATCATCGCGCCCGCCTCGAACTCGATGCGCAGCGCGTTGGCGTCGTTGGGGTGCCACAGGGTCTTCACCCACGCGCTGGGCCGCCAGAAGAAGGCGTTCCGCGGGATGAGCCGCCAGCAATTCTGGGCCACCACCACCTGGCCGGAGTCCGTCGCGGCGACGATGGGACAGTCAGGATCGAGCGCGTCAGGATCGGTCTCGGAGCTCGAGAGTTCCTGGCTCGTAAAGGAGGAGAAGATGCCCCAGTCCACGCCGACCTTGCGCTCGACGTCCAAGCGGTGGCGGCGCTCCTCGCGCGTCGCGTCGTTGTAGGGCGCGCCCACCAGCCGCAGCGAGAAGGTCTGGACGTCGTCGATGCGCCCGAGATTGGTCGGCTGGCCCGGCAGGCCCGGCAGATCCGTCGTCGCGCCGACCGCCGTGAACTCCCAGCTCCCCTCGAGGTGGAAACCCTTGAGCGAGAGGCCCAGCCGCATCCCGTCCACGTAGGTCCCGAAATCGCAGTCCGTGCAGGTCCCCGCATTCCGCATCATCCCCAAGCCGAAGGCGTCGGGCATGCGGCCGGCCGCGAAGTCCACGAAATCGAGGATCCGCCAGGTCCCGTAGAGGTACCGGACACGCAGGGCGTCGCGGAAACGCTTGAGGCTCCCGGTCCGGGACGTCGCGTATGCGTCAGCGGCGTCTTCGTCGCGCAGGTCGTCGCCACGCCCCGAGCCCGCGTCCGGGTAGAGGCCAAAGACGTCGCGCAGCGAGCGCTGGTCGGCGTTGGCCGGCGACGCCCCGAGGATGAGGTTGTCGAGGGCGGTGAGGCCGAGGTGGATGCCCCACGGCGGGCCGGGGCGCAGGATCGCGTCGTACTTGAGGCGGATAGAGGTCCAGGCGAGCAGGTTCGCGTCGCCGCCACCGTTTCGCGCGGTGTTCTCGAGGGGCTCCGGCACGCCGCTGGCGCCGCCGCCCAGGTCCCCGCCCAAGATCAGCTCGGGCCGAAATCGGAAATCCAGGTGCTGCTCGAAGATGAGCGGCGAGTCGACCGGAACCCCGACGTCCGTGTGCTCCATCGGCGGCGCGATGGGCTTGACGGTCGCGGGCTCGACCGGAGGCGCGGGCTCCGCAGGGGGGGCGGGCTCGCCGTCGCCGTCGTCGTGGTCCGAGTCTGAGTCCGAGTCCGAGTCGGCCTCAAACGGGTCGTCCGCGTCCGCGTCCTCGTCGGCGTCGGCCCCCTCCTTGAGCGGGGCTTTGGGAGCGATCTCGGGCGCCGGGACCGGGGCCGGCTCGTCGGCGGCCCACGCCGCGGCAGGCCAGGCCCACGCGCCGAGGCCAACCGCGAGGGCGCACGCCACAGACGTGGCAGCGGTCGTGATTTGCGCTTTGATTACAGGCATTTAGGCGCGTCTACCCCGGGTTTCGAGCCGGCGCATCCTACGACGGGTGTCCAGACCGCGCAACGCCCGTCTGGGCGCGTCCCGAGTTGGCGGCGCCTTTCCGAACTCAGCGGCACCCGCGGACCGCGCGATTCCACCTCGCCCCGGCGGCGCCGGCGGCCCGCACCGGTGTGAATACCCCCCGGCGGACCGCGTCGCATCCCTCGATTCCCGGACCCGTGCCTCGGCGCGACGCAATCACAGTGAGGTCCCCAATGCCCCGACTCATCACCAGCGCTCCGGTCGCCCTCCTGCTCGTCTTGGGCTTCGCCACGACCGCCGCGGCACACCCTGCCCCCTACCCGCACCACCACCCACAGACGCGCCCGCGGCCCCGCCCCCGGCCGCGACCGCCGGTGGTCATCGTCGCGCCTCCCCCGCCCGTGCACCGGACGGTGGTCGTTCACCGGCCCGCGCCGGTGGTCGAGCGCGTGCGAGTCGTCGAGGTCGAGCCCGAGCCCCAGCGTCAGCGCCTTGGCCTCGGCGTCCGCGTGTCAGGCATCGCGGTGAGCGGCGAGAAGCTCGGTCTCAGCGACGGCGAGAACTCCACGATGGGAGGGATCGGACTACAGTTCCGGAGTCGCTTCGGCCGTAACCTCGGCCTCGAGCTCTCCGCAGACATCCTGAAGGGCGGCAAAGACTCCTTCGATCAGCGCACGATCCCGGTCATGGCCGCGCTGACCTACCACTTCCTGCCGAACTCGCGGATTCAGCCCTACCTGCTGGCCGGCGCGGGCGTGCAGTTCACGCGGCTGAGCTACCTCGACGGTCAGTACACCTACAACATGACCGAGATCGCGGGCCAGCTCGGCGCCGGGCTCGAGGTGTGGCTGGGCAAGCGCGTGTCGCTCCAGGCGGACCTGCGCGGCCAGACCATCTTCAAGAACCTCGACACCCACGCGGAGATCCGGACGGACTGCCTCCGTCAGGTGGGCGGACTCACCGGCTTCTGCGACGGGATCCAGTCGGCGGATCCCAACGACAAGATGAACATCGGCCTGCAGTTTCAGCTCGGCGCGAACTTCTACTTCTAAGCCAGCGCCGCGGCGCGAGGCACAGGCCCACGCGAGGAGGCCCGGGAACGCTGCTGCGCTCTCGGGCCTCGCCACGTTCAGGTCGGTCCGTCGGGACTACGCAGGCTCTTCGTCGAGCTCGAGCTGGTCGAGGATCTGGTTGAGCTGATCGCGGACCCCTGCGAGCTGGACGATGATCGCCGCCTCGCCTGAGGCCACCGACCCCTGCACAGCCATGTCCAGCGTGTCCGTCGTGGCGTCCGCGGCCTCGAGATAGATCTCGATCAGGCGCTGCAGGTGGTTGACGATGAAGTCCGAGAGCCGATCGTCGCGCATCCGGATGAGCTGCCGCAGCAAGCCCACGGGGAGCGCGCCGCCGTCGCCAGCCTTCTCCTGCTCGAGGATGACCTGGGCGAGCACGACCCCGGTGAGGTCCTCGCCTGTCTTGGCGTCGTGAACGGCGAAAGAGACGTCGTCTCGGACGAGATCGGCCAGCTCATCGAGCGTGACGTAGCGGCTCTCGTCGGTGCGATAAAGTCGTCGATTCCCGTACTTGCGAACGATGACCGGTTCGATCACAGGGTGGTTGTCCGGCATCCTGTAGTCTCCGATGTGCGTGTGCGGTGATGCACGGGTCGCGTCCGCTCCCCAGAGGAGTCGGCGCGGACCGCGGGCGGGTTCGACCGGTTGGGGCGATGTTCCGGTCTTCGTGGGCTACTGAAACAGTCCGAACCCCAGCAACGACGGGCTTTGTCGTTCATCTGGGGGCGTCCTCCGTACGAGGATCTTCGAATGGGTCGACATGCGTTCCGTTCGATTTACTCCGTATACAGGACGTTCTGGCGTGGTGTCACGCTCTCTGGTTCAGGAAAGTGTGACACTTAAGTGCAACGCCTCTCAGAACGCGCGGATGCTGGCTCGGCCGGACCACCGCAACGCATCGTCATACACAGCGCGTCGCGGTCGAACGAATCGGGCGGTGATCGCGAAAGATCACCGCAGCGCCCAACACGACCACTGGGATCCGCGGCGTGCGATCGCACTGTACCGCATCGCGACACCGGGGCGTTCGGCGTAGAGTCGTGATCGATCGACCCCTCGGCTTCACGCCGGTCGAATTCGGTAGCGGTGGCTCAATCTAGCGCCCGCCCGTGGCGTTGTACGGAGCATTGAACCCAAGCATTGGACTCCCCAGGCTTGATCTACGCGGCACTGGGGCCCACTATAGCGCGCCCTACGCGGAGCCCGCGGTTGCGAAGGAAGGTGACCCCATGAGCAAGACCCCAAGGTTCGAAGAGCAGGAGCCCCTCTCAGAGGTTGAGCTCACGCAGTTCCGAAAGGTCCTCGATGAGCGACGCGCGCGGCTGCTCAACGAGGCGGAGGAGCACGCAGAGACAGTCAAGGAGGCCGGCGCGCTCCGCATGAGCGACGAGGTCGACCTCGCGAGCGCCGAGTATGAGCAGGCCTTTGAGCACCGGCTGCGAGACCGCGAGAAGGGTCTGCTGCGCAAGCTCGAGAAGGCGCTCAAGCGCCTCGACGACGGCGAGTACGGCGAGTGCGAGAGCTGCGGGAACTTCATCGGCGCCAAGCGCCTAAACGCGCGTCCGGAAGCCACCTTGTGCATCGAGTGCAAGGAAGAGCAGGAGCGCGTGGAGAGCAAGTTCAAGAAGGAGCGCGAGGACACCGATCAGTTCCCGTTCAAGTAGGTCGCGCGCCGCGCCGGCGTATCCCGAAGGGTGAGCCGGCGCGTTGTCAGCCCGATCGGCGGGGTGGAGTTTGGGCTCTGGGGTCTCTTGACCCCGGAGGCGTGGATGGCCTAAACCTCGGCTCTTGGACGTGATCGGTACCCGCGATCACTCGCTTGGAACGCGCTTCGCGTTCCACACAGGAGAGGGCCATCGTGGCGGATTCCTCCGACGACGGCGGCGGCGAGTTCGTGCCGCCCACGACGATCGCTTACATCAGCGGTCGCCCAGCGACGCTGCACCTGCGGAAGTGCAAGCTGGTGATCGAGCGCGATGACGGCACGGTCGCGGAGTACATCTTCGACCAGCCCGAGGTCACGCTCGGCGCGATGGACGACAACGACGTCGTCGTGGACGACGAGACGGTCAGTCGCTACCACTGCCGCATCTTTCAGGACCAGAGCGCCTACCTGATTCAGGATCTGGGGTCGACGAACGGCACCTTCATCAACCGGGTGCGGGTCAAGGAAGCCTTCCTGAAGCCCGGCTGCACGGTGACGCTGGGCAAGAGCGACGTGCGCTTTCAGAGCCTGGACGAGCGCGTCGAGATCCAGCCCGCGAACCGGGAGACCTTCGGGCGCATCGTCGGGACCAGCACGCGCATGCGCGAGATCTTCGGGATCCTCGAGCGCATCGCGCCCACCGGCGCGACGGTGATCATCGAGGGCGAGACGGGGACCGGCAAGGAGGTCGTGGCGCGCACGGTGCACGAGGAGAGCCGGCGCGTGGACAAGCCGTTCGTGGTCTTCGACTGCGGCGCGGTGCCCGAGAACCTCATCGAGAGCGAGCTGTTTGGGCACGAGAAGGGCTCGTTCACGGGCGCGATCATGGCGCGGCAGGGGCTCTTCGAGATCGCGCAGGGCGGGACGATCTTCCTCGACGAGCTGGGCGAGCTGAGCCTGGATCTGCAGCCGAAGCTGCTGCGGGCGTTGGAGCAGCGAGAGATCCGTCGCGTCGGGTCGAATAAGCCCATCAAGGTCGACGTGCGCGTGGTCGCCGCGACCAACCGCAACCTCCAGGATGAGGTGAAGGCGGGTCGGTTTCGCGAGGACCTCTACTACCGGCTGAGCGTGGTGCGCCTGATGCTCCCGCCGCTTCGCGAGCGCGTCGAGGACATCCCGATGCTCGCCAAGCACTTCCTGGCGGTCGGCGAGTTCAACCTCACGGCCGACAAGACGCCGCACGTGAAAGGGATCAGCCGCGACGCTCTCGACGCCTTGATGAGCTATCAGTGGCCTGGAAACGTGCGCGAGCTGCTCAATGTCATCGAGCGGGCCTGCGCTTACGCGGACAGCGAGTACCTGCACCTCGAGCATCTACCAGAGCAGATCTCGGGCATCGGGATCGTCCGCCGGCGCGCGTCCGCCGGGTCGTCCACGGCCAAAGACCGCGTGGATCGCTCGCTGGACAAGCCCTTCAAAGAGGCGAAGGAGGCCTGGGTGTCCTCCTTTGAGCGGGACTACATCGTGAGCCTGCTCAAGAAGAACTCGTACAACATCAGCCACGCCGCACGAGAGGCGGACATCGATCGCAAGTACTTCCGGAAGCTGATGAAGAAGTACGAGCTCGAGGCCGGACCCGAAGAGGACTGAGCGGGCGCTCATTCGCGAGCGCGAGCGGGCGATCCCGCTCGCGCTCGCAGCGTTACTGGCAGGTCTTCGCCACGCAGTGAAGCATCCCGGGGCACGAGTCCGGCGGGCCCGCATCGCACTCGCACTTGTCGACGACGCCCTCGGCGCCGCTGGCCGAGCACAACGGAGTCGAGCCCGCGCAGGCGACGTCGCCGACGCATGAGGTCGACCCGCCTGCGCACGCCGTCATGCCCGTCGCGCAGCCGTCGCCGCCAGGGCTGGTGTCGCACTTCAGCGGCGTGTAGTCCTCGTCAGTGGATCCGTCGCAGTCGTCGTCCTGGCCATCGCAGGTCGGGTCGCTCGCTGCGGGCGTGAGCGGCGAGCACGTGTCGCCGCTGACCCCGGCGCTGCAGAGCATCGTCCCGGTCGCGCTGCACGCGCCCTCGCCACAGTTCGTCTCGCTCTCCACGAAGTCCTCGTCGGTCTGGCCATTGCAGTCGTCGTCGAAGTCGTCGCAGGTCGCGTCGCTGGCCATGGCCATGCCCAGATCCGGCTCGCAGGTGTCTTCCAGATTGCCGTCCACGCAGGCCATCTCGCCCGCGGACGCGCAGTTCGACCCGACACCACAGGTCGTCGCGGGCGCCACGTAGTCCTCGTCAGTCATGCCGTCGCAGCTCTGGTCGATCCCATCACAGGTGTCGTCATCGCCCGGCAGCGCCCCACTGCATCCCAGCGAGTTGTTCGTGGCGCAGACGACGGTCCCGACGCAGATCCCCGTGCCGCAGCTCTGCCCCTTGGTCCGCTGCGAACCGTCCCAATCGGTGAACTTCACCACCCCGCCGACCCCGAAAGGATCGTCGGTGATGCCGTTACAGTCCTCGTCAATGCCGTCGCAGTTGGCGTCCGACAGCGACGCCAGCGCGTTTGACGAGCAGATCGACGTCCCGTTGCTCGCGTGACACGTCACGGTGCCGCCGGTGCACTTACCGGTTCCGCAACCCTCGCCCAGGAAGCGTGGCGCGTTGGGCGCGAAGATCTCGACCCACGGCTTGGTCCCGCCGAGCTTGTAGTCCTCGTCGGTGGTCCCGTCGCAGTCGTTGTCCTTCAGGTCACATTTCTCAGCGCCCGCCAGGTTCAGCTTCGAGCAGGTCAGGCTCTTCTTCGTCGGGTCGGCCGCGTCGCACACCACGGTGCCAGCAGCGCAAACCCCGGTGCCGCACGAAGCTCCCTTCGCCTTCCCCGCGTCGGCAGCGAAGGGCCCTCCCCCGTACTTCACGGTTCCGCCGGCCGCGTAGACCTCATCGGTCGAGCCATCGCAGTCGTTGTCCACCGCGTCGCAGAGCTCTTCGCCCGCGCCGCCCTCCGAGGAGCACGCCAGGGCCATCGTGTCGCCGACCTTGCAGCCCACCGTCCCGCCCAGGCAGGTCCCCGTGCCGCAGGCCGCGCCCTTCACCTTGCCGACGTCGCCTGCGAAGAGCGCCGCGCTCAACGAGACCGTCCCACCCGCGCCGAACCCCTCGTCGCTGGCTCCGTCGCAGTCGTTGTCGAGGTTGTCGCACACGTCGTCTCCCGCGCTCGACAGCGTCGAACAGGTCAGCTTCGTCGCGTTGGCCGGGTCGCAGATCACGAGCCCGCCCGCGCAGCTCCCCGCGCCGCACGCCTGCCCCAGGGTCTTCCCGGCGTCACCCGCCAAGGGTCCTCCGCCGTAGCTGACGCTGCCGCCCGCCTTGAAATCCTCGTCGGTCTTGCCGTCGCAGTCGTCGTCGACGCCATTGCACGTCTCGGTGACCGCCGCGGACGCCTTGTCGCAAGTCAGCGTCGACGTCGTCGCGCACACCACCTTCCCGCCCGCGCACTTCCCGGTGCCGCAAGCCTCGCCGAGGGTCTTGCCCGAGTCCCCGCCAAAGGCACCGCCGCCGTAGGACACCGTGCCGCCCGTCTTGAACTGCTCGTCGGTCTCGCCGTCGCAGTCGTCGTCCAGGCCCGTGCAGGTGTCCGCCGGCAGGCTCGCCGCCACCGACGTACACCGCAGCGTCGCCCCGCCCTCCGCACACACCGTGGTGCCGCCGGCGCACTTGCCAAGCCCGCAGCTCGCGCCCAACACGCGCTTGGTCACGCCGTCGGGCTCGGTGAACTTCACGGTGCCGCTGGCGCCGAAATCCTCGTCGGTCTTGGCGTCGCAGTCGTTGTCGATCGCGTCGCAGCGGCCCAGCTCGCCAGCCTTTTGGTAGTCAGCGCTCGAGTAGGTGCAGGCCCAGGTCCCCGCTGTGCACAGCGCCGTGGTCTTCCCGGCCTGCCCGCAGGCGCCGTCGGTGTCGCACGCCGCGTCGACGATGGACGTCAGCTGCTCGTCGGTCGTGCCGTCGCAGTCATCGTCCACGTTGTTGCAGGTCTCGACGCTCGCGTTCGCCGCGGTGGTGCACATCAGCGCGTCCTTGGACGGCGCACACGTGGTCACGCCGCCGGCGCACTTGCCGAAACCGCAGCCATCGGCCAACACGCGCTCGGTGTTTCCGTCCGGCTCGAGGTAGGTGACCGTGCCGTCCTGCCCGTAGTCCTCGTCGGTCGAGCCATCGCAGTTGTTGTCGAGCGCGTCGCACCAATCCAGCTCGCCGTCCTTGCTGTAGTTGACGCTGGAGTAGGTGCACGTCCACACCCCCGCCGTACACAGCGCGCTCGTCTGGCCCGCCTCGCCACACACACCGGCGGGGTTGCAGCCCGCAGCCAGCAAGCCCGCGGGCTTGTCCGCCGTCAGCTGCTCGTCGGTCTGCGCGTCGCAGTCGTTGTCGATGTTGTCGCAGATCTCGGCGCTGCTCTTCGACTTCGACCCGGTGAGCAGCTGAGTCGCGCCGGCCGGCATCGAGTCGCACTTCGTCCCAGCGCCCCCGGGGACGCACTCCTTCTTTCCGCCCACGCACGCGCCGATCCCGCAGTCCGCCCCGACATCGAAACCGTTGTCGGTCGCGCCGTTACAGTCCTGGTCCACGCCATCGCAGGTCTCGAGCTTGGCGGCACCCGCGCTCGTGCAGGTCAGCCGCTTCGGGTCCTGAGGGTCGCACACCACCGTGCCGCCCGCGCACAGCCCCGTCCCGCAGGACTCCGACAGATACAGCCCTGCGTCCGCCGCGTAGGCCCCGCCGTCGTACGCCAGCGTGGGGTCGGTCGCCGCCAATCCGGGCTTGAAATCCTCGTCGGTCTGGCCGTCGCAGTCGTTGTCCGCGCCGTCGCAGCTCTCCTTGACGTTGGCGCTGTTCGACTCGTCGCAGATCGCGTGAGTCGGGTCGGCTCCGTCGCAGACCAGCACGCCGTTCTTGCACTCGTCGGCGTCGTCGCCGTCGCAGCCCGCGCCGATCTTGAACTCGTCGTCGGTCCCGCCGTCGCAGTCGTTGTCCAGGCCGTCACAGCTCGTCTCGGTGTCCGCCTCAAAGGTGGAGACCGTCGTGTAGTCGCAGTCCCAGCCCGGAAGCGTCGCGCCCTTCGGGTCAACCCGACACACCGCCTTGGCCACGAAGGCCCCGCCTGCCTTGGTGCCGCACACACCCGCCGTGAGGCAGGTAGAAGCTGCGTAATCGGTCAGCGCCTCGTCGGTGGTGCCGTCGCAGTCGTCGTCTTCGCCGTCGCAGCTCTCGACCGCGACCTCCGGCGCCGAACCGTCCGCGTTGGACGAACAGGTCGCCCCCATCTCATCGGGCAAGCACTCGACGATCCCCTGCCCGCACTCCCCGACGCCATCGCACGAGGCGTCTACAGGTAGGCCAGCCCACGTGAACTCCTCGTCGGTCTTCCCGTCGCAGTCGTCATCGAGGCCATTGCACCGCTCGTCGGCGGGCACCGTGTCGCCGATGCACACCACGTCACCCGGCTCGTAGGTCGGCCCCGCGACGGCCACGCAGACGCGCGTGCCCAGCTTGCACTGGCCCACATCGCTGCCACACGCGCCCGAGCCATCCGTTCCCGGGTTCCCCTCGTCGGTCAGCCCATTGCAGTTGTTGTCGATCCGGTCGCACAGCTCAGCCGCCGCCGGATTGGTCCCGGGGTCCTCATCATTGCAGTCCGCCGGCGGGCTCCAGTGATCGCCATCCGCGTCTTCCACCCCCTCGCAGGGGAGGTCATCCGCGAAGCAATCCTGGTCCACACCGTCGCCGCACTTCTCGGGGGCCCCGGGATAGACAAAAGGGTCGTTATCGTCGCAGTCGTTCGGCGGGGAGTACCCGTCGCCGTCCAGGTCGTTGACCGCGCAGAACTGAGCCTCTTTCACGTCACCGCTGCAGTCCTTGTCGCACTGGGTGACCGCGGTCGGCGTGTCCTTGAGCACCGCCGGACAACACTTCTCGGGCGCGCCTGGGAAGCGGCCCGAGTCGAAGTCGTTGCAGTCGCCCTGCTCTTTCGTGAACCCGTCGCCGTCGAGGTCGGCCGAGGTGCACTCCTCATCGGTGGCGCCGTCGCAGTCGTTGTCCTTGCCGTCGCCGCAGACCTCGGTGGTGACCTTCCCGGCGCTCGAGCACACGACGCTGAGGCCGTTGGCTTCGCACTCGACGGTCCCCCCGGCGCATTCGCCGACGCCGCAGGCCGCGCCGGGCGGCAGGTTGACCCCGCCGACCTGGTACGCGAACCCTTCATCGGTGGAGGAGTCGCAGTCGTTGTCGCGGCCGTCGCACAGCTCGGGCAGCCCGGGCCCGACGTTCGGATCACCCAGACCGCACTTGGCGTCCAGCTCCAGACAGTCGAAGACGCCGTCGTTGTCGGCGTCCTCGCACTTCGCGTCATCACCTTGGCAGTCCTGGTCGATGCCGTCGTTGCAGTCGGCGCAGGGATCTTCGCGGGCCCACGGGTTCGCCGTCGCGACGTTGGGCTCGCAGTCAGCGAGCGGTGAGGGGCCGTCGCAGCACCCCTCGACGCCGCAGTCGACGAACCCGTCGTTGTCGACGTCGCAGACGGGGTTCAGCACGGCGAGGTGCACCTTGATCGTCGTGGCCTGCGTGAGGTCCACCACCCCCTCGTACGAGGTCGCGACCCGTCCGCCGGCGCGCCCGGTGACCTGGACCCGCACGGGCGCAGACGACGCCGCAAAGGTCGCCGCACCGTACTGGATCTTGATGAGGACCGGCGCCGCGACGGGGTCGAACTCGCCTGCCACGACAGGTCGCTCGAACTCCGAGTCCCCGAGCGAGGCCGGGTATCGGACGAACTTCCCGTCTTCGTCCTGCTGGATGAAGAGGAGCCGAACCTCTTGAAGCTGCTGCCCGCCCGCGGGCGCGTCGGAGCTTATCTCCAGGTGCAGGGTCTCCACGCCCGCTTCGCCACCGCCGCAGGCGACCAACAATGACAAGGCGGCCAGCGCGTACCAAAGACGTCTGGGTCGGGGTCTGGACATGCGGATGCACCTCTCCGTCGAAAACTGCGTGACCAACCGGCGAAAAGTATAGGCCGGCGCCCGCTCAGTTGCCAGGAGAGCGGGTCCGCGACGGGCCGAGGGCGATGGCGACCACAAAAAGTTCGGCGCCCGGTTGACGGGTGCCGCGATGTGTCTACCCTTCGGCGCCCGAGGCCCCGTGTTCCGGGCGTTTCGGCACCCAAACTGCTTACCAAACATTTCGCCCCCGACCCCCCCGAGGAGGAAGGCATGAAGATTAGACCCCTTCAAGATCGCGTGCTCGTGCAGCGCGTCGAAGAGGAAGAGCGTTCGCGCGGCGGCATCATCATCCCCGACACCGCCAAGGAGAAGCCCGTCAAGGGTCGCGTCGTCGCGGCCGGCAACGGCAAGATCCTCAAGAACGGCGAGTTGCGCCCCCTCACTGTGAAGAGCGGCGACGTCGTCCTCTTCAGCAAGTACGCGGGTACGGAGGTCAAGCTCGACGGCGAGGAGCACCTCATCATGCGTGAAGAGGACATCCTCGGGATCATCGAGTAGGCCCGACCTCTCGGTTGAGCGTTTCAGCGACCAACGGCGAGTCGGGCATGGCCCGTCGCCAGACCAAACCACAGGGCGGCCGTCAGTCGGCCCCCCTCGAAAGCTAGGAGACATCGTCCATGGCCAAGGAAGTCATTTTCTCAGAGAGCGCGCGGGCCCGGATCCTGCGCGGCGTGAACACCCTCGCTGACGCGGTCCAGGTGACCATGGGTCCCAAGGGCCGCAACGTGGTCATCGAGAAGAGCTTCGGCTCGCCGACCGTCACCAAGGACGGCGTGACCGTCGCGAAGGAAGTCGAGCTCGAGGACCACTTCGAGAACATGGGCGCGCAGATGGTGAAGGAGGTCGCCTCGAAGACCTCTGACGTCGCCGGTGACGGCACCACCACCGCCACGGTGCTGGCTCGCGCCATCTACCGCGAGGGCCTCAAGATGGTCGCCGCGGGGCACAACCCGATGGACCTCAAGCGCGGCATTGACCGAGCGGTCGCCGCCGCCGTGGAGTCCCTCCACGCGATGTCGAAGCCCACGAAGGACCAGCGCGAGATCGCCCAGGTCGGCACCATCTCGGCCAACAGCGACCCTGACATCGGCAACATCATCGCCGAGGCCATGGAGAAGGTCGGCAAAGAGGGCGTCATCACGGTCGAAGAGGCGAAGTCCATGGAGACCACCCTCGACGTGGTCGAGGGCATGCAGTTCGACCGCGGCTACCTCAGCCCCTACTTCGTGACCGACCCGGAGCGCATGGAGGTGAACATGGATTCGCCGTTCATCCTGCTCTACGAGAAGAAGGTCTCGAGCATGAAGGACCTCCTGCCCGTCTTGGAGCAGGTGGCCAAGGCCGGCAAGCCGCTGGTCATCATCGCTGAGGACATCGAGGGTGAGGCGCTCGCGACCCTGGTGGTCAACAAGCTGCGCGGAACCCTGAACGTGGCCGCCGTGAAGGCGCCGGGCTTCGGTGACCGTCGCAAGGCCATGCTGCAGGACATCGCGACGCTCACGGGCGGCACGGTCATCAGCGAGGATCTCGGGCTGAAGCTCGAAAATGTTCGCCTGACCGACCTCGGCAGCGCGAAGACCGTGGCGATCGACAAGGACAACACGACCATCATCGATGGCGCCGGCGAGCAGGACGAGATCCGCGGCCGCGTGGGTCAGATTCGCGCGCAGATCGAGGACACGACCTCGGACTACGATCGCGAGAAGCTCCAGGAGCGCTTGGCCAAGCTGGTCGGTGGCGTCGCCGTCATCAACGTCGGCGCGGCCACTGAGGTCGAGATGAAGGAGAAGAAGGCCCGCGTCGAGGACGCGCTGCACGCCACGCGCGCGGCGGTCGAGGAAGGCATCGTGGTCGGTGGCGGCGTCGCGCTGCTGCGCTGCCAGAAGGCGGTCGCGGACGTGAAGCTCACGACGGAAGAGCGCTTCGGCGCCGACATCGTCTTCCGCGCGCTCGAGGAGCCGATCCGGCGCATCACCGGCAACGCCGGCGTCGAAGGCTCCATTGTGGTCCAGAAGGTGCGCGACAGCAGCGCCAACAATTTCGGCTACAACGCGCAGACCGACACCTACGAGGACCTCGTGGTAGCCGGCGTCATCGACCCGACCAAGGTCACGCGTACGGCGCTGCAGAACGCGGCGTCCATCGCCGGCCTGATGCTGACGACCGAGGCGATGGTCGCCGACAAGCCCGAAGAGAAGAAGGGCGGCGGCGGCGATCCCATGGGCGGCATGGGCGGCATGGGCGGCATGGGCGGCATGGGCGGCATGATGTAGTCCGCCGTCTGCCGAGACGTTCGAAGGCCCCCAAGCAGGCAACTGTTGGGGGCCTTCGTGTTTCTGGGTCCCAAGCGCCGCGTCCGCCTGCTAGCTGCCGGTTTCCGGAGTTCGCACGACGCCCCGGCCCTCATCCTGCGTGCGCGCGCGAGGCGCGACCGCCCGGGACGCCGCCGCGCCCGCGGGCCCCTCGACGCTCTGGCCCCTGCGTGCGCGCGCTGCCGCTACCGCTGCTCGAGCAGCTCCAGCAGCACGCCGCCGGTCGCGCGAGGATGAATGAACGCCACGGGGCACCCCTCGGCGCCGATCTCCGCGCGCTTGGAGACCAGGGCGACTCCCGCGCCATCCAGCGCCGCCAGCTTGGCGTCGATGTCCTCGACCTCGAGGCAGAGATGATGAATCCCTGGTCCCCGCTTCTCCAAGAACGCGCCGATCTGCGAGTCCGCGCCGAGCGGCTCCATCAGCTCGATCAAGGCCTCGCCGCAGGGGATCATCGCCACCCGCAGGCCGCGCTCTGGCAGCTCCAGCACTTCGCTGACTACCAGCCCGAGCGCCCCCGCGTAGAAGGGCAGGACCTCGTCCAGCGAGCGGACCGCGATACCGATATGGGCGATTCGGGTGGGCGGGTTTTCCGCTGTGGTCGGCGCTTGGTCAGCCATGCGTGATCGCTCCCTGTCGTTGACGCCCTCAACAGCGTCCGGTGCGGGCAAGGCTGCCACGCAGGGCCAGCGGCGGCGAGCAAAAGAGGCGACGCTGAACGAGCCCCGCGGTCAGGGGCGTCTGGGCGCCGACCGACCAGAGCCCCCGGCCACCGCGGCCGTCCCGTCGGCCAGGCGCCACGCCTCACCGCGTAGCGAAGCCGAGCCCCGAATCGGAACAGGGGCGACGGGTGATCCCCGCCGCTTCCCTCCCACACCACCCGGCATGCGGGGCCGCACGGGGCGGCTCGAGCGCCTGAGGCTACGCGGCGAGCCTGGGTAGTCCAGGCTCGTCGAACCGACGGTTTGGAAGGGCGTGATGAAGCGCCAGCCCGCCATTCCGCCACCAGCGGCGGGTGTTGGCCGCGACGGTGGCGGCCCACCTCGGGTCGCCACCCGACTGCTATCAGCTCGCGGTAGGTTGTCCGACTCCGTACCCATTGCCCGAGTTGGATCCCGCGGAGCCGATGGCGGATCCATGGGTCCAGGTCCCGGAAGACGCGAGGCGTCGCAGCGCGGCCGGATTGCGCTCGCCAACCGAGTAGGTACGGCCGGAGGTCCTCAACCACCTGTCCGAGGCTCTGCCCGCAGTCGCGCCGTGTCAGGCGCCGCACCCGATCCCTCACCACCGCAAGGCCCCTGCTCACCACGCGAGGCCGGATCTTCTTGCCCCGGGCAACGCTGAAGGTGAAGCCGAGGAACTTCCGATCCCACACTCGCGCCACGGCGCTCTTCGCCTCGTTCCGGCGAAGCCGGAGCTACTCGAAGAGCCGACGCATCAGCGCCATGATCCGCTCGCCCGCCCGCTTGGACCGCCCGTAGACGTTGCAGTCGTCGGCGTAGCGCACGAACGCGTACCCTCGTTTCTCCCACTCCGTGTCGACTGCGTCGAGGAGCACGTGGGCGAGCAGCGGCGACCGTGGCCCGCCCTACGGCGTTCCCCTGTGCCGCTCCGTCACCACCCCGCCGGACATGACGCCGGCCTGGGGATAGCCGCGGATGAGCTGAGCATCGTCTCGTCCGCGATCCCCTTGGCCAACTTCCCCGTCAGACCCTCGTGGCGGACGCGGTCGAAGCACCGCTCCAGGTCCACGTCGACCACCTCGCGACGGCCTGCCTGGACGTACCTTGCGCGTGGCGAACCTCCTGGAGCGACTCAACCCCCACTCCACGAGGCCGCTCGCTCCGGAGCCTTTCGTCTCTTCGGGCGCCGTCGACGCCTCCCCTTGGCCACTGGAGCTTCGCGATCCCTTGCGCGCTCGCCCCGGTCCGTAGCCCTCGTATCCCGTTCTCGTCCATCGGCTCACGGCCTCGCGCTTCCTCCAGACGGTCGGTCGCCCTCGCGCTCTTTCGCTGCGCTTCCCTTGCAGTGGCCTGCTTGGGCGAGGACTTGAACCTCCAAGTCAGCGGCAATGCCGGGCGCACAAAGCGAAGGGCCGGACCTCCTCTCGGAGATCCGGCCCTCGCCTGAATCGACTCCCTCGGGGGGGACCGCGTCGGGCTAGAACGTATAGCCGCCGCGGAACCGGAGCTGGTACGTGTTCGTACCCACCGCCGGCGCTCCAGCGCGACGGTAGACCTTCACGTAGTACCAGGAGTCAGCCTGCGCAGGCATGTCGCAGTGGTTGTTCCCGGAGGCGCTACAGTTCTGATTTCCGCAAGGCGAGCCCGACGTACAGCCAGATGTGGCGTAGTTGAAGTTCGTCTTGAAGCTGTACGACCGCGTGTTGCCGCAAACCGAGTTCGAGCAGTTGTCCTCGTAGAGGTCGAACACGAAGTCACCAGGTGCGGTACCGGAGTTGGTAGTCAGGTCGACCTGGAAGCTGTAGCCCGCGCCGTCGTTGCCGTTGTCGTCAACCCAGATGCGGTACCAGTCCACGTCACCGGCGGGCAGAATCGTGTTCACCGCGCTGTAGAACTCACCCGTGGGGGTGGTGTTCAGCGGGTTGGCGATCAAGATGCTGTTGCCGTCGTTGGCGCAGAAGTTGCCGACGCCGGAGATGTCCTGCGCGTCAGGTCTGGCCTCGCAGCCGTTGCTGAACACGCCGTCCACGTCGAAGTAGGTGGCGTTGCAGCCCGCGATGTAGCACGACCCGTTACAGCCGGGGATCGACTGGGACGGCGTGCCGCATGGTGGCGGCGGAGACATCCGCGGTGTCGGTCAAACCGTCGCAGTCATTGTCGACGCCATCACAGACCTCGGTCACGCCAGGCTTGATGGAGCTGTTGCCGTCGTTGCAGTCGCCCGCCGCGGTACCCGTCCAAGGCGCAGCGCTAGGCTGGCACTTGCAGAGCGGGGAACCGACACCGGAACCGTCGCCGTCGTTGTCGAACCAGCGGTTTGCGCAGCCCGACGCGCCGTCCTCGTTGATGCTGCTGTTGCAGTTATCGTCGAAGGCAGTCGAACACAGCTCGGTGTTGCCCGGCTTGGCCGCCGGATTGTTGTCGTCGCAGTCACCGGGGACCAGGGCGCGGAAGGTGTTGTCCGGCACGCAGAGGCACTTGGCGTTGCCCGTACCCGAGATGCCGAACCCGTCGCCGTCGACGTCCTTGAAGTAGATGACACAGCCCGCTGCGCCCTCTTCATCCGTGGCACCGTCGCAGTCCTCGTCGACCTTCGAGCCCGGCGCATTGCAGGTCTCAGTCGCAGGCAGCACCTGGCCGTTGCACGCACCGGTCAGACCGTCGATGCAGGGACGCAGACCGTCCTGGCACTGACCGACGCTCCGGGTGCCCGCAGGTCCCTCGTAGCAGACCACGGTCTGGGTGTTGTCATTGACGTGACCGCAGGTACCACCGGTGTTGCAGGAGTCGGTAGTACAGGGGTTGCCGTCGTTACACGAGAACACCGTGCCGCCGACCGTGCAGCCGCCCGTGGCGTTACAGAACTTCTGAGCCGTGAAGGTCAGGCCCACGCACTTCGCCGCGTCGCAGGCGTTGGAAGCGCATGCCGACGGGTCGGAGATGGAGCCCGTGACCGCACACACGTTGCTGGCGTTGCAGAAGGCGTCCTTGCGGAAGCCCGAGCAGCCGCCGGGCGCCGCCGAGCTGCATGCCGGCGGGACCGCCTGGTGCGTGCAGCTACCGGCGTTGGTGCAGCAGTCGCCGCCACCACCGCAGCAGATGCCGCCGTTGTTGCAGGTGCCGTTGAGGCACTCGAAGGGCGCGCCCAGGTGACACTGCTGACCGTTGAGCCGCTTCGGCACGCAGTCGTTGGTACGACCGTCACCGTCGAGGTCATTGAAGTCGCAGAAGTTGCCAGTCGCGCAGTCGGAGTGCGAGGCGCAGGTCGTGCGGCACGCGGTGCCACTGGCGCAGATGTACGGCGCGCAGCTCTGTGTGCCGCCGTCCACGGTCGCGCCGTTGCCGTCGCAGGTGTCAGCCAGCGACAGCACTCCGGCCGAGCAACTCGCCGGCGTGACTACGGCGCCCGAGCCCCAGAAGTCGCAGGCCGCGTTGCCGTCGCACTGTCCGTCCAGGCCGCATGTGGTCTGGGCCGACGCCGTGCAGTCGTCGTGGAAGTCGGTCCCAAACGGCACGTTCTTGCAGCCGCCGGTGCCGTTGCATGTCTGGCACACCCCACAGCTGTTGTTCGGGTCCGAGTTCGCCGGCACCGTGGTGCACGAGCCGCCACCGTTGCAGGTCTTGCAGTTGCCACAGTCGGTCCCGGCCAGCGGGAACGAGCAGCTACCACCGTTCGGGTTGCCGTCGCAGGCACCGCCACAGGCACCGGAGCCCGCGCACTCCTCGTCGGGGTCCTGGCCCGCCGAGATGATGGTGCAGGTACCCTCGAAGCCGGCGAGCTTGCAGCTCTCGCAAGTGCGGCTGCAGGGCCCGTCGCAGCAGACGCCGTCGGCGAGGTTGCAGACGCCCTGGCTGCACTGGTTGTCAGCGGTGCAGGGGCCACCGAGGCCAGCCTTGGGCTCGCAGGTGGTGCCGTTGCAGAAGTGGAACGCCTTGCAGTCGGAGTCGACCGAGCAGGTCACGTTGCACGCGCCGGTCCCGTTGCACCAGTAGGAGCCGCAACCCGTCTCGGGGTCCGTCGGGAACGGGTGCAGGGTGCAGGTACCGTCGCCAACCACGTCGCAGCGGCGGCAGGCGCCGGCGCAAGCGCTGACGCAGCAGACACCGTCGGTGCAGAAGTTGGTGGTGCACTCGTTGTCCGCGCTGCAGGCCTCGCCGTTGCCGAGCTTCGACAGGCAGGTGCCGGTCGGACCCGGGTTGTCACAGTAGTAGCCCGTGATGCACTCGGAGTCCTGCGTGCAGTTCGTGCGGCAGTCGAGGCCGTCAGCCGTACACGCCAAGCCACCGCAGAACTCGTCCGGCGGATCCACGCAGCTTGTCGGAGTGCCCGCGCCGTCACAGAGGTGGACCGGGTCGCGGAAGCCGAGGGTGCAGGTCTGCGCGATGCACGGCGTGGCGGCCGGGAAGTTCTCGCAGGCGCCGCTGCCATTGCAGACGCCGGTGCGACCACAGGTCGTAGCGCCCTGGGGCGAGCAGTCGTCGATCGGATCCTGTCCGCTCGCCACCGGCACACACGCTGCGGCACCACCGGTCAGGCCGTTGCAGACCTGGCAAGTCGAGCAGGTGTCATCGGGGTCGGTGTTCGCGGGCTGACCGACCGAGCAGGCGCCAGCGCCGTCGCAGCGGAGGCACGGACCGCAAGAGGTCGTGGTCGGAGTGAACCCGCAGCCGCCTGCACCATCGCAGAGACCGCCGCAGATGCCCGTGCCCGGGCAGTCGTCAGCCGGGTCGGTACCCGCGGCGCTGAGCGAGCAGGTGCCGATGGAGCCAGCCTTGTCGCACTGCTCACAGGAGCCGTCGCAGGGCGAGTCGCAGCAGAAGCCGTCCACGCACTGGTCGGACTCACAGTGTCCGTCGCGCTCGCAGGCGCTGCCGTTCGGGAGGTCGACTCGGCAGAGCTCGGTGCCCTCGAAGCAGTGGGCGCCGGCCGCGCAATTGGCGTCATCGAACGCGCAACCGGGCGGGCAGGGCTGAGCGGGATCCTGGACCTGCTCGCCGGTGCAGTAGAGCGGCGCGACCAAGCCACAATCCTTGGCCACGGTGGCCGTGTCACAGCCCGAGTCGTCCGCGGTGTTCTTGGAGCCGCACTTGTTGGCGATGCAGGTCGCGTCGACGCGGAAGCCCTGGCAGGTCGTCGCGCTGTTGCAGACCGACGCCGCCGAGTGGCTGGCCGGGCAGTCCGCGATCACGTTGCAGCAGTTGCCGCTGCCACAGCAGAAGCCGTTCTGGCAGTGGCCGCTGTTGCAGTCGAGTCCGTCGGTGCAGGTGCCGCCGTTGGGGATGAGGTCGGTGACCTGCACGTCGAGCGTGTAGGCGCCGTCCTGATTCTCGTCGAGGGCGTCGACCACCAGGAACCACGTACCGGGGTCGAGGTGGACGTCCAGGGACTCCAGACCGCCGGCCGGCTGCGTGTCCTGGCAGGCGTAAGAGCCCGAGGCGCAGCTGTTGGTCGCGTAGAGCGCGCCGTTGAACGTAGGCGTAGCCAAGGTGGCCCGGACCCGCTGCCGGCTCAGCAGCGTGACGGAGTGGACCACGTCGTGTCCGTCGCCACCCGAGCAGGAGCCCTGGGTCGAGTCGGCGAAGCAGGCCGTCGTGCCGACCACCGTGTGGGGGTCGCCGTCGGCAGGAATCACGAGTGCGTTGGCGCAGGTCTGACCCGCGCTCGGATCGGCCACCTGCGACTCAACCCACACACTGGCCGAGTGGAGGATACCGGTGTTGCCGAGACCCGTGTCACAGACCTGCACTTTCCACAGACCCGTCGCAGCCACGCCCGCCATGGAGCAGAGGTTCGGCGTCGGGTTCGAGAAGGGCCAGGTGCTGTGGAAGTCGGCCAAGCCGTTGCCCTGCAGGTTGAGCAGGGTTCCGGAGCTGTTGTCCGGCGAGAAGAGCTTGACCGTCAGCTCGCCCAGGTTGTCGTGAGACACGTCCGCTCTCACGAAGACCTGCGAGACATACTGGTTGGGCGCGGTCAGGTTCACCAGAGCCGTGACGCACTGGAAGTCGTTGAAGGAGGTTTCGACCGCGCCGCTGTGACCGACCGTGCAGGTGGGGCAGACCACGGTGCAGACACCGGCCGCGCCATTGAGGCCGCCGACACACGCGTCGAGCAGACCGCACTCGCCGTCACCGGCGTCGATGCTGTTGCCACCGGAGCAGGGAGCGCCCGCGCAGGACGACGCCCGCTCGGTGTTGTCGCACGCGCCGCCACCGCCGCCGGCACCGCTGTCGCAGGTGTCGACCGTGCAGGGGTTCGCATCATTGCAGTCCAGCGGCGTGCCGGCCTGGCAGGTACCGGCGTTGCAGGTCTCGAGACCGTCGCACGCCTGGCCGTTGTCACACTCGGAGTCGAGGGTGCATGCCGGCGGGACGATGCTCGTGACGAAGAGCTGCCACTCGTCGACGGTGCCGCACTTCTGACCGCCCTTGGTGTTCTCCACCGAGAGGACCCAGTCGCCCTGCAGCATGGTGCCGTCGAAGTCGTTCATCGAGCCGGCTGCCGGCAGACGACCGAGGTCGAAGGTGGCGTCGAGCACGTTCGTCGTCACCGACGGATCCGGCTCGAGCAAGCTCACCACGCGGCCGCCGTGCTTCAGCTGAATGCGAAGCCAGCCGATCTTCTGCGTCGGGTGCATGGTGATCTTCACGTGGGTCTGCACATCGTCGATGAGCTTGAACCCGTTCGTGGTCTTCACCAGGTCGATGATCTCGTCGGTCTGGTTGCAGTTGAAGTCCTGCGGGGTCGGACCGCCGCCGCCTTCTTCGTCGCCCGGCGGATCTTCGCAGTCGCCGTTCGGCTTGCAGATCTGGTCGCCCGGGCAGTCCGAGTCGGCCTGGCAGGAGGTGCAGTTCGCGTCGTGCGAGTTCTGGCACTGGCCACCGACGCAGCTGTCGATGGTGCAGGGGTCTCCATCATCGCAGCCCGCGTTCACGGTACAGCCGCCGAAGCCGTTCTCGAAGTAGTCGAGGACGTCCACGAGGAACGCGGCCGGCGCGGCGCCGTCAGCGGCAAGCTTGCTGTAGAGCAGCGACGTCGCGTACGTGCGGCCGCCGGTCGTGCCGTCCTCAGACGCCACCGCGATGGCCGCGCCGTCCGCAACGTGGCTGAGCACCTTGCGAGCGTTCGAGGCCGGCTTGGGCGCAATGTGGTCGACATCGTTGTAGTAGCTGACGTCCGACGAGTAGGCCCAGGTGTGGGGGTGGTGGAACCACGAGCCCGCCATCGGCCCGAAGACGCCGCCGTCCTGGGTGACAAGCGCGACCTGCATCTTGGCCTGCAGCGCAGTCTGGGGGTCCTCAGCGAAGGTCGCCGAGCCCTCCATGTAGATGTGTCCGCCGGCCTCGGAGAAGGCCACCGCCGCCGCAACTTCACTGTTCGTGAAGATGTGCTTCGACGAGGCGCCGCCGCCCGAGATGAAGAGCGCGCGCACCTGCGAGAAGTCCGCGACCTGGCTGAGCGAGGTCACTCGCTGGTAGGTGATATTCGCCGCGTCGAGGCCGGTGGCCAGCGCGTCGCCGTCGGCCGCCGCGCCGCCCGGAGCCCAGAGCACGTAGCCACTGCCGAGCGTGACCTGCACCTGAATGGGCAGCGTGGTCGTGAAGGCGCCGTCGGACACGCGCAGTCGCACCGAGTAGGTGCCGATGTGAGCCGGCGTAGTCGGCTTCACCTGAATCTGCGCCTGCCACACGCCCCAGAGGCTCATCTTCGCGATGTTCTTCACCGTGACGAAGGACGGCGCATCCAGCAGCTCGAAGGTCAGCGTCTGTGCGTTCCACTCCACGTCATGGGCCCAGAAGGTCTTCACCTTCGTGTCGCCCAGCGCCGAGATGATGGTGCCGCCGTCCGCGAGCTGGTCCGCGCTGCGGTCGTAGGTCTTGTCCGCCTGGAGCGCCCCGACGAAGAACGGGGCGTGGCCTGTGCCGACGATGAAGTCGTCGACGGCGACATCCACGTTGTCCGGGGTGTCGCTGTCGACCCGCCAGCCGATCCAGACCTGATTCTGCGCGAGCATCGAGTTCGAGAGACTCAGTGTGTACTGCGTCCCCGGGTTCGAGCCGCTGGCGTCGACGACCTCAAGCACCTCGGCCGAGGCGAAGTTGCCCTGGACCGCGGTCGCCATGACCGTGATGGAGTGGGTGCCGGGGCCGTTGTTCCAGGCCATGTTGAACTGGACCGTGGCGTCATCCGCGTTCTTCGGCGCGAAGCCGAAGCTCGACAGAACCGCGCCGGCGCCGACGACGTGACCGAGGCCGATGCACGCGGCGTGCTCATCGGGTCCGAGGAAGCCGGCGGTGGTGCTGATCCAGCACGAGGACGGGTCGGTGCCGGGGTCGCCGCCGCCGGGTCCACCGCCCACGGGCGGGACGATCGGAGGCGAGCAACCGGGGATCGCCGTCTCGGTGCAGAGTCCGGCGTCGCAGAAGGGCGCCGTGCAGGAGTTGCCGTCGGCGTTCGGGCAGTTGCTGTTCAGGACGCAGCAGCCGCCGCTGGTGGTCTGCAGGTGCTTGCAGGTCTTGTTGGCCTGGCAGAGATCCGTCGTGCACGGGTCGCCGTCGTCGCAGTCGGCGGACACCGCACAGCAGTTCGCGTTCTGAAGGAGGTTGCACTCGCCAGCGACGGTGCACTCCCACTGGAGGCAGGTCGCCGGACCGTCGGGGTCGGGGCCGCACTGGCCGACGAGCACCGCCTGGCTTGCGCCGGGCGTGCAGCAGGCCGACTGATTCTGATGGGTGCAGACGTTTCCGCTGCACGTGTCGGTCGTGCAGGGCAGGCCGTCGTCGCAGTCGGAGGCCGACTGGCAGCAGCCCTGGACCGGGAGATGATGGCAGACGTTGCCGGCGCCGCAGGAGTCGACCGTGCACACGTTGCCGTCATCGCAAGCGTTGTCCGACAAGCAGCAGCCGACGACGGGGATCGACTGGCAGTTGCCCGTCGCCTTATCGCAGGACTCAGCCGTGCAGGGGTTGTTGTCCGACGGGCAGTCGGCGTTCACCGCGCAGCAGCCCGGGAGCAGCTCGTGGCGGCAACGCTGGGCGCCGACGTCGCAGGAGTCACTCGTGCAGGCCAAGCCGTCGTCACACGGGTCGCTCGCCTGGTTGCAGTAGTCGGGGTCGGGCGCCGAGATGCACGACGGCGGGTCGTTGTTGAAGTCGCAGATGTCGATGGTGGCCGGGCTGCCGTCGTCGCAGTCGGAGGGCCCGGTGCAGCACTGGGCGCCGCCCGGCAGCACGACCGGCGTGGCGGCCTTGCAGACCTTCGCGACGGTGTCGCATGCGTCGATGGTGCAGGCGTTGTCGTCGTCGCAGCCTGCGTTGTTCACGCAGCAGCCGGGGATGACGCTTCCGCTGTAGCGGCAGGTGCCGCCGATGCAACGGTCGACGTTGCAGGGGTCGTTGTCGTTGCAGTCCGAGTTGGCCTTGCAGCAGAGCGGGTCAACCACCGGCGGGTTGCAGGTGTTGGTGGCGATGTTGCACGAGTCGGTCGTGCAGGCGTCGAAGTCGTTGCAGTCGGCGTTGGAGGTGCAGCAGCCGGCGGCGGCGGTGTACGCGCAGTGGTTGTCCACTCCGCAACGACCCTCGGCGCAGGTGCTGGCCTGGGGCTCATCGCAGTTCACCGGGTCGAGCACGCCCAGGAAGATGTCGCTATTGAGGTTCTTGGGCGAGCCATAGAGGTTGTTGGCCGAAGCGCCATACTTGATGTTCTTCGCCGAGTTCTTGTTGGTGCCCGCGGCGCGCCAGTTCCCGACGACGCTGTTGTCCACGTAGGGGTGGGTCAACGCGTAGGAGCGGCCGTTCTGCGAAGGCCAGGTCGCGGTGTTGTAGGTCACGCTGTCGATGACCGTGCCGCTGGCGTCCTTCAGGGTCAGGGTGCGCGTGACGTCGGCGCCGCTCTCGAACTTGTCGGGGAACGTGATGTTTAGGTACTGGTAGTTCGGCTTGAAGCCGCCGTTGAGCGTGGAGTCCACGTTGCGGGCGAGCACGTAGTAGGACTTCGACTGCACGAGCAGGCCGGTCGGGGGCCCGGAGACCGCGTTGGCTGCGGTGATGGTGTGCGTCTGTCCGGCGTCCGTAGAGATGGTGTAGCCGGCGATGTTAATCGGCTGGCTGGTGCTGTTGTAGATCTCGAACCACTCGCCCAGGGCGTCGTCGATGTTGCCCGGCGCGACCATGATCTCGTTGATCACGAGGCCGCTGGTGGACGGCAGGCTGCAGTAGGTCGGGTCGTCGGTGTGGACGCAGGCGTTCGCGACGCAGGTGTCCAGCGTGCTGAGGTCCCCGTCGTCGCAGTCAGCCTTGCTCAGGCAGCAGATCGGCTTGCCCGGATCGGGCTCATGCGTACACGAGCCCTTGTCGTCGCCAGGGTTGCTGTACTCGCACTGGTCGAGGGTGCAGGGGTTCGAGTCGGCGCACTGCGCGTTGCTGGTGCAGCAGCCGAGCTCTTGCGGACCGTAGCGGCAGCGATGCTCGCCGGTCTTGGTGTTGACGTAGCAGAGGCGCGCGAGGCAGGGGTCGGTCGCGGTGCAGTCGGCGGCGGTGTTGCAGCAGAGCGGGTTGCCGTTGCTGACGTTCTCGCAGGTCAGGGAGCCGACGTTGCAGGAGTCGATCGTGCACGCGTCGTTGTCGTTGCAGCGCTTGTCGTTGAGGACGTTGCAGCAACCGGGGATCGTGTCATGGAAGCACGATCCGGACACGCCGCAGGTGTCGGTGGTGCAGGGGTCGCCGTCATCGCAGTGGGAGTTGTCCAGGCACTCGTTGCACTTACCGGCGACGCAGAACGAGCCGAACGCGCACTCAAGATCGTGGTCGCAGCAGTTCTGGATCGGACCCCAGTTGCAGACGTTCGACGTACAAGCCTGTGCGGAGCAGGCCAAGCCCTCCTCACAGTCGGTGGCTTTCGCGCACGTCGTCTTCATCTTTATATAGAGGCTGTTCAGGCTCTCCGGATTCGGCAGGAATTCCCCCGCCTGATCGACGAGCGCCACCGCGAGGTGGCGACGGCCGAGCGTCAACGCGCCGTACGTAAAGCTAGCCGCGGTCGTGACCGCAGCGCCTACGGGCGCGCCGTCGAGGAAGTACTGAATCTTGTACTCCCCCGCGCCGGTGCCGAGCGTGGCGTTGGAGACGGTGATCGTCGCGACAACCGAGTCACCCACGGTGAAGCTCTTGTTCGCCGGAGGCGACGTGAACTTCACGGTCGGTGAGTTCGCAGCTGTTAGAGCCGCGGTGCCGGGTGCGTCCGACGTTTCAGTCTCCGCCGCCGAAGCCGATAGCGGCCCTGGCGAGGAGGTGGTTGGTTCTTGCTCGCAGCCTGCGGTGACCAGGGCCAACGCGACTACGAGCATCATTCCGCTATGCCCGATAAAACGGAGCCAGCCTTTCATCGCCCTACCCCTCTCTTCTGTCTGCCTGTCGATTCCGACGAGCCGGGTGACGAGCGCCCCCGCTCAAGACCCGGTGAGCCTGGAGGACATACGTTGCCCCTCAGGTTGGCGTCAGTCTACGATCCTCACGGTGCGTTGCAATCGCCGGGTTTTCACGGCCAGCCCCCGAGAGGGGCCAAGAGTGCGTCAAAGCACGCAGATCCGCCGGTTACAGGCCCCCAGAACCGACCCGCAATTTTTTGGAGCGACCGACCGAGGTCACGCGGGTTGTGTGGAGGCGTTCCGCCCCTGCTTGACAGTCGGGCGGCGTGACTGCTAGCGAGCCTTGCCCCCAGGTGGCTAAGGAGCAGTTGATGCGACGTGTCGGCCCGATTTCACTCGCCCTGATTCTCGCGCTCGCAGCCCCTCTCGCCGCAGGCCCCGCAGGCGCCGACGAGGTGGACGACGAGCTAGAGAAGCTGATTGAGGAGGCCGGGAAGGACTCCTCATTAGGTGGATGGGCCGACAAGCAGGCCGAGCGTCCCCCGAGCTATCCGCGGCTCGAGCACCACGGTTATTTCCGCTTCCGCGGCGATCTGTTCTGGCGCGGCCATTTGGGCACGGTGAATCCGGACGATCGCTCGCAGCGGACCAGCTCGATCCCGGCGCCGCTCAATGAGAACGTCATCAACAACGATCCGGACACTCCGTTCGCCGATCAGGTGAATGCCAACGGCGCCAAGACGATCGCGGGTGCCAACATCCGCTTCCGGTACCAGCCCAAGTTCCACATCTCTCCCTCGATCCGGATCGCGGCGACCTTCGACGTGCTGGACAACCTCGTGCTCGGGTCGACGCCCGACTTCGACGGCAACCTCTCTCGGCCGGACGTGCCCCTGTCGGCGTTCACCTCCAGCCAGGCGCCGCCGCAGTCTGGGGTGAACAGCTTTCGCGACGGCATCCGTGTAAAGGAAGCCTACGCTGAGTGGCAGCCCGCCTTCATGCTGCGCCTTGGCCGCATGTCATCGCACTGGGGCCTGGGGATGCTGGCGAACGGCGGCCAGGGCATCGACGCCGACTACGGCGACTACGTGGACCGCGCGATGCTGCTGCTCAAGATCTACGGGGTCTACATCGCGCCGATGTGGGACTTCGCGTACTCGGGAGCGACCACCGAAGATCCAGGCAACTTCTTCGGCCAGGCTAAGGATCTCGGGCAGGCTGACGACGTGAAGCAGTGGGTGCTGGCGATCTTCCAGCGGCCGCTGAGCGAGACGGAGAAGGCGAAGCGGCAGATCGACCTCCGCGAGAACTTCAAGCCGGCGTTCGATTGGGGTCTGTACACGGTGTTCCGGATGCAGAAGCTCGACCTCTCGCTGGAGTCGTACAATGAGTATCTGAACTACGGCGGCAACAAGACCCAGCCTGGGTTGTCGCTGGTCCCGCGCGACGCGTGGGTCGTCGTGCCCGACCTGTGGCTGCGCTTTGAGAAGCGGTTCAACTACACCAGCGGCATCAGCTTCGAGCTGGAGGCGGCCGGACTCATCGGCGAGATCGGCAACGTGAGCGACGACGCGTCGACCGATGACTCGGGGCGCAAGATCCGACAGTTCGGCGTCGCGATGGAGCTTGAGTACCAGCGCGGTCAGATCTCGGCCGGGCTTGATGCGGGCCTAGCCACCGGGGACTCCGCGGAGGGCTTCGGAGTCAACGATCGCCCAGTGCTGGCCGAACAGGACGGCTCGCCGAACCGCCGGGTCACCGGCTTCAAGTTCGACCGCGACTACCACATCGATCTGTTGCTCTTCCGCGAGGTCATCGGCGCCGTGACCAACACGGTCTACTTCAAGCCCTACGTCTCCTACGACGTGTTCGACTCGGTCGAGGAGGCCCTGGGCGCGCGGCTCGACATCCTGGTCGCCGAGGCGCTCGCCCCCGAGGGGACCCCTGGCAACAAGCGCCACCTGGGCGTGGAGGCCGACCTCCGTCTGTTCTACGAGGAGAAGGGCAAGTTCAACCTCGACATCGAGAGCGGCTTCCTCTTCCCCGGCAAGGCCTTCGATCTGCTGGACCAGAACGGTGACCGCGTCCGCGCGGCGAAGTTCGCGTTCACTGTGCAGACGCGCCTGACGATGCAGTTCTAAGCCCATGAGCGGTGGCGAAAAGGGCAAGGCGTGGGGCGGGCGTTTCACGGAATCGACGCACGCCGCGGTGGAGGCGATGAACGCCTCCGTGTCGTTCGACCAGGTGCTGGCGCTCGAAGACATCGCGGGTTCGATCGCTCACGCGCGAATGCTGCGCGCTCAGGGGCTGCTGGCCGCTGAAGAGCACACGATGATCGAGGCGGGCCTCGTCGACATCGCGGCCGAGATCCGAGCCGGTCGATTCGAGTTCACCGTCGCGCGCGAAGACGTGCACATGAATGTCGAAGGCGCCCTCGCAGATGCGATAGGGCCGACGGCCGGGCGGCTGCACACCGGGCGCAGTCGCAACGATCAGGTCGCGCTCGATCTGAGGCTGTGGTTGCGTCGCGAGCTCACCGCGCTCGGCGAGGAGCTGGGCGCGACGGTCGATGCGCTGCTCGAGTTGGCAATGCTGCACTGCGAAGTGCCGATGCCGGGATACACGCACCTGCAGCGGGCGCAGCCCATCACCTTCGGCCACCACCTGATGGCCTACGCCGCGATGTATCTGCGCGACATGGATCGGCTACTGGACGCGAGGCGCCGCGCCGCGGTGTCCCCGCTGGGCTCGGGGGCGCTGGCCGCGTCGCCGCTGCCGCTGGACCGCTCGCGAGTCGCCGCTGAGCTGGAGATGCCGGGCGTCACGCTGAACAGCCTCGACGGGGTCAGCGATCGCGACGCCGCCCTGGAATCCCTGAGCACGCTCGCGATCCTGATGGTCCACACCAGCCGGCTCGCCGAGGAGCTGGTGCTCTGGGCTTCCCAGGAGTTCGGCTTCATCGAGCTGTCCGACGCCTTTTGCACGGGCTCTAGCCTCATGCCGCAGAAGAAGAACCCGGATATCCCCGAGCTCTTGCGTGGGAAGGCGGGGCGGGTCTTCGGCGCGCTGCAGTCGCTGCTGGTCACGATGAAGGGTCTCCCGCTGGCCTATAATAAGGACATGCAGGAGGACAAGGAGCCCATCATCGACGCGTTCCGGACCGCGCGGACCTGCATCGGCATCCTGCCGGCGCTGCTGGAGGCGACCCGAGTGCGCCCCGACCGCATGCTGGGGGCGCTGACCGACGGCTTCTTGCTGGCGACGGACCTCGCCGACCACCTCGTCGAGCAGGGCGTGCCGTTTCGCGAGGCGCACCACGTGGTGGGGGCCGCGGTGGGCCTGTGCATCGGGCGCGGCTGCCGCCTCGAAGATCTCGAGCTGGCCGACCTGCGCGAGCTGCACCCTTCATTCGGGGACGACGCCCTCGAGGTCCTGGACGCCGCGCGCAGCCTGGCGCGCCGCGACATCCCTGGCGGACCCGCGCCCAACCGGGTGCGTGAGTCGATCGCCCGCGCGTCTCAGGAGCTCAGCGAGCTGCGCGCTCGGCTTGAAGAGGGCGGGCCCTCGGCCATCGAACGCGCGCTCCACGCCGGGACGCCGCTACCACCGCCCCAGAACTGAGCGTCGCGATGGAAGCGGCCACGCGGAGCTAGCCCGCGAGCGCGCCGCGCGGTTCGACACCTCACACGATCACGACGCAGCTTCGGCGCGCGAGGGCGCGCGAGGACGCTGCGGTCTCGCCGACGCCACCCACCCAATTCCACACAGGCTCTGACCTCATGGACCACTTCCAACGGCGCGATGGCGAGCTTTGGTGCGAAGACGTCCCGCTGGCGCGCATCGCCCGCGAGGTGGGGACGCCGACCTACGTCTACAGCCGCGCCACGCTGACCCGGCACTACCAGGTCTTTGACGCCGCTTGGACCAGCGTGCCTCACCTGATCTGCTTCGCGGTCAAAGCCAACAGCAATCTCGGCGTGCTCAATGTGTTGGCCCGCCTTGGGAGCGGTTTCGACATCGTCAGCGTCGGCGAGCTTGAGCGCGTGCTGCGGGCCGGGGGCGAGCCCAGCCGCATCGTGTTCTCGGGCGTCGGGAAGCGCCCCGATGAGTTGGCCCGCGCGCTCGCGGTCGGAGTGCACTGCATCAATGCCGAAAGCATAGAAGAGCTAAGGACTATCGACGCCGTCGCCCGAGAGTCTGGTTGCGTCGCGCCCGTGTCTCTGCGCATCAATCCAGACGTGGACGCCGGCACGCACCCCTACATCTCGACGGGCCTGCGCTCGAGCAAGTTCGGCATCGCGATGGCGGACGCGCGCGAGGCGTACCGGCTCGCGGCATCCCTGCCCGGCCTGCGGGTGGTCGGCGTGGACTGCCACATCGGAAGCCAGCTCCAGGACCTGGCGCCCATCGTGGAGGCGTTGCGGCGGATCCTTGCGCTGGTCGATGCGTTGGCGAGCGACGGCATCGCCATCGAACACCTCGACCTCGGCGGCGGCCTTGGCATTCGCTACAACGATGAGGAACCGCCCTCCCCTGCAGACTATGCCCAGCACCTCCTCCGCGAGCTGGGCTCCCGCCCGTTGCGCATCGTGCTCGAGCCCGGGCGGGTCATCGCGGGCAACGCAGGCGTCCTGCTGATGAAGGTGCTGCTGACCAAGCACAACGCTGGCAAGCGCTTCGTCGTCGTCGACGCCGCCATGAACGACGCGATCCGGCCGGCCCTTTATGGCGCGCACCACCAGATCGAGACGGTGGCGCCGAGCGGGCCGGCGGGCAGCGCGGCGGACATCGTCGGCCCGATCTGCGAGACCGGAGACTTCTTCGCGCGCGACCGCGCGTTCCCTGATGTAACCGACGGATCGCTGCTCGCGATGCGCAGCGTGGGTGCCTACGGATTCGTCATGTCGAGCCAGTACAACAGCCGTCCGCGGGCCGCCGAGGTCCTCGTGGACGGTGACAAGTACACCGTCGTCAGGACCCGTGAAACACTCGACGATCTCATGAAAGGTGAGACGATGGCCGATATGGACGTCTAGACTAAGACGTGCGGTCGGCGGGGTCGCGGGACCCTGCCACGCGTCGAGTTGGCCGGGAAATACGTTCGAGGGCTATGCAAATTATGCGGAGCCACCACGCAGAGGTCCACGGGGCGGCGCCTTCCGATCGCGCGGGCAGAGCCGCGCGGACGCTGGAGCGTCGCCACCGGCGCCGGGGGGCGGGGCGGCGGCCGCGGGCATTGCACGATTCTTGCACACGGAGTACGGCGTGAGCCTGAACTCAAAAAGCAGCAGACGCGGCTTCACTCTTATCGAGTTGATGGTCGTGGTCTTGGTGATCGGAATCCTGGTCACCGTGGCGTTGCCGCGTGTGCTCTCCAAGGCGGACCACCAACCGCTCGTCGACGCGACCCAGCGTGTCATCGGCATGGCGGACCTCGGTCGGAGCCGCGCCGCCACGACCTTCGCAGCGTTCGGCCTGCAAATAGTGCCGACCGACGGCACCGCGGCCGGCACGCTGACCCTGTTCCAGGGAGCGGGTCCGGACTGCGGCTCCATCGACATCACCGGGCCGGCGCTCCGGACCTTCAACCTCGATGACCTGATCCCCGCGGAGACCGATGAGGCCGCCGTGGTGCAGGTGCGTATCGAGGAGATCGTGCCCGCGTCGGCCGTGGTGCTCTGCTTCACGCCGGACGGTCGGACCGTCGACGCGTCCACCAACCTCCCCGTCGCACCTGATGCAGACGATGGCACGGCCTACGCGGCCGGCGACGCCGTCATCGTGCTGCGCCAGTACGTGGAGGCCACCGCCGCCACCATCCCGCACAACGTCATCATTCCCTTCAGCGGCAACGTGCGATTCACGTTCGGAGAGGACGTACGCAGCGCGGCCGGCGAGGGAGGCACGTGATGGGGCGTCGCTTCCACAGCCGGTCAGGCGCGGGCACTGGCGGATTCACGCTGGTTGAGGTGCTGATCGTCGTCATCGTCTCGACCCTTGGGTTTGTGGCGCTCTTCGGGATGCAGGTCGCGACCCTCCGCGGGCTGTCGAACACCCGCCGAATCATCGAGGCGACGAACCTGGCAGAGAACTTCCTCGAGCAACTGAGGCTTGAGTTTTCGGCTTGGACCGATGAGCCCGGCGGCGGTCTCGCCGATGGCGGCGTCTTTCCTCACCTCGCGGGCTTGCCCGCGGGTCCGGCGGCGGTAGCCGGTGGTCAGACCATCGGCGGCGAGATCGCTGGTGCACCGGCGTGGATCATCGGCGACGTCGGGACGGGCACGGATCGCCGGGTCAGCGTCGTCGGCGACCAGAACGGCGCGTTCAATACGGGTATCCGCGCGGCGATGCTGACCGCGGGTAGTGAAGAGCTCGAGCAGCCTTTCTGCCTGCACTATCGACTCACCTGGCTCATCGCGAATCGCTCGATGCGGGCTGAGGTCGAGGTGGTCTGGCCTCTGGAGACCGCGAACCTCGAGACCTTCCTCGATTGCGCTCAGCTCGCTTCGGGCGCGCTGGGCGAGCTCCGCTCGGTGAGCCTGACCACCAATCTCTCCGTCAACACGTTCCTGCGATGAGGCTGCACATGTCCGATGCGCCCCGCGGGGCCTCACCATCGTCGAACTCAGGTCGCTCTGCGCGCGGCCCGCGCGGCTTCACGCTGTTGGAGCTCATGATCGCGGTGCTCGTCGGCACCATCGTGTCCGCCGGCATCTACCTGATGTACTCGCAGAGCACGCGCGGCTATCGCGTACAGAATCAGACGTTGGACGCTCTGGGCCAGCTCCGCACCGCGGGTCGCCAGATCCGCGCCGACCTCCGCAGCGCCGGCTTCAATTCGCCCGTCCAATCCGCCATCGAGGCGTGGGTGGTGCCGCCCGCGGGGCAGACGCTCACCGCCGTCATGGTCGCGACAGATCCCGACACGCCGGTGGCGCTGCCCACCCCGAACGCGAACATCGCCCCGCAGCAGATCCGAATTCTCGGCGACTTCTGGAGCCAGCGCACCTACACGGCCCAAGACATCAACGGTACCAACGTTCAGATCGAGTGGGACCCGACGCCTCGCTCCGCGGGTGGCGACGGCGATGAAGATGATTTCAATCGCATCTTCCAGCCAAACCGAATGCTGCGCATCGAGGGGTACGGCGTCGCGCGCCGCGAAGAGATCATCGAGATCGCGTCTGCCACGTGGAATGGCGGCGGCGCCGACGTGCTGCAGACCGTCACCCTCAATAACGCCGTGGCGACCGTCGGCGGGTTTGGCAGCGGCAGCGAGATCTCGGTCATCGGCTATCGGCGATACCGCTTGGTCAATGACGTCCGCCGCGACACCAGCAGCCTGAAGTACGACTTGGTCCGGGAGGACCTGGACCCCACGGGGGCCGTGGTTGACGGCTCAGCGCTGATCCTGGCGGAGAACATCGTGGACCTGCAGGTCTATGACTTTTGCCTCAACGTGACCGCGCCGGACCCGGGCACCATGCAGCAGGTGCCGGTGCAGATTCAGTGCTTCGCGACGCTCGCCGACCTTGAGGCGTCGGGACGCACGCTGGACACCACCGCGACCAACGCGAGCCATCTGCTGCGTTCGATGACGGTGAAGGTGTCGGCGCGGACCCCATTTGAGGATGAGTCCGTGCCCTTCGCGCCTCGCGGCGACGTCGATGAGCCTCTGCGCGCCTTCGAGTTGGATGAGAACGCGCCCGGATCGGCCCGGGTGTTCGAGGTCGGGATCATGACGGCGCTCACCAGTATCCAGGCGCGGAGGCAGTGATGCGCGGTCTTCGACGTAGCTTCCGGTTCAGCCGCGCGCTCAAAAACGAGCGGGGTTCCTTGCTGATTATCGCGCTCATGGTGCTGCTGGCGCTGACCAGCGTGGCGTTCGTCGCCGTGCAGTCGGTGTCCTCAGCGCTCGGGTACGCGGGCAACACGCGGCGCGGAGCGAGCGCGTTTCGGGTCACCGAAGGCGGCGCGTTCACGGCGCTGGCGTTCGCGAGCTCGCTCGGGGCGGACACCTTCGTGGCGTCGGTCGACGAGTCGATTACGTCGGCGGGCAAAGCGGTCTGGAGCTCCGACCACATGGTCCCGGACACCGACTGGTTTGACCTGACCGCCAGCGGGAGCTTCGGCTTCGAGGGCTCGGAGTCCCTGGCCGCGGCCACGGCGTACGGGAGCCCGGGCGTCGCTCCCTACGAGATGCGCGTGAACGTCGCGCCGACAGGGATGCGCCAGCCGCTGGTGGGCTACAGCATCGGCGGCAAGGGAGCGCGATGCCGCTTCAAGTATCGACTCGACGCCGAGGGGCGCGTCGGCCAGACCTTCGCCGATGCAGGCGAGGAGGCAGCGTTCGAGGTGTGGCAGCGAGTGCGGGCGACCACCTTTGTGGGACCGCTGACGTGTGACCAGGCGACCGGAACGATCGGACGACAGGCGGGAACATGATACGGGCCAAGTCACGACCGCCGGGCCTACGCGCCGCGGCTGAGCGATGGGGGCATCGCTTCATGGTCGGGCGCGCACCGAGGGGCGCGCACGCGGCGGCGCTCTGCGCGCTCGCACTATCCACCGCGGGGCTCGGCGGCGAGGCCCTCGCGCAGCTCGATCCCGCGAGCACCGTCAAGCCGATGGTGCTCATCCTCCTCGATACGTCGGGGAGCATGGAATACGAGGCCGGCACCGCGTCGACGCCCTCGGCCGAGTTCATCTCTCCGCTCTGCGAGGAGCCCTCCGTCCTCTCCCCCGCCCTCCCGATGGGCACCTACGAGAAGTCCCGGCTGCTGGTCGCCAAAGAGGTCCTCACCGGAACCATCGAGAACTACTGGTGCCAGTACGACCACCGCGACACCAACGCGGCCGCTGAGGACTACCTCTACCCGATCCCCCAGGTGCGGGCGTGCTCAGGCGACACCGGCACCGGCTGCAACCCGCCAGTCCAAGCCTTCGATGGCGTCTTCGACCTCTTCCGCGACACCATCAAGTTCGGGTTCATGACCTTCGACTCCCTGGACTCGAACTCGGTCGCCGCCAGCGGAATGTGGAGCTACGGGCCGGACTCCACGGGCTTTCTGGGGCTGAACCTGGGCTCGCGCAACGCGATCTGGGGCGACCCCAACACCGCCAACCAGTGGGACGACGCGACGAACACGTGGCTCTACAATGACGACGACCGCACGCTGAACAACCGCGGCCAGCTCATCGCGCCGCCGATCAGCGACGACTTCGGACCGATCCGAAACGTCAATCGGAACGCGCAGTACGAGGTGAACACGACCATCGGCTACTGGGGCACGCCCCTGGCGCCGATGCTCGATGACGCCCGCTACTTCTTGCAGAACGACATATCGGTGCGCCCCTTCGACCCGAACGACGGCAGCGGCGACCCCTACTCCAACTGCCGCGCGCGCACCGTCGTGCTGATCACGGACGGTCGCGCCAGCCAGGGTGAAGGCGAAGGCGGCTACCCGACGACCTTGCAGGCGGTCATCGACGTCAAGAACACGCCGCCGACCCCTGTCGAGGTCTACGTCATCGGGTTCAATCTCGCCGCCGCGGACACCAGCGTACTGGACCAGCTCGACCCCGACCTGGGCGGACCGGCTACGGGCGTTTACCGCGCCAACACGGCGACTGAGCTGCAGCTCGCCCTCGCGCAGGTGCTCGCGCTGGTTCAGCCGGAGACGCAGAGCCGAACGGAGATCGCCTACACCAACGCGACGCTCTCGTCGGTGGACTTGCAGTACCAGTTCAACGCGGCATTTCAGGCCGACAAGTTCGTGCCGACCAACCTCAACGGCATCCTCGAGCAGCTGGTCTTTCAGTGCCACGAGGAGTGCGCGGCGGTCAGCTCGCGCGGCTCAAGCTGCGCTCGCGACCTCGTCAGCATCCACACGCGGCTGAACTCGCGGATCAACAGCACCCGCAAGCTCTTGGCCGTCGTGAAGGGCGAGGTGAAGCCCCTGGACAACACCCTGGCGTCGATTCCGCTCGACGGCGCCGAGATGGAGGAGCTCTTCGGCGTTCCCCAGTCCGGCGATCTGCCACAGGTGGACCCGGCCTACTTCGACATCACCGGCCACCCGGTGCTCTCGACGGCGGTCTTGGGATCGGCGACCGACTTCTCGGTGCAGCAGGAGTACATGCGGCAGCTCATCAAGCTGGTGCGCGCCGACGACGACACGATGCGCCACGAGCACCACATGGGCGCGATCACCCACACCACGCCAGTGATTCAGGAGGCGCCGCGGGTCGGCCAGTTCCCGATTCGCAGCTGGAACAAGTACGTCGAGACGCCCCTCACGGAGACGGGCTTCGAGTACGCGCCCCGCTGCCGCCCGACCGTGCTCTACACGGGAACCCACGACGGCTTGATTCACGCGTTTCGCGTCGACCATCAGCTGAGCGCCGCCACGGGGTGCACCGCTGTGCCCTCCCAGGCCGACGGTGACGTCGGTAAGGAGCTGTGGGCCATTGCGCCGCAGCATCTCATCTCGAACGCGCACTCGCTGGTCGGCCGCTACCACTTCCTGATGGACGGCCAGATCGCGCTGCGGGACGTCTTGATGCAGCGCGGCAATCCGGTCACGGCCGATCTCGACGTCGAGGCGGCTCAGTGGCGTTCGGTGCTCCTGGCCGGCTACGGAGTCGGCGGCCGCGGGTACATCGCCCTCGACGTCACCAACCCCCTCGCGGGGCCGAAGGTGATGTGGGAGATCGATCAGAACCGCCGTTGCCTCGAGGGCACGTGCAGCACCGCATCGGCGGGCGCTGACAACGACTTCGGCAAGCTGGGCCTGACCACCTCGCGGCCGGCGTTCGGCACCGTGTTCTTGGGCGGCGAGGAGCTTGGCATCGCGATCCTCGCGGGTGGCGATTCGCCCGACGACTCCTCGAATCCCGAGGCCGGCCGCGCGGTGTATGTGGTCAACTTGGCCACCGGGGCCAAGCTCGCCGAGTTCTCCAACGCCGCGGGCTCCGTCTTCGACGAGGCCGGCAATGTCACGACGCTGACCAGCGCCTTCACCGGGTCGCCGACGGTCTACTCCGACACCCCCGGCGTGGTGTCGACACGCGCGTTCATCGGTGACGCCGGTGGCCGCATGTGGCGCCTGGACCTGGACAGCACGGCGAAGGCCGATTGGAAGCTCGAGCTCTTCTACGATCCCTACGGCGCCTCCGGCCCCCTCGCCGCCAGCACGCCGGAAGAGCGCCAGCCCGCCTTCGGCCGGCCCGCCGTCGCCCTGGCAAACGCCGGCGGAGACCTCGTCGTGGTGTACGGCACCGGCGACATCGACTTCGTCAGCACCAGCGCCACGGTCAAGTCCGGGTTCTTCGCGGTGCAGGAGGTCGCGGGCACGGGCGGACGCATCGTCGGCGAGGAGCGCTGGTACAACCTCCTGGCTGCCGAGGAGAAAGCGACCGGCGAGCCCTTGATCTTCAACAGCGTCGCCTACTTCACCTCGTACATCTTCGACCCGCTCGACGCGTGTCTGAAGGGGACGGGGCGCCTCTACGGGCTGGACTTCGTCGCGAATGACGGCACGCCCGCCCAGCCCATCGGCGCGCTCGACGAGGACGGCGACCCGCTGACACAGGACCCGGTGGCTTACGTGAGCACGGGCGAGGCGGTCCCCTACGGCGTGCAGGTGGTCGAGCGACCTGCCTGCATCTCGGACATCTCGGGCGGACAGACCGCTGGCTCGCCCACCCCGCCCGGTGGCGTGGTCCGCGGCGACCTTGAGTTGGTCGTGAACGTCGCGCGTGGCACGGGCGGGTCGGCGAACATGACGCCGCCCAACGTGACCGCGTCGCAGATCGGCGCCAACTCGATCTCGCGCACCCTCTCGGCGTCTGGCGAGATGCTGCAGTCCTCCGCGTGGGGCTATGTCCTCTACTGAACCGACCCCGGCGCGGCCCGCACGGCGGTCCCCTTCGGCGGCGTCGCGCTGGCTGGCCGCGTCTGTGGCGCTCAGCGCGTGGGGTTGCGGCGCGAGCGAGGCGCCGCTGTCGCAGGCGCCCACCGTGGCAGCGGCTGAGGCGGCCCCAGCTCCGACGCCCGCGGATCCGCGCGAGCACAGACTCGACGCGTTCGGGAACCTGCGCGGATCGGGGACTTCCGAGCTCGGCTTCGAGCTACCGGTCGGCTCCGAGCGCTTGGTCGAGGGCGTGCAGGGGCCGGTCTTCTACGTGAGCGCCAACAAAGAGCGCATCGTTCGCTACTTCCGCAGTCGCGGCCACAGCCTTGTGGAGCGACCCGACGCGCTGGATATCCGGCACACCGAGCGCACGCTGCGCGAGGCGACCGACGTCTCCGCCGACGCGCTGATCCGCGCGGTGCAGGGGCCGGGGCCCGGGTGGACGTTGCGCTTCGACAAGGGAGTCCCCTCCCCGCTCGCGCAGCCCGCGCTGCTGCAGCTTATCGCGGCCGAGCAGGCCTCGACGGGTGAGGCAGCGCCCGCGACCGCGGAGGCGCAGGCGGCGGGCGAGCGGCCCGGCAAGGACGGCGAGCGGCTTGAGGACGCCCAGGGTACGCCCGGCGCGACCAAGAGGCCCTCGGCGCGCGGCGGGAGCGGTGGCGTCTCCGCGGCCGACACCGTCGCCCTCAAGCGAGCCGCGCTGGAGCGACCCGTCGACGCCAAGCGTGGGCGGGACCAGTCGCAGGCGATCTACGAGTACGTCAAGGCGAACCCAGGGCGCGGTTTCCTGGACTGAGCGGGGGCTAGGGCCGGCCCCGGGCAGCGCGGCCCGACCCGGCGAACCGGTCGCCCACGCCGCGCCGCCGGAATCCTCGCGGCGTCGGGGCGGTTGCATCGTCCGGCCTCGGTGGCCAAGATCGCCGCGACTCGTGGAGGTAGACCGTGCTGAGAATGCGACCTGGCTCGTGGTGGGCGGCGGCTTTGGGACTCGTGCTCGCGGGATTCGCGCCGCATGCGCTGGCGCAATCCGAGGATTCGCGGCTGGGGCTTGGCCTGAAGGCGGTGGTGCAGGGGGTGGAGAAGCCCGCTATCACCGTGACCCCGCGCGACGCGCTGCGCTCCATCGAGGTGACGCTGACCCGCAAAGAGGACGGGAAGGTCCAGCGGCTGAAGGCGTCGGCGATCGCCGCGGGGCAGTCCAAGACGCTGGCGTTTCAGCAGGGTGTTGGCGTCTTTGGCTACGAGGCCGCCTTCGTCGCGAAGTGGGCCGACGGCGAGGAGTCGCGCTTTACCACCGAGTTCAGCGCGACTCGGGTTGGGAAGCTCGAGATGCAGATCGACGCCGGCGACGTGGATCTGGACGGTCGCACGCTGAGCTTTCGCCTCACCAACCCCGCGGCGAGCGCTGAGCTAATCATGCTGGGCGAGCACGGGCGGCGCCTTGGGACGACCTCGGTGCGCTACAGCGGCGAGCCGCCCGGGACCGCGCTGCGGCTGACCTGGGACGCAGTCGCTGGCGAGGTCCTGGCGATGGACCTGAAGGTGACCGACATCGCCGGGTTCTGGACGGGGATGCGGATCACGCCATTCCACATCGAGATCCCGCACGATGAGGTGGAGTTCGAGACCGGCAGCCACGCGATCCGCGCGTCCGAGGAGCCGAAGCTCCAGGCGACGCTGGGGCTGATCCGCGAGGCGCTGGCGAAGCACGGGACGCTGCTGTCGCTGCGTCTGTACGTGGGTGGCTACACGGACACCGTGGGAAACCGCAGCGCCAACCAGGGCCTGTCCACGCGGCGCGCCCACGCGATCGCGGCGTGGTTTCGCAGCCACGGGCTGAGCTCGCCGATCCTGTATCAGGGCTTCGGGGAGGACGTGCTGGCGAAGCCGACCCCGGACGAGACGCCCGAAGCCGCGAATCGGCGGGCCATCTACATCCTGGCGAGCCAGCCGCCCTCGGGGCCGTCGGTCCCGAGGGGCGCTTGGCAGGGACTGTGAGCGCGTCGGCTCAGAAGCCGATGGGCACGGTGGGGATGATGTAGAGGGCCTCGGCGTGGAAGGGGACCGTCTGGTCGTCCTCCACGCGCGCCGTGAAGATGAAGCCTGAGAGTGCGATCTGCGTGAACGGGATGGTCAGCGACACCGCGAGGGAGGGGTCGGTGACGGCGCCCGAGATCTTGCCGCTGTCGCTGATGGTGAGCCCCGGCGGGAGGCCGCCGTTGGGGACCAGCCCCTTCACGAGGTCGGCGAGCGGCGCCTCCTTCCAGTGGTGCGGCTTCTTGCCGCCCTTGGCCTGGAGCTGGCCGTTGTAGGGGACCGGGACGCCGCCGACGACGATGATGAGCGGCAGCACGATGAGCTTGGTCACGAAGAGGTCGACCACGTTGTCGCCGATGATCTCGAGCGGCGCGATGACCACCGTCAGCTTGAAGTCCTTCTGCGCCACCAAGGGCGGGCTGGCGTTGTCGAAGACCTTGACCGTGAAGTCGTAGGTGCCGCTGTCCGCGGGCGAGCCCGTGATAGCGCCGGACGCGCCGAGGGTGAGGCCGGCGGGCAGCGCGCCGGCGGCGATCCCCCAGAAGAGGGGGCTGGTCCCGCCGAGGGCCTCCATCTGCACCGTGTAGGGCTCGCCGGCCTTCGCCTGGGGCAGCGGCGAGACCGTCTTGATCGTCAGGCCGTGCTGGACGACTTGGAGGGTCAGGGCCACCGTGCGCACCTCGCCCTGGACGTCCTCGACCGAGGCGAAGAAGGGGAACTCGCCGACGGCCTCGGAGAAGCCGCCGAGCAGCCCGGCCGCGCTCAGGGTCACGCCCGCGGGCAAGGCGCCCTCATCGATGCGCCATGCGTAGGGCGGGACGCCACCGATGGCCTGGAGGGTCTGGACGAAGGCCGTCCCCTGCAGCACGGGCTCGAGGGTCTCAGTGAGGATCTGCAGCTCCGGCACCGCGCAGACGTTGTCGGTGCAGCGCTCCGTGGGGTCGCAGTCGGCGTCCACACCGCACTGCACACAAGCCCCATCGAAGCAGATCGTGCCGGCCTCACAGGGGCGGCGGTCGAACGCCAAGCCGGCCTTGTTGCAGACCAGCAGCGTCCCATTGAAGCAACCCGTCACGTTCGGCGGGCAGATGCGCTCGAGAGGGACCTTGATATCGCCCTCGTCAGGACCGCTGTCGTCCGGGCCGGCGTCGTCCACCTCTTCAGGCGTGAGGTCGGAGCCGACGTCGCCGACACCGTCGGCGCTGATGTCGCCGCTGACCTCGGCGGTGGCGTCGATCTCGGAGCCACAGGCTGAGAAGGACAGCGCGACCGCGGCGAGCACGCAGAGAGAGAGCGGGGAGATGCGACGGACCATCGAGTCCTCCAGGCAGGGCCGAGGCGGGGCGGGCCGCGGCGGGGCGTCGGAGTATAGCCGACCGCGGCAGCCGGCGCCGCTCCAATTGCACGCGCGCCGACCACTCGGGGCGGTCGCGCAGCGCCGTGGAATTCCCGCGCGGTCGGGTAGCGCTCGGGCCACGTTCGGCGGTATCAAGCGGGGTATCCGCCATCGACGCTCTCCTCACGCCACACGGATCGCGCCTTGCCCAGCGTCCGCCACGGAATCCGGCTGATCCTCGCGGGGCTGGCCCTAGCCTGGCTCGGGCCGCCCGCGTCCGCGAGCACCGTCGACCTCTTCGGCTACGGCGCGCGCGGCATCGCCATGTCGGGGGCGGCGCTCTCGTCGACCAGCGGCCACGCGTCGGTCTACTACAACCCCGCCGGCCTCGCCCTCGAGCGGCGCCCCTCGTTCGCCCTCGGCCTCCAGGAGGGCTACTTCCGCCTCGACGCGAACGGCAGCCGCCACGAGGCACGCCGCGCGCCGGCGCTCCTGCTCGGATTGGCCATGCCGCTGCCCCTGCGCGGCTGGATCGACCGCCGTATCGCCCTGGGCATGGGCCTGGTCATCCCGCAGAACTCCGTGCTCATCGCCGATCTGCGACGGCCAGGCGACACCGACTTCGTCGTCCTGGCCAACCGCGCGCAGACCGTCAGCATCCAGACCGCCCTCGCCTTTCGCCCCCACGACCGCCTGAGCCTGGGCATCGGCGTGCTCACGCTCGCGGGGCTCAAGGGCGGCGTCGAGGTGGCGCCCGGTCAGGGCGGCCGCCTGGGTTCCAGCGTCCGCGACGTCGTCATCGCCTCGTACTCGCTGGTCGTCGGCATGCAGGCGCAGCCCACGGATTGGCTGGCGCTGGCGCTCACGTGGCGGGCCGAGTCGCGGGCCGACTTCGACTTCCCGGTGACCGCTGACCTTGGCGACACGGTCCCCCTGCCCGTCCCGACCCTGGATATACGCGGCACCGCCCAGTTTGATCCGGCCCAGCTCGCCATCGAGCTCGCGTTGCGCCCGCGCCCGTGGCTGCTGGTCGCCGCCAACGTCGCCACCAAGCGCTGGAGCACCTTCCGCAACCCCATCGTCTACACCGCCGTGCCCGAGGACTATCCAGACCAGCCGGTCCCCGCGTTTCGCGACACCGTCGTGTGGCGGCTGGGTCTGGAGGCGAAGGCCAAGGTCGGCGCCTGGGAGCTGCTCCCGCGCCTCGGGGTCGCCTGGGAGCCGTCGCCCGTCCCCGAGCAGACCGGGCTACACAATTACCTCGACAACGACAGGGCGATCCTGGGCGCGGGCGTGGGCGTGCGGTGGCGCGGGCTGCGGCTCGACGTCGCGGCGCAGTGGCATGTGCTGCGCGAGCGCACCGACACCAAAGACCCGGCCCTGGTGGACGATCCCCAGTCCAACCCTGGCTTCCCGAGCATCCGCCACGGCGGCGACGTCGTGCTCTGGGCGCTCGAGCTGGGGGCGGAGCTATGAAGCCCGCCCCAACCCCGCTCGCCCTTCGCCTCGCGCTCGCGCTCGGCCTCTGCGCCCTCGCCGCCGCACCACCCGCGGGGGCCAACCCGCTCGACGCGTTCGGTTTCGGCTCGCGCAGCATGGCCATGGGCAGCGCCACCACGGCCACCGTCGACGACTTCTCAGCCAACTACTACAACCCCGCCGCCCTCGCCGCCGCCAAGGGGCTCCGCTTCGAGCTGGGCTACGTCTTCATGAAGCCCAAGCTCACGCTCAACGGCGCTGACCTGGGCGTGGACGAGCACCGCGGCTTTCAGGGCGGCTTCGTGCTGCCTGGCGAGCTCTTTCGTCACCGCGTGGCCTTCTCGATCGGCCTCTTCCTGCCCGACCGCCAGATCACCCGCGTGCGCGCGCTGCCGCAGAGCCAGGCCCGCTTCGTGCTCTACGACAATCGCCCGCAGCGCCTCGTGCTCTCGTCGAGCCTCGCCGTCGAGATCGTCAAAGGCCTCTTCGTGGGCGCCGGCATCACCTTCCTCTCCAACGCTCGCGGCGCCCTCGACATCACCGGCTCCGTCGACCTGCTCGACAGCGACAAGACCGTGCTCCTCAGCTCGGTCGAAGAGAACCTCGTCGCGGTGCGCTACCCCACGGCGGGGCTGCTGTGGCACGCGACCGACAACCTCCGCCTGGGCCTGAGCTTCCGCGACCAGTTCTCCCTCGTGCTCGACGTGGACATCCTGGTGCGCGGCGAGATCGTCATCGACGGCGAGCCCCTGGTCGAAGACGCGTCGTTCAAGCTGCGTTCCCTGAGCAAGAACCTCTTCTCACCGCGCCAGCTCACCCTCGGCGTCGCCTGGGTCACGCCGCGCTGGCTGCTCGAGCTCGACGTCTCCTGGGTGCAGTGGAGCCGCTTCCCGCCCCCGACGGCCAGCGTCGCCATCGACCTCGACATCCCCGAGTTGCCCTTCACCATCCCCGGCTCCGAGCGCATCGCCGCCCCCGACTTCCACGACATCATCGTGCCCCGCGTGGGCGCGGAGGTGCTGGCCCACGACGGGCGCCACGTCGCCCTCAAGCTGCGCGCCGGCTACTTCTTCGAGCCCACGCCCGCACGCGCGCAGCCTGGGGTCACCGCCTATATCGACAGCCACAAGCACGGCGTCTCCGCGGGGCTCGGCCTGATCTTCAAGGGGACGGCCAAGGTCTTCCCCGAGCCCATCGAGCTCGACTTCGCGGGGCAATTCCTGTGGATGCAGCGGCGCGAGTTCGACAAGGACGATCCCGCCGACCCCCTTGGCGACGTCGTGGCGCGCGGGCGCTATATCGGCGGCTCCACCAACCTGAAGCTGCTCTTCTAAGATGCCCCGACTCCCTCCCACGGCTCATGTGACTGCGCTCTGCGCGCTCGCGGGCGGCCTCATCGGCTGCGGCGGCCTCGGCGGCGGCGGCGGCGGCGGCTACAACCTGCCGAACCGGGGGATCGCGCCCTACGTCCGCGTAGATCTCGGCGACGCAGAGACCCCCGTGCTCCACGTGTTGGCGCCGGACGAGGCCGACCTCACCGAGCTGCGCGAACCCTCGGGTCTCGTGGACGGCGACCGCGTCGTCCTCTTCTTCGAGGTGCGCGACCGCGCGACGGGGGCCGCCTACATCGCCCGCAGCAGCTCGGACGCCAGCGGCGCGGTCTTCGGCGCCCAGGAGCCGGTCCTGCTGCCCCAGGACGTCGGCGCCTGGGCGCTGGACCGCGTCGGCGCGCCAAGCGTCATCCAGACGCCCGACGGCTGGCTCATGGCCTTCGCTTACGGCGACGGCGACGGCATCGGCCTGGCGCGCAGCGACGACGGCATCGACTTCGTCGCCGACCCCGCGCCGCTGCTCGCCCGCGAGCCCAGCACCGAGCTGCGCGTGGATTCGCCAAGCATCGCGCGCTTCGATGGCCGCCTGCTGCTCTACTACGAGACCCTCGCAGCGGCCGAGGGCGCGACGCTGAGCATTGCGCGGGCCCAGATCGACGGCGCCAGCGCGACGCCCCAAGGCCTCATCCTGCAGGCCGGGAGCGACTGCCTGGGCGCCGACGGTGCCGCGGACCCTTGCTGGGACCGGAGCGGCGTCGGCTCACCCGAGGTCCGCGCCTCGCGCACCGCCACAGGCCGCACGGTGCTGCGCCTCTTCTACGCAGGCTACGCCGGGAAGCGCGCCGACTTGGGCTTCGCTGCCTCCTTCGATGGGGCGCAGTGGAGCCGCTTCGTGTTCAACCCGGTCGTGGCCGAGAAGGCCGACGAGCGCGAGGCCACGAACCTCCGATTCGGCAGCGAATACCTGCTCTATTTCGTCGAGGTCGGCACCGCCGCCCAGCACGGGATCGCCCTGTCGGTGAACGACGCGGGCGTCCCGAGCGAGACCTTCTAGCGGCCCTCAGCGGCGCTCACTTGCACTCGGGCCCGGCGCTGCCCGGGGTGCCGAGCAGGCCGTGTGGGCCGTACATGGTGGTCGCCGCGCACCACGCGGAGACGAGGTCGTTGTCGGCCGCGCCCACGCTGGCCGACGTCGTTTGCATCGCAACGCCGAGGCCGCCAGGCCAGCCCGAGATCCACGCCACGCGGTCCATGATGACTCCACCGCATCGCAGCGTCACCTCGTCGAAGACGTTGTCCAGGCTGAACTTGGAGCCCCACGCGAAGTCGACCACGAGGCCTCCGTTCGCGGCCGGGTCCGCGCTCGCGCCGAAGACGAGGCGCTCACCCGGCGCCACCAACAACGGGATCGCCGGGACCACCGTGGCGAGCTGCCCGGTGGCGTCGCTGAGCCGGCAGCCGTCGACCGCCAGCGTGGTGTCGGTCGTGTTGAGGATCTCGAGCCACTCGCCAAGGTCCGGCGTACCCAGGCCGCTGCGGCGCATGACCTCGGTGATCACGAGGTCGCCGGCGACCTTCGGACCCGGCGGCGCGGTCACGCAATCCCCGGCGGCGCACCCGCCGTAGGGCGCGCAGTCCACGCTGCGCGTCTCGTACTCGCAGACCGGGGCCCCCGCCTCGTCGACGCTGCACACGCCGGGCGCGAGGCCCATGCTGACCACGTCGCCATCGCAGCTAGCGGCCGGCGGCGCCGTGCACGGGTTCGGGGCGCAGGGCGTCGGCAGCACGTTGAGCACGCCTGCCTGGGCCGGGCTGTAGCCGTTGTCGCTGCCGTCGAGGTCGCAGGCCAGCCAGCTGGCGCCGTTGTCCAGGCTGAAGCGCACCGCGAGGGCGGCCAAGCCGGCGCTGCTCGCCGTGGCCTCGCCCAGCCACCGGTCCGCGCCGGTGGCGCCGACATCGTTCCAATCGGGGTCGGGGGCGCCTTCAAACCACACGAAGTCCGCGCCTGACTGCGCGTCGGCGCCCGGGGCTCCGATGCCGACCTGGGCGCGCGTCCCGGGGGCCGCGTCGACGCCCGGGGAGAGGTTTGTGTTGCCGAAATCGCTGATGAGCCCGGAGACGGTGAACGAGTCGCCGAGGGTGACCTCGAGGCTGGCGGGACCTTCGAAGCGACACGAGTCGACGACCGCGTCCGGGGGCGGGCAGAGGGGGTTCGCCGCGCCCGGCGTGCCCGCGGGCTTGCCGGTAGCCGCCGCCGCGCCTGGGCACCACGCGCCGGCCAGGTCGTTCTGGGCCGCGTTCAGCCGGTTCCCAGCCAGAGACAGGGGCAACCCGACCGGGATGATCCAGCCCTTGGAGTCATCCCAGATGACCCGGTCGATCATGCCGGACTCACACACCAGCTGGACTGAGCCCGACTTGTTGGGCATCGCGAAGGCGCTTGTGTAGACCGCGGCTGGGGCGACGCCGCCGTTGACCTTCGGGTCCGCGCTGCGGGTGAACGCCTTCGAGGCCCCCGGCAGCAGCAGCGACGCCTCGAAGGGCGCGCTCGCGAACGACCACGTCACGCCGGACCCGCTGACCAGCTCGCAGGTCGCGAGGCTGATGAAGGTGTCCTTGCTGACGTTGGTCAGCTCTAGCCACTCGCCCTGCTCGTCGGTGCCCGGCGCGATGGCAAGCTCTGTGAAGATCACCTGGGTGGCGGCGGGCGCGACAGGTAGCTCCTCGCAGGCCCCGTCGGCGCAGAGGCCTCCCAGGGCCGCGCAGTCGTCCAGGCTGCTCGAGGTCCACTCGCAGGCGGCTGTGTCGTCTGCTGCCAGCCCACAGGTCGCTGGAAGCTGCAGGTCCACCACCGTGTCGGCGTCGCACTGAAGCCCGGGCGGCGCGACGCAGGGGTCCGGATCGCAAGCGCTGGCCTCGCTGATCAGCGAGAGCGCTTGGGTCGGCGCGAATCCATCGGCCAGCCCCGTCCGGTCGCACAGCGACGCGCTGTGGCCGGCGTCGACCGTCACCCGGAACACCACGCCCCACTCGCCGGCCGGCGGCACCGTCAGCTCGCCGAGCCACTCGTCGGTCCCTGCGGGCGCGCCGCCGGCGTTTGCGCTCCAGGCGCCGTTCGGCACCGCCGGCAGCCACGTCCAATCGGCGTCAGGCGCGGAGCCGAAGGGGCCGTAGCCCACCTCGACAGCCAGCGCGGCCGAGGTGTCCGTGCCCGGCGTGCTGAGGGTGAGCGGCGCCTCGGTGAGGCGGAGCCGGACCGTGGTCGAGGTGCCCGCGGGCAGGGTCGCGGGCGAGGGCGTGGCGATGTGGCAGCTGTCGACCGTCTCCACGTCGCCCGGACATGGCGGATTCGCCGAGCCGGGGGTGCCGAGATCGCCAGCGCCGAAGGGCGTGGAGGCGGCGCACCAGTTGTCGGGGTCGTCGTTGGCGGTGGCGTCGCGCGCAAATGGGCTCAGGGACGTGGCCTTGCCCGCGCTCACGGGCCAGGAACCCGGCGCACAGACCACCTGGTCGATGGCGACGCCGCCGCAGTGAAGCTGGGGGACGCCTCCTCCCGATGAGGGCGTATCCACCGCGGTGGAGAGCGCGTAGTCGACCGCGACACCGCCGTTGAGCAGCGGATTGACGACCGGAGCGAGCACGCGGTAGCCGTCTGGACCGATGACCAGCGGCGACCCGATCGTGTGCGCCTTGGTCCCGCCCAGGCTGAAGCTGCAACCTTCGAGGTCCAGCGCCGTGTCGCCGGGGTTGTGCAGCTCAATCCAGAAGCCCGCGGAGTCGGAGACGGCGAGCGCGTCGACCAGGAACTCGGTGAAGATGATCTGCCCAGCCACGCTGGGGGCTGAGACCTCACCGCCGCAGGTCGCCGTGGCGGCCTCGCAGATCGATCCCAACAGCCCGCAGTCGGTGACGCTGCTGGGGTAGGTGCACTGCGGCACGCCGTCGACCACGCCGCAGGTCGCGCCCACCTCGGTGTACCCGATGACCCGCACGCCCTCGGCGTCGCACACGCTGGCGGGCGGCGCGTCGCAGGCGAAGCCGTTGCAGGGGTTCTCAGCGACTTCGAGCCGCACCGCGTCCTCGAGCGCGTAGCCGTCCTCCGATCCCATGGGCCCGAGATCGCAGTAGACCCAGGTCTGTCCGAGATCCAAGCTCACGCGGCCGGCCACGTCGTAGCTGCCGACCGCGCTCGGCTTCACCGTGCCTTGGTAGCCGTCGAGGCCCGTCGGGTCGCTCCAATCGAGCACCGGGCCGGCGGCCGTCCAGGTGAAGCCGCCGTCCGACGGCAGCGTGCCCGCGTCGCCGAAGCCCAACTGCACCCGCAATCCCGGCGATCCGTCGACCGCGGGGCTCTTCGTGGTGAGGCCTGGTTCGAAGATCTCGATGGCGTGGGTGACCGACTGGGTCAGGACGATGTCGTGGCTGGCGGGCGGGGCCAGGCGGCAAGAGTCCACCTGGGGAGCCGCCGCAATGCAGACCGGATTCGCGAGGCCCGGGGTCCCGAGATCCCCCTTGCCATAGGGAGTTGCTGCGACGCACCATCCGATGGAGCCATCGTTCTTCTTCGCGGTGCTGTACGCCGGGTCAAGCGACATCGCCTTGCCCGCTTCGACGGGGAAGAACGCGTTGCTATAGTCGACGCGGTCCACCTCGGTCTTGCCGCATTGCAGCACGACCTCGTCGGACAGGTTGTCCAGCAGCATCGTCCCGTAAGCCAGGTCGACCTCGACGCCGCCGTTGATGGCCGTGTCGCCGCTGAAGCCAAGCACCACGCGCCCGCCGCCCGGCACCACCAGCCCGCTGAGGGGGAAGGCGTCCGTGCCGCCGTCAAAGACGACGCAGCTGCTGAGGGAGACCTCGTTCGGCCCGATGTTCCATAGCTCGATCCACTCGCCCAGCGGGTCCTGCGCCGCGGTCGGGTTGATCATGAGCTCGGTGATGACCACCCCACCCGGCCCCGGCGCCGGGAGGCCAGGGCCCGCGACGCAGCCCGGCGTGCATGCGTCCAGGGCGTCGTCGTTGCCGTCGTCGCACTCCTCCCCCGTGTCCGTGACGCCGTCGCCGCAGCGCGGGTCGCTGCAGTCCGTGCGGCACGCGTCCGGCGCGGTGTCGGAGTTGGCGGTCCCTTCGTCGCAGGCCTCGGTGCCCTCGACCTCGCCGTTTCCGCACACAGGAGGGATCTCGGGCTGTGTCTCGGGCATGGTGTCGGCGTCGGTGGCCGCGTCGGCGTCGGCGTCAGGGCTCGCGTCGGCGTCGGCGTCCGCGTCCGGCCCGGCGTCCGCGTCCAGGGTCTCGGCGACGTCGGCGTCGGTCTCTGTCGCCGCGTCCGCGTCAGCCTCTGTGTCCTGCGACGCGTCGATTCGCGCGTCCGCGTCGGTCTCGGTGGCGGTGTCCGCGTCCATCACGGCGACCTCGCCCGCGACGTCGCCTGCGGTGTCGCCGGTGCTTGGCTTATCGCCGCCCCCGCCGCACGCCGCCACCCATATCAGCGGCCCGAGCCACCACCTCACGCGCACCATGAACGCCCTCCCCTCGCCCTCGCGCTTGCCGCGGCCCCAAAGAGCGGACGAACACGCAGCTTAGTGGCGCGCATCCGCCCGGGGCAAGGTCGCTACTCGAACAGCGACATCACGCTCATTCCCAGCTCGGGCGAGCCGGTGAGGCACTCCCCCTGCACGTCGTAGCCGCAGGTGGCCTCGGGGTCGAGGCAGATCTGATCGCTCGGGCAGACCGCGTCCGGACCGGGCGTGCAGGCGACGGGGCAGAACACGGGGAACTCGCCCGGCGGCGTCCACTTCCCGTCGCCGTCGACGTCCAGGAGGATCGCGTTGGTCACCGCCATCGGGAAGATGGGGTAGAAGTCCGGCACGACCGGCGACGCGCTGAAGAAGCCCTGAAGCGCGGGGATGGACCCAAAGGCGAGCGTCGCCGTCTGGCTGAGCTGCAGCTCGCCGAACGCGATGTCCAGATACACGGGCCGCATGAGGTTTCGCTCCTCGGTGCCCATGGCGATGACCGAGACGAAGCCGTCCTGAGCGGGTGCGTCGAGCTGCACCGGCGCGTCCCAATCGACGACGGCCTCCGGACCGTGACCGACGTTCAACACGCGCTCGAGCTTGCCCGAGACGTAGATCTCGATCCGGTCGACGCCAAACCAGCTCGCGGTCTGCACGCGCAGGTTCAAGGTCATGGGCTGGCCGGCCGTGACCGAGGCCAGCGCCCCCGGCTCCGCCCCGCCGATCGCGACGTCGATGACCGGCCCGTAGGTCGGGAGCGCCTTGCCGTCGACCATGGCCTTCGCCATCTTCGCCGGGTCGATGTCCGTCGCCCGTGTCGCGCTGTTCTTGACCAGGGTGCGCGGCGTCCCGGGCTCCAGCGAGTCACCGTGGGAGTCGCTGGCCGCCGTAATTGTGAAGTTCAGGCCGCGGTTGAGCCAGAACATCCAGTCGTCGATGACGCCGTCGTGGTCGACGCAGGGCGCGACGGCGTTCTCGTCCGGGATGTCGCCGGGGAACTTCTTCAAATCGCAGGCGTCGCCGTCAGCCTTGGCGTTGTAGGTGTGGTTGAAGATGGCCTCCTGCTCCTCGGGCGTGCGCTTGAGGATCTCGCGGGCCGACACGAAGGCCAGGCGGCGCCGAAAGCGCATCGTGCAGTCGAAGAAGCGCTCACCGGGCGTGCAGGTGGTGAGGGGCTCGCTGCCGGTGATCTCGGGGCAGGCCGCGTCGAGCGCCGCGTAGTCACCCTCGGCCGCCGCGTCGATGCGCGCGCGGCAGCGGTTGTAGACGATGACGTCGCGGTTGGTGGGGATGCGCATGAGGTCGAAGCGCTTGGCGTTGAAGACCTCCATAGCGTCCCAATCGCAGGTCGCTTGGCGCAGCAGCACGTTGCCAGCCTCGAGCTCGAGCAGCGAGCCGCCGCCGAAGGAGACCTTGGGCCGGTCGTAGTTCACGCGCTCCTGGGTGTAGGGGTTGACGCCGAGCTGGTCGACGTAGCCGAAGAAGCCGTCGCGCGGGTGGGCCATGATGCGCACGCCCTCGGTGCCCGCTTCGATGCGGTCGCCCAGCACGCGCAAGAGCCCCGGCCCGTCCTGGCAGCTCCACTCGGGCGCGCCGTGGTCGGGGATGACCTTCGCGTCGTAGGACAGCGGGAAGGCGATGAAATGCCCCATCTCGATGGTGGTCATCTCGACGCCGATGGAGGTCTGCAGGACGTCCTGGAGCCCCATCTCGCGGACCATCGGCCGCAGGTCCGTGATCACGTCGTGGTCGGTCGTGACCGCGAACTCGAGGCCCTCGGCGGCGATGGCGGTCACTCGCTTGTCGAGCTTCAGCCCCGAGTCGTGGCTGGGCTCCTGGTGGAGGTGGAAGTCGCCCGCGATCCAGCCCGTGGTGTCGACCTCGTGGACGAGGTTCAGGTTCTGGACCGTCTGCTCGCCCGGGGCCAGCTCGAAATCCTTGATGGCGATTGAGTATTCGGGGCCATGACTGGCGAAGAGCCGGTAGCGCCCGGGCTCGATCTCCTCGCTGCCCTCGCCGGACGCGGTGCGGATGAGGTGGCGGATGCCCGCGCCGAGGCGCCCCTCGCCCATGTAGGGCCGGCGGAGACCGTCGCCGTCGAGCAGCTCACCGGCCGCGTCCACGTTCACCAGGGTCAGCTTGGCCGCGATGAGGCGCCCCTGCTGGTCGGTCACGCGATAGGTCAGGCGCGCGGGCAGCGGCAGGATGGGGGTGTAGCGGACGGTCTCGCCGGCGACGACGGTCAGGCGCGTGACCTCGGACGTCGCCGTGGCCCCCTCATCGGTCGCGACGAAGAGGTAGGTGCCCGGCGGCATCGTAGCCTTGAAGTCGCCGTCCTCGACGGGGTCCAGGCCCACGTCGGCGTCGATGGCGTTGAGCAGGCCCGGCACGCCGCTGGCGCGGTAGTTCGCCTCGACGACCTCGTGGACGCTGGCGAAGGTGCGCAGCGGGTCGGGGTCGCGAAAGACGTAGACGTGCGCGTTGGTCGACGGCTCGCGCTGGCCGCCCAGCACCGCGCCCTCGATGGTGCCGACGGCCGTCCCGCGCACCTCGTAGACGATGTCGGCCACCGAGGCGATGTCGCCCTTGCCGACCGCGAAGTAGCGCTCCCAGCTCCACGAGCTGATCTCGTCGCAGGTGGCGTCGTCGTCTGGCGAATCGGTGCAGGTCTTGGCCGCGGTGGTGAAGGCGGTGGTCGACGACGTGATCAGCGGCACCAGCACGCGCGGGTCCGGCTCGCCGGGCGCGTTGGTGGTGAAATAGCCGTAGGAGACGTTGCCACCGGCGGCGGCCATGAAGTCCAGCGCCAGAGGCTGCGTGAAGGTGTCGCGACCCAAGAAGAGCTGGTCGAAGATGAGCCGCGTCTCGTCAAAGCCCATCTCGGGCGCGAAGAGATTGTTCTGGGCGCCGAAGAACACGAAGTCGCCGCCGATGAGGCCGGCCGTGCTGCCGGAGCTCGAGTCGCCGAGCAGGCCCAGGAAGAGCGGGACCGTCTCGCTGAAGTTCTCGAGCGGGAGCGCGGCCTCGCTGGAGCACTCGCACTTGGGGCAGCCCGTCGTGTCGAAGCGCAGCCCGCCGGGGCAGTCGAGATCGCAGGTGAAGGCGGGGTCACAGATGGTGTTCGCCTCGCTGCGACGCGCCGTGCTGACCATCCGGACGTAGGAGGCGCCGGGCGAGAGGATGTAGTCGGTGGATATCTGGAGGCGCGTCTTCACGTTGCTGAAGAAGATGCTCAGCGCCTCATCCTGAAAGACGCGCAGCGCGTCGAGGATGAACTGGCCCTCCCCCGTCACGCGAAGGACCGCGGACTCGCCGTCGGAGCCGTCCTCGACGATGGCGATCTCCGAGACGTCGGGGCGCGGCGTCAGCAGGTTGGCGAAGGCGAAGACCTCGGAGAGCTGGTCGTGGCCGTTGCCGTTGCGGAAGCGGGAGTCGGTGCGCTGGAGGTCGGCGTCGACCAAGCTGCCGCCGAAGATCCCGGGGCCCGGCGAGGCCTTCACATCCAAAATCGCGATACGGATGCGGTCGTTTTCGAGGATGAAGTCGCCCACGCGCGCCATGGCGACGTCGCCGCCGATGAGCTGGTCCGGCGACTCGGCGCGGTACGCGCGCAGGGGGGACGCTTCCTCCTTGCAGGCCGGGGCGGCCATCAGGAGCGACGCGGTCAGCAGTGGGAAGAGGCGGCGGTTCACAGCGAGAACTGGAGCGTCAGGAGCAAGGTCTGGTTGTCGCGGTCGCTGCCCTCGAGCTCGACGCGGTGCGTGTAGTCCAGCATCGCTTTGAGGTGGTGACGGTGCCAGTAGTATTGAACGCCGCCGCCCAGGACCAGCTCGTCGCCGTTGTTGTCGGCGTCGCGGTTGTCGTCGAGCAGCTCAGCGCGGACGACCACGCCGAGATTCACCGGCCGGATGTAGTAGCCCAGCTCGCCGGTGAACGCGTGGCGGTCGACGGAGGCCGGGATGGTCGAGGTGGTGGTCGGCACCGACTTCGGCTCGGCCGTGTCGGCGATGTACTCGGCGATGAAGTGCAGGCCGGCGATCTTCACGGCCAGGTCGATCTCCCAGCCGGCGCTCTTCGTGGTCTTGCCGTCGCTGTAGTAGAGGCCGGCGCCGACGCCCGCGCGCAGGCCGCCGCCGTCGAGGTCCGCCATGTCCTTGCCGAGGTCGCCGAGGGGCTGCAGCTCCAGGCGGCCGGCGAAGGCGAGGCGGTTGAAGCGGTTGCCCTGAAATCCCGCGTTCTCGACGTAGCCTTCGTGGAAGTTCGTGTTCCGCTCGAAGCCGTTGTAGGCGCCGATGGCGTAGCGGATCAGGCCGCCCAGCTCACCCTCGAGCGTGAGGCCGACCTGTCGAAAAGGCGCCAGCGCCTGGGTGCCGAGGGGGCGCTCGCTCAGCGTCCCGCGCGCCGAGCTGTAGAGCGCGAACCGCGAGAACGGGACCTTGCTGGCGCCCAGGGTGAAGCCCAGGGTCGGGAAGTAGCGGTAGCCGATCCACGCGTCCAGCAGCTCGACGCTCTTGCCGGCGCTCATGTCGATGGACAGCGAGTAATCCACGACGCCCCAGGCCCAGCCGTTGACGCCGAGGCGCGCGCGGCGCAGGCGAAAACCGAGGCGCTCGGCCGGGTCGCCGTCCTGCAGCAGGTTGTCGTCGCCGGTGTACAGCGCGATCTGGGACTGCAAGAGCCCGTAGAACGTGAGCTGGGCGAAGCCGCCGTCGATGGTGACGAGGTCACCGGCGTCGGCTGCGTTCTGCTTGTCAGCGTCGCTGGCGTGAGCCGACGACATGGAGATGCAGACGAGCGATACGGCGGCCAGCGTGCGCGAAAAAGCGGCGAGCCGGTGGGGGCTAAAGCTCACGTTCGGTCCCTCCTCGAAGCTTGGAGCCCAGGGAAGCTACCCCGTATCGCGGCCCCTTGGAAGCCGATGCGTCACAGCGATGATCGGTCAGCCTGATGCAGCCGGACTTGGCCGCGGCGCCGCTGGACTGCGTTGGAAATCCTCACCGATGCTCGGCATCGGACTCCGGTCTCCGCCTCGCCAGCGACGCGGCGCCCAGAGCCCTTTGAGCATCCACCTGCCCGAACATCGCGCTACGCGGCGTCGACCGAGCCCCGGAACACGCGCATTCGCCAGTCCACGCCGAGGATTTCACCCTCGCGGAAGGCCTCCCACACGTTGTCGTCGATGACGGGCTCGCTCGACATGATCAAGTGGTTGACGAAGCCCGTCGCCGACGGCGCCTCGCACACGTCGGCGAAGTGCGCGCAGGTGTCGCGGTCGCCGCAGCGGCCCTTGTGGGTCGACCAGTACAGCTCTTTGCCCCAGCGGACCGCGGCCATGGTGACGCCGTCGGTGACCATGAGGGTCAGCAGCGACGGGGAAGGCGCGCCGATTCCGTCGGCAAGCTCGCGGATGGCGGCGACCGTGCGGCCGAGGGCGGCGGCGACCACGTCGATGCCGAGCCGCTGCGACAGCGGCGCTTGCTCGGCGAGGTAGGTCAGGAAGAGGAAGAAGATCCGCTCGCTGTCGGTGTCGCCCAGGATGAAGGGGCGCAGGCGCGGGGCGACCATGGCCTCGAGGGCGTCCTTGCAGCGCTCGAACGCGGGGATCTCGCCGTTGTGGGCGCAGGTCCAGCGGCCGTACTGAAAAGGGTGACAATTCAGGACGTTGCGCTCGCCGACTGTGGCTTTTCGCACATGAGCGAGCACGGTCTGCGACGAGACCACGCCGCTGACCCGCCTAAACAGGTGGTCGGTCAGGGCCGAGTCGGCGCTGCGGGTGACGTGTGGCGCGTCGTCCACATAGAACGCGACGCCCCAGCCGTCGGGGTGCCGCTCGCTCTGGGCGACCAACGCGTTGTCGGCGTTGACCAGCGAGCGGTGGACCTGGCTGGGAATGACGCTGCGAAATCCGAAGAGCCTGCACATGCTTGGACTCTACCAGGGTCCGGTCCCCAGCGCCTGATTTGCTGGGGACCGGGGCCCGGCCAAGCGACCCTAGAGGACGACCGTCAGCGCGCTGCGATCCTCGCTCTGGATCGACATCAGGCGCGCGTGCATGCGCGGCAGCACTTGGTGGACGAAGAACTGCGCGGTGTTGATCTTGCCGTGGAGGAAGCGGGCCTCGGCGTCGTCTTCGAGCACCCGCCCGAGCTCCTCGGTCATCTCCGCGACCTCTGCCTTCTGAAGGCGCGCGTCGTAGAGGCGCTTGGCCAGGATGGCCTGCTTGACCAGCAGCCAGCTCACCACCGTGTCGCCGAACATCTGCAAGAACGGCGTCGCGTGCAGCGCCGAGTACTCGATGTCGCCCTTCATCATGCGCTGGCCGAAGCTCATCGCGACCTGGGCGATGGCGTCGCGGGCCTTGGCGATCGCGGCGATCTCGGCCGAGAACGCGCCGTCCTTGGCGGGCCCGTTGAGGGTCTTGTTGATCTCGTTGAGCATCGACATCATCATCACGCCGCCGCCGCGCGCGACCTTGCGGCCCAGCAAATCCAGGGCCTGGATGCCGTTGGTGCCCTCGTAGAGGCTGGCGATTTTGGCGTCGCGCAGCACCTGCTCAGCGCCGTACTCGCGGATGTAGCCGTAGCCGCCGTGCACCTGCACGCCGAGCTCGGCGGCCTTGAAGGCCTCGTCGGAGCTCCAGGCCTTGACCAGCGGGACCAGGATCTCGAGCTGGTGCTTCCAATGCTTCTCGTCGGTCTCGTTGTCGGAGACGACGGCGCGGTCGTGGCAGAAGCTCGCGTAGTAGGTCATCGCGCGAGCGCCCTCAGCGACCGCCTTCATATACATGAGGTTTCGGCGCACGTCGGGGTGCTCGATGATGGCGACTCGCGCGGCGTCGGCCTTGCGGCTGTCGCGGATGTGCGTGCCCTGAACGCGCTCGCGGGCGTAGGCCAGCGCCAGCTGGTAGGCCGCGTTCGCGAGGCCGACACCCTGAACGCCGACCGCGATGCGGGCCTCGTTCATCATCTTGAACATGCACTGGAGGCCGCGGCCGCGCTCGCCGATCAGCGAGCCGATGCAGTCGTTCTCCTCGCCGAACGCGAGCTGACAGGTCGGCGACGCGTGGATGCCGAGCTTCTCCTCGATGGCGATGGTCGCCACGTCGTTGTACTCGAGGGAGCCGTCGTCCTTGACCCGCAGGCGCGGGACCACGAAGAGCGTGATGTCGGTGTCGTCGCCGACCTTGGCGAGCACCATGTGGACGATGTTCTCGGTGAGGTCCTGGTCTCCGGCCGAGATGAAGATCTTCTGGCCACGGATCTTGTAGAAGCCCTCGCGGCCTTCGATCGGCGTGGCGGAGGTCTTCAGATCGGGCACGGCCGTGCCGGCGTTCGGCTCGGTCAGGCACATCGTCCCCGACCACGTACCGTCCAGCATCTTCTGGAGGTAGAGCTTCTTCTGGCGCTCGGTGCCGAACTCGCAGACCAAGCCCAGCGCGCCCATGGTCAGGCCGGGCGTGAAGAGGAAGGAGACGTTGGCCGCGGTGAAGAGGTCCTGGACCGCCGTGTTGATGGTGACGGGTAGGCCCTGACCGCCGTGCTCCTGGCCGATGGGGAGGCCGTTCCAGCCCGCGGCGGAGTAGGCCTTGTAGGCCGCCTTCCAGCCCTCGGGCAGGCGCACGCGGCCGTTCTCGAACACCAGCCCGACCCGATCGCCCTGCTGGTTCAGCGGAGCGAGGATGTTGCGCGACTGGTCCTCGGCCGCGTCGACGACGTCACCGAAGAGCTCGGCGTCGAACTCGCTGAAGCGATCGAACTTGGTGAGCTGACCGAGATCGAGAAAGTCGAAGAGGTTGAAGCGGATGTCGCGCATGTCCACATGAAAATCGCCCACGCCAATTCCTCCTGAGTCACGGTCCGTTGGCTCTGGTGCGGACCATACCGCCCCGGACGGGCCGGGGGCAACGAAAATGAATGACGGCTCAATCAGTCGAGATTCGGCCCGAAGAATAAGGCTTCGGGGCCACGCACGAGCGCAGCGTGCCCGGCCGGCGCGCGCGAGGAGCCACGCGCTTCGCCCGACGGCTCGCGGGCCTCAGCCGCGGGTGAGCGCACGCGCTGGCCGCGACGGAGCGCTGCGTCAGTCGCGGGTGAAGAGGACCGCGGACAGCACGCCGAGCGCGACGCCGAGCCCATAGGAGACGCCAGCGACCGCGGGCTTCGACGAGTTCAGCTCGTAGCGGTCGGACGGGTAGTCCTTCTTCTCCTGGAGGTAGCTGATCAGCGCCCAGGTCCCGACGCCGAGCCCGGCCGCGGCGCCGCCTGCGCTGGCCCAGGCCCAGGGGCGCAGTTTGTGCTTCTTGGGCGGATCCACGAAGATGCAGGTGGCGACGGCCACTTCGCCGGCCACGACCAGCAGCTCGGCGTCCGCGCGGGCGTCGAAGCCCTTCAGGCAGGTGACGTGGTAGGAGCCTGGCGGCACGACGCGCGGCTCGCTGACCGGCTTGGTGCGCTCCTCGGCGCTCATGATCACGCTCTGGCCCTCGATGAGCACGCGGACCTTGTCGAGGGTGACCTGGGGCTCCGTGGCGACCCGCCACTGCCCCGAGCGCGACGCCAGCGACACGATGACGGGGACCTCGATGGAGCCGCGCAGCTCCTTGGTGACCGACTGCTCCTCGCGGTTGGGGGCGCGGACGGTGAAGGTGTGGCTGCCACGGGGGAGCTGGACCTTCGCAGGCAGCTCGCGGTACGGGCCGCCATCGATGGCGACCTCGGCGTCCGTGGCGTCGGCGGTGATGCGGACGGCGACCGGCTCGGCGAGGCGCGCCTCCACGTCGCTGCGCAGGCGCTTCACCTCCTTCTTCACGTTGGCGGAGGTGGGCTGGATGCGGCTCAGCACGGCCGCGGCCTCCTCGGGCTCGCCGAGATCGAGGTGCCGGTTGGCGATGGAGATGAGGATCGCGTCCGAGGGGAAGGCCTCGTAGGCCTCCTGGAGCTTCTCGAGTGAGCCGCGGATGTCGCCGGACTCCTTGAGATCGCGGGCGTCGTTGTAGAGCACTTTGGCGCGCGCGGGGTCCTGCGCGGCGGCCGCGGCAGGCGCGAGAAGCGCCACCAGCGCGAGGGCGGCGGCGGCTGGGGCGACACGGCGGAGGGCGCTGACGTACATGCGATTCATCGGGAGGGATGCTCCGGGTGTCCGGGAAGAGCGAGTGGCGAACGGCCTGCGCCGGGATCAGAAAATCTCGAACACGGGCTTCGCGGCGGGCTTTGCGGGCGCGGGCTCCGGCTTCGGCTTCGGTTTGGGCTTCGGCTTGGGCTTCGGCGTCGCGACGACCCTGGGCTTGGGCTTCGGCTTGGGCGCGACGACCTTGGCGGGCGGCTCGGGGGGGGCTGCGCCGTACAGCGGATCGGCGACGGTGCCGGCCGGCTGCTCGTCCACGGCCTCCGGCTCGGCCGCGACCTCCGGCTCGGGCGCCGGGAGGGGCTCGGCCGGGAGCTCGAGGGCCCCGAGCAGCTCGCCGATCTCGAGACCGATCTCGGGCTCGACCTCCAGCTCGACCACCTCGTCGGCGGGGGCGACGACCGCCTCGGGCAGGGGTAGCGCGGCGACCGCGGGGGCCGGCGCCGGCAGGGTTCGGGGGGGCTGCGCCGCGACGACGGGCGGTTCAGCGCGGGCAGCCGGGGTCGCAGCGGGCTCGACGGCGGCCACGGTGGGGGCGTTGCGCGCGGGCTGGCCAGACCACCACCAGACCACGGCCGAGAGCAGCAGCACCGAGAGCGCGATGCCCACCAGCGCCCAGGTCCAGACGGGGTCGCGGGTGGCCCGCGGGGCGGGGGCCGCGACGCTGGCGGTGAGCTGGGGCGGACGCAGGCTGCCGGTCGGCGTGCGGCGACGGAACCGCGAGGTCGCCGGGCGGTCCTGGTGCCGATTCCGCATCTCGCGGTCGGCGCTGCGCACTTCGTCGAGCGCCATCTGGCGCGTCATTTCTCCAGGATTTTCCTCAACGAGGGTCTCGCTGGCGGGCGACACGCCGAGGGACGCCGGCCGTGCGATGAGCGCGGTGTGCTGGTGGTCGCCGGCCTCGTGAAACGGCGGCAGCGAGGGGCCGCCGGCGGCGGGCGCGGCCGACGGGATGAGCATGGAGGTCTCGGCGCCGTGGCTCACGGGCAACGGAAACCCGGGGCCCGTCATCGCGGGGCCCGACGGGCCCGCACCGGGAAGTGGCGGCGGGACGGCGTCGTACATCGCGGTGACGGGGCGCGTGGTCTCCACGACGGGGGCGCCGTAGTCCTTGAAGGCGGGCTGGGCAGCGGCGGTCGCGGTCGGCGGCAGGCTGAGCGTCGCGCCACCGGGCTGGAGGTCCGCCGCCTGCATGCCCAGCACCGTGGGGCGTCGCTGGGCCAGCCCGTCCACGGCGGCCGTCGGCTGGCCGATGGAGGCGGCCAGGGGCTGCCCCATGAGGTCGGACTCGTCGATCAGCCCGTCAAGGTACGCGACGATGCGGTCGGCGGGCGTGGGCCGGCGGGCCGCGTTCTTCTCGAGCAGCCGCTCGACGAGCCACGTCAGCTTGCGGCCCAGGGCGCCGTGACGCTCCAATCCGCCCAGGGGGGGCGGGTCGTCGTGCACGTGCTTCATCACGATGGAGATCGGGTTCTCGCCGATGAAGGGCGGGCGCCCGGACAGCATCTCGTACATCAGCACGCCGACGGAGTAGAGGTCCGCGCGGCCGTCCACGTCCTGGCCGAGGGCCTGCTCCGGCGAGAGGTAGCGAGGCGTGCCACAGATGAAGCCGGTCTGGGTGAGGTTCGCGCCGTCTGCGTGCGGGCCGATCGCTTTGGCGATGCCGAAATCCAGGACCTTGACGAAGTCGGTCTCGCCGTAAATGTCGCAGATGAAGATGTTCTCGGGCTTCAGGTCGCGGTGAACCAGCCCGAGCTGGTGAGCTTCGGCGAGGCTCTTGAACATCTGCCGCGCGATGTGCACGACGCGCTCAGGGTGTTGCGGGCCCTCGCGCAGCAGCATCTGCCCGAGCGTGAGCCCGCGGAGGAACTCCATCGCCATGAAGAGGCGACCGTCCTCGGTGGTCCCGTAGTCGTAGACCCTGATGCTGTTGGGGTGGTTGAGCTTCGAGGAGGTCCGCGCCTCCTGCTGAAAGCGCTGCACCTGCTTTTGCTCGGTGCAGAGCTTGCGGTGCACCACCTTCAGGGCCACTTCGCGGTCCATCTGGATCTGGCGGGCCTTGAAGACCAAGCCCATGCCGCCGCGGCCAACGAATTCGAGGATCTCGTAACGCCCGGCCCACGTGCGACCGAGCAGCTCCTGAATTTCGTCCGCCTGGGGCACCCGCACTCCTGAGCTAGGCCGGTTCACGGCGCGGCCGATTCTATAGTCCAGCACGCCCCATGCAAACCCTATCGGCGGCGTTGATGGATCGAATGTTGCTGATAGGAGTTCGGTCGCGCGGAGGTTCGCGCGTCAGGCCGCTTGGACGCCGAGCCGCTCAAGGGCGCGGGTGGCGGCTTGGCGCAGCACCGGGCCGGCTGAGCGGCTCGCGTGGCCCAGGGCGGCGAGCGCGCGGTCGCCGCCGAGCACGCCAAGGGTCTCGCAGGCGGCGACGAGGACCGCGGTGGACTGGGCGGGGCGCGGCTTGCCACGCACGCGGGTCACGACGCTGCCCGAGGTGCCGCGGAGCAGGTTCGCGAGCATGGCGTCCGCCTCGCCGCCACCGGGGAGCGTGATGTTGCCGAGGCTTTGAATCGCGTGGACCGCGGCGATGACGAGGGCCTCACCGGACTCGACGGCGCCGAGGGCATCGACGAGCAGGGCCTCGAGGGTGCCGAGGAAGCGCGGGTCCTCCGAGCCCAGGATGGCCAGCAGCGAGACCGCGCGCTGGCGGACGTCGGTGTGGCCGTCGTCGAGGGCTTCGATGAGGTAGGGCTCGGACTCGCGGCCGAGGGCGCCGTGGAGACTGAGCAGGGTGTCGGCGCGCACGGCCGGTTCGGGGTGCTTGAGGAAGTCGGCCAGGACCGGCTCGGCCTCGCGGTAGCCGATGGCGCCGACGAGGCGGATCAAGGGCAGCACGCGGTTCCAGCGGCGGGCGTTGCGGGCGACCGTCGCGACCAGGGCGCGGCCGGCGGGTTGGCCGATTCCCTCGATGATCGCGAAGATCTCTTTGCGCACGGAGTTCGGGGCCCGCGTGTCGAGGAGCTGAGCAGCGAGCGCGGGGACCACGATGGGGCCGTACGCGCAGAGCAGCTCGAAGGCGGCGTCGCGGTGGGCGAGGTCCGCTTCGGGCAGCGACTGGACCACGGCGCGGGCGCGGGCCCGGTGGAGCACCAGTCCGAGGGCGGCCGCGAGGGAGAGCGCTCGCTCGCGGGGCCAGGACGCCGCCTCGCGCTCTTGCGCCTTGAACAGCCGCAGGATCGGGATGGCCGCCGGGTAGTTCCCCGCTTCGAGGAAGGCCGCCCCGACCTGGGCGAGGATGGTGATGGCGCCGTCGTAGTGCTTGTCGGACGCGGCGTGACGCACGCGCTCCATGAGGTGCGGGCCGAGGGTGTCGAAGCCGGCCATCCACTGCTGCGCCCGCTCGTCCAGAGGCGGAGGCGGCTCGACGCCGGGGACGGTCGCGGGCGGGGGCGCGGTCGCGGGCGGGGGCGATTCGATGGTCTTGCCGGCGGGGGCTTCGGGCGGGCGCCGGGATGGCGCGGCGGGGGCCGGAGCCGCAGCGCGCGATGGCGGAGCGATGGGGGCCGCGGGATCGTCGGCGAGCTCGAGGGAGGCCGCGCTGGGCTGGGGTGCGGCGGAGACGGCCGCGGGGGCGGGGCGCTTGCCGGCGCTCTGGGGCTTGCCGGCGCCCTGAGGCTTGCCGGCGCTCTGAGGCTTGCCGGCGCTCTGAGGCTTGTCTTCACTCGGGCGCTTGTCGCCGCTCGCCGGCCAGGAGGGCCGGTTGACCACCCGCGAAGACGGAGCGAGCTCGAGGGACTCGATGTCGGAGTCCGCCAGCAGCTCGATCTCGGCGTCCAGGTCGATGACGTCGTCGTCGAGGCGGAGATCGACCTCGTCGGCTGGACCGGAGATGGCGCTCGAGGCGCCGGCGCCGATACGCGCCGAGCCGAGCATGATGCGCCGCGAGATGCTGTCGACGGCGCCTGTGTCCTGGGACTCGAAGGGATCGACGCGATCCACGGCGTCGGGGCCCTCCCACGAAGGGGCGTCGGAGAAGCCGGCGGCCTCGGGGATGGGCGCCGCGGCACCGAGCGTGCGGGCGCGCAGGGCCCGCGCGGCGAGGAGGAAGTTCACCAGCGGCGTGCCGCGGTTGTCGTGGCGGTCGCCGAGCTCCGCAGGCCCCCCGTGCTGGCCGACGACGTTGTCACAGACCGACGCGATGGGCTCGACCGCCGCGGGGGAGACGGCGGCCGCAAGCTCGGCGAGCGCGATCTTGGACCACTCGGGGTCGAGGCCGCCGAGGGCGAGGTCGAGCGAGGTGAGGACGAGGCCGACGTCGCGCATGTCGTCGGTCATCTGCATCAGGCCGCGGCAGACCGTCTCGGCGACCGCGCCGACGTCGAGGCTGCCCGCGTAGGAGCCATCGGACAGCGAGGTGAACACGGTGCGCATCGTGAGGAGCGTGCGGGCGACGCCGGGGGTGACGGCGCGACCGGGGGTCGGCGGTGGCGCGCCGGCGGGGAGGATGTGGACCGAGCCCGAGCCGAGCAGCATTCGGAGGGCGTCGTCGGGTTTGAGGGCGCGACCTGAGCTGGCGAGGGCCCACAGGCCGATGAACGCGTTGCGGAAGCCCTGAAACGGGCAGCCCGGCAGCACGGAGAGCACCTCGATGCGCGCGCCCTCAAAGAGCGTGTCGAAGAGCGCCATCATGCGGTCGCGGCCGCCGAGGGGCAGCTGCGAGCCGATGTCCATGACCAGCGACGGGTGGACCACGAGCTCGTAGGCGCTGGCGGTCGCGCCGGGCGTGCGGCGGATCGACACGGGCGTGGCCGTGACGCCTGCGGGGAAGAGCAGCGTGTGGGCCTGGTCGAGGGACGAAGGGACCATCGGGTGGGCGGGCCCGAACTTCTGCAGGTGGACGAGGGCCCGCACCAACGCCGTCAAGGCGTCGGCGAGTTGTTTCTGGCGGGTGCGGGCGTCCATTTCGGGCATCTTCAGGGCGACCTGCGGGGGATCAAGGGCGTGCGTACCCGGCGAGCAGCCCGCCGGCGAGCACGACGGCACCTGGGGGATCGTTGAGCGAGCGGCGCCGGAGGGGCGAGTTGACCTCGTCACCGGTGGACTCGTCGCGGACCACCCAGGGGCGGGACGGGTCGAGGGAGAAGCGGCGGACCTCGCCGTGGACCTCGCCGATGCAGATGACCACGCCCGAGGGGAGCACGCGCTCGACGACCGCGACCGCGCTGAAGGGGTCGTCGGCGGAGCCATCGCCGTCGAGGTCGTCGACGCGGTGGAAGAAGGCGAGGTCGCCGGGCTCGGGGAGGACGGACTCGAAGGTGCGCCCGGAGCGGGCGAGCTCGGCCCAGACCGCGGCGTTGTAGACCGGGCGGGGGGCGCTGACGTCGACGGAGACGGCCGCGACGGAGACGATGTGGGCGAGGAACGTGCGGTCGCCGAAGCCGTCGCGGACGCCGAGGACGCGCTGGGCGGCGGCGAGCAGCTCACCGGGGACGGAGCCGTCGCCGAGCAGGGGGCGGGTCCGCGGGCCGGGGTCGGTGGCTGGGGCTGGGGCTGGGGCTGGGGCTGGGGCTGGGGCTGGGGATGGCGCGGGGGCGATGCGGGCCGGCGGGAGCGAGGGGCGCGCGGGGGCGGAGGCGACGGCCGGGGGGCTCGGGCGGGCGGGCGCTGCGGACGCGGCGGGCGTGGTGGGGCGCGGCGCAGGGGCTTTCGCGGCGACGGGGGCTGGCGGGCGGGCGGGCTTTACAGGCGCGGGCGCCGGCCGCGGGGCGGGGCGAGCCGCGGCCACTTGGGGGCTGGTGCTGCGCTGGCGGACCTTCGCGACGGAGGGGCGCTCACCGCGCCAGCGGGCTTCGGCGGCCACCTCGGCGCTGACCACGGCGGCGGTCACGGCCTCGCGGTCCTGGGGCTCCCACGGCGTCACGCCGCCGACGCCGTCGTTGAACCAGACGGTGTCGAAGTCGTAGATCGGGTCGGCGCCGGCGCGGGGCGGCAGCCGGCCGCACGCGGACAGGGTCAACGCGGCCGAGGTCGTGAGAATGGCGAGGCTTCGGTACATCACCGCGCGAGTCTGGGCCCCTTGGGCCGCGCGCGCAAAAAGCCCACAGCTTTTCCATCGAGCGCCCGCACGCGGCCTGCGCGCGGCCTGCACGCCGTCGCGTCCATCGCGGGGCCGGGGAGACCTGCGCTCACCGATGTTGACGCGACACCCGCTGAGGCCAATAGTCTTCGCGCAGATCGCTCCCGCGGCGGCCTCGCCCCTCCCGGGGACTTGGGTCGCGGGTTCCCCTCCGGAGGCGCTATGAATCTCAAGAACACCATCGTCCTGTCCCTGCTCGCCGTCGTGCCCTTCGCCGCTGGCTGTGGCGACGACGGGCCCAAGGTCCCCGGCAGCATCACCGCCCTGTGGGCCCTGCCAGGCATCGCGACGTGCGCTGACTTGAACCTGAAGAAGCTCGAGATGAGCGCGCTTCAGAAAGACGAGGTCATCGGCAGCGTGACGGTCACCTGCGGTGATGCCGCGAAGAACGGGCAGATCTCGCTGGGCGAGCTGCAGCCCGGCCGCTACACGGTGCGGATCGAGGGCATCGACGCCGACGACAACGCCACCCACGCGGGCATGGTCGACAAGGTGCAGGTCAACGAGGGCTCCGACACCAAGTTCGACGAGCAGAAGCCCGCCATCGCGCCGCTCGTGTTGACGCAGAAGCCGACGAGCGTCCTCGTCGACTGGGACCTGGGCGGCAAGTGCAGCACGAAGAACGTCGCGACCGTGACCGTCGAGGTCTTTGACGACACGGGCCTGCCGCTGCCCACCGTGCCCGCCCAGACGGTGAAGTGCGACAACGAGGTCGCCGCGCCTGACACGGGTGAGTTGGAGTCCGGTGTGCTCTTCGCCGGCCTAGCCGCTCGCCAGACCGTCCGCTTTGGCGCCAAGGGCCTGGACGCGGACAAGAACGTGGTGCTGCAAGGCACGAGCGAGAAGCTCCTCTTGCGCGCCGGCGAGGTGCACAAGGTCGTCGTCATGATGACGACTCCGTAGAGCTGACGAGGGCGAAGCGGGTCACCGAGCCGAGCAACGCGACGAGCTTGCCGGCCCGGCGACCTGGTCTTATCCTGGTTCGAATAGATTTTATCGAATCGAACCGTAGGAAAGACCCATGTTCATCCCCGATCGCGCGTTCATCGAACGCCTGCCCAAGACCGACCTCCACGTCCACCTCGACGGCTCGATGCGTCTGAGCACCATCTTGGACCTGGCCAAGACTCGAGGGGTCGAGCTGCCCGCCACCGACGAGGCGGGGCTGGCGAAGGCCATCCACATGGGCGAGGTCTGCAAGGACCTCAACGACTACCTGCTGGCCTTCGACATCACGCTGGCCGTGTTGCAGGACGAAGAGGCGCTGCACCGCGCCGCGTACGAGCTCGCCGAGGACGCAGCGCGCGAGAACGTGCGCTACATGGAGGTCCGGTACAGCCCTATCCTGCACACGCGGAAGGGCGCGTCGCTGACCCGCATCGTCGAGTCCGTCATCGAGGGCCTCGCAGACGCGCGGCGCGACTACGGCATCGCGTGCAACGTCATCATCTGCGGCATCCGGCACATCGAGCCGCAGCAGAGCCTGCGCCTCGCCGAGGTCGCGTCGGCCTACAAGAACAAGGGCGTGTGCGGCTTCGACCTCGCGGGCGCGGAGTACGACTACCCCGCCAAACAGCACCGCGAGGCGTTCTACCTCGTGCGCAACAACAACGTGCGCTCGACGATCCACGCGGGCGAAGCCTACGGACCCGAGAGTATCCATCAGGCCATCCACGTCTGCGGCGCACACCGCATCGGCCACGGGACGCGTCTGCGCGAAGACGGGGACCTGCTCAACTACGTCGCCGACCAGCGCGTGCCGCTGGAGGTCTGCCTGTCGTCGAATGTGCAGACCCAGGCCGTGCGTGACTTCGCGAGTCACCCGCTCGGGTTCTACTTCGACTTCGGCGTCCGCGTGACCATCAACACGGACAACCGCCTCATCACGAACACCACCGTGACCGACGAGTACGTGCGCGCCGTCGAGACCTTCAGGTTCGACGCCATGGACGTCAAACAGCTGGTCATCAACGGCTTCAAGTCGGCCTTCCTGCCCTTCCACGAGCGGCAGACCATCTTGCGGCGCGTGAATCAGGAGGTGACGGCGCTCATTGAGGAGGAGGCCGCGCGCCTCGACGCGCTGGACAAGCCGCCTGCGAAGAAGACGCGCCGGCCCGAGAAGGTCGCGACCGCCTGAGCGCCAGCGCGGCGCTGGCCCGGCGGCCGCGGCGACGCCCTCGCGCGCGAAGGGCCGCCGCGGCGGCTCGCCGGGCTAGAGAGCCGTTCGACAGAGCGGACCGAGCGAGTGCTTGGCCCCGTGGTGCATGGGGAGACGCGGCGAGGAGTCATGCTGTAGCACGGCGACGAGGTGCAACGCCGCCACGCGCCGCGCGGCCATGCAGACGCGACGGGAGAGCCGTTGCTCGGCTCTCTAGGGCGTGCCGGCTCCCAGCGGGTTATCGGGGCACTGCCGGGTGCAGTAGAAGTTGTCGATCGAGCCGTCATCCGACTGGATGTGCTCGCACTGGTAACCCTGCGGGCACTTGTCGATCTCGTCGTTCTCGCAGGTCAGCAGGCAGAAGTCGCCAAGCGGGTTCTGCTCCTCGTCTTGGAAGGTCACGCACAGGGCGGGGTCGCCGCCGCATTGCGGTGACTGGCTCATCGCGTCGCAGGTGCTGCAGTCCGCGCGCGTCGACTCGATGCAGACGCCGGGCCCCTTGTCGCAGACCTTGTTGAAGCCGCACTGGTAGTTGTGCTCGCAGCCCTTGTCGATGCACTTCTTGTTCTTGCAGATCTTCGCCGCGGTCTGGCAGTGGACGTCCTCGAGGCAGCCGGGGATGCAGTCGCCGCTGACCTTGTCGCAGTAGCTCTCCGCAGCGCACTCCGATGAGGCCTCGCAGGCTCCCGGACGCTTGCATCGCCCCGAGGTCAGGTCGCACTCGGCCGGCAATGTGCACTCGGCGTTGCTGGTGCAGGGCGGCACGCAGCGCGCCTTGGTGCAGATCAGCTTGATGCCGCCAGCGTCTTTCGGGCACTCGTCGTCGTCTACGCAGCCCGGCGCGCACGCCCCTTGCTCGCACTTCTCACCGTCGGGGCACTCGCCGTCGCCCTTGCAGATGCCGAGATCCTCGCACGAGCCACTCTTCGGCACGCACTGCCGCTCGGTCGTGCCGGCCACGGCGATGCAATTGTAGCCCACGGGACAACCGGACTGATTCAGGCAGCCCAAGCCGCAGAAGCTGCCGCCCGAGGCGAACGCGGAGCAGGCCCCCTGCTCGCCGCAGGGTCCGTCGGTGGCGGTGGTGCAGCCCGCGCCTGGGTCGCAGACCGTGACGCTCTCGCAGGGGTCGCACAGAGACAGGGTCTCTTCGCAGTGACGGGTGCACGGGTTGCACCACTTCGTGCCGCCGCAGTTTTGCGTCTGCTCGCACACCTTCGTGGTCAGCACGACGCACTCGCCGCGGCAAGTGCAGGTCGCGCCGGCGCCAGGGCAGTCCGTGTCGGTCTTGCACTTTGGAGTGAGCGGCGCGCCGTCCGCGTCACCGAGCGCGTCGCCGACCCCGTCGCCCCCGGTGTCCCCCGGGCCGACCGTCCCGTCCGGCAGCGTCCCTTGGTCCCCCGCCGCGGCGTCCGTGCCGCCACCGCTGCTGCTGCACGCAGAGGTCAGGGCCAGGGGAGTCAGCAGGGCGAAGACGAGTGCGAAGCGGATCATGGGCGACCTCCAGCGGGCGTCGTCCGACTTAATACACGGCGAGGGCGTAGAGCCAGCCGCTGTTGCCGGGAGTGTACGCGGTACCCCAAGCCACTTCAGGCGTGGCCGCGAATCCGTAGGTGTCATCGTAGGCGGTGATGACGCGACCCGTGCCGCGGTCCAGCAGCAAGAGCCGGTCCTCGACCGGCACCATCACGTAGCGGCGCGTCACGGCCGGCAAGCGCGGGACGCCCTTGTGTACCGTGGTGCGCCACAGCACGGCGCCGTCGGCGGCGTCCACCGCGAGCACGTGGCCATCGGCCTGCGAGACGTAGACCATCCGGTCGAGGGTGGCGGCCGTGCCGTAGGCCTCGCCCGGCACCTGCCAGAGGATCGCGCCGTCGCTGGCGTCGACTCCGTAAAGGCCTGACGCGTACGCTGAGACCACGAGGGTTTCGCCCACCAGCACCGGGGTGCTGTCGACGTCGGCGAACTCGGTGCGCTCCGCCGAGAGATCGACGGCCCAGACCGTCGCGCCGTCGCTCGTCGCCATGGCGACGAGCTGGCCGTCAGAGAATCCGGTGATGACGGTGTCTTCGTGAACCACAGGCCCGGACTGGCCCGTGATCGTGAACTCGCCCCGGTGCGGGCGCGAGCGGTCCCAGAGCACGCTGCCGTCGGCTAGCGACAGCGCGGAGATGCGGTTGTCGGTGGTGGTGACGAAGGCGCGGTCGCCGGCGACCGCGATGTCGCTGGTGAGGTCGCCGCGGCCGACCAGCTCGCTGCGCCAGACCAACCCGCCGTTGCGCTGATGCAGGCGATAGAGGCGGCCGTCCATCGACCCGACCAAGACGTCGTCGTCGACCGCGGTCGGCCGCGCGACGTTGGGTCCGCGCGTCTCGACCTCCCACAGAATCCGCCCGGTTGCGGCCACGATGCCGCGCACGCGGCGGTCGGCGGAGGGCACGACCAGCAAGCCACCGTCTGGCGACGACGCGGAGCCCACCCAGAGCGGGCGACCCGCCTCGATGGGGTGGTAGGCGAAGTCTTCCAGCTCGTAGAGGTGAACGGCCCAATCGGTCTGCAGCCGCTGGGCGGGCAAGTCACCGATGGGCTGAATCACCGAGCACCCCGCGACCAAGGTCGTCGCGACGAGCGCTGTGGCGGCGAACCGCACTACTCGAGCAACGCGAGCTTGGTCTGCAGCTCGGCGAAGATGTACGGCTGGCCCAGCGAGAGCGCGAGGATGTCGTCCGGATCCGCCTTCGGACGCGGCCCGAGCGCGTCGCGGGCGGCGGTGTACGCCTCACGCGCGGCGCTGGGGTCCCCGGACCCACCGGCCATCGGGTTGTGCAGGTCGCCGATCGCCATGAGCGCCATGGCCTTCACGATGCCCTGGCTGGCGTCGGCGACGGCGCGGTAGCTGGCGAGCGCCTCGGCCTTCTGGCCGGCGCGCTCCTGCGACTGCCCCAACTGAAAGCGCGCAACCGACGCGAGCGAGGACTTCTCGTTGTCGGCGATCCACTTCTGAAGCGCCGCCGGATCCGCCGTGGCGCCATCCGCGCCCAGGGAGGCCTGGAGCAGCGCGATCCCGCTGGATTTGACGGCGTCAGGGTGCTCGCTGATGAACGCGGCGAGGCGCTCGCTCGAGGCCTTCCGAGCGGCGTCGGCGGTGGGGAACACCTCCTGGCCAGCGATCTTCTGGGCCGCGGGCGCCTCCTCGCCGATGGGCGAGGCCAGCGGCACGAGGGCCTTCTGCAGAGCCGCCGCCTGGGTCTCTTTGTCGCTCTTCTGCATGCGCCCGAAGATCGAGGTCGCCGCGCCGATCACGAGCAGCGCGACCGCCACCCCGACCATGACGCGCCAGTGGCGCTCGATGAAGCCCCACATGCCCTTGAGGGCGACTTCGACCTCGTCGGGCCGCTTGAGTTCTTTCCGCGACATCCGCTTCGGTTGCTTGGCCACGGCGTCCTCTCTTGGTGTCCCGCGTGAGGGGCGGGCCTATAGCCAACGGAGGCGTTTCTGTCAATCCGCGCAAGTCCGCGGCCAGCGCCGCGACCGCATTGACACACCTCGGGTCGACGTCGATCATCGCTGCCGCGCCGCGATGACGCGCGGACCCACGTGAGAAAAGGAATTGTCGTGCTTCGTCCGGTCGGCCCCGCGCTCGCCGCGCTCATGCTTGCCGCGGCCCTGACCGCGCCAGCCCGCGCCGAGAAGGGCGAGCGGGCGATGGGCTTCGGCGTCGGCAACCTCTCACTGCGCAGCGATGAGGGCGACGCGACGGTCCGCCGGCAGGCGCCCTACCTCCAGGGTGAGTTCCGCTACGCCGTCACGGACTTCGTCGAGGTCGGCGGGCTGCTGCGTGTCGGCGTCGGGCTGGGGGGCGGGGTCGATCCCGAGCTGATCGGCGCGTTGCTCGCCGAGGCCCGCTACACCATCGACGCGCTGACCTGGGTGCCCTGGTTCGGCGGCGGCCTGGGGCTGCTCGTCCGCAGCGAGGGCCCCCGCGGCTACTTCAAAGACGACGGCCCCTCCTTCGACCCCACGGCCCACCTGGGCGTCGGCCTCGACTGGCGCGCCACCCGCCGCTTCGCCCTCGGCGCGGCGTTCCGCTTTCACCTCAGCCTGACCGAGCTAGGCGACAGCCTGGGCCCCTTCGACGTCAGCCTGACCTTCACCTTCTTCGCCGACTGACCGAGGAGTCTGTGTGCGCGCCACCTGTGGACTCGGCCGCTCCGCCTTCGCCCCCGCCGCCGTCGACGCCGCGCTCGCGGCGGCCTCGGGGCTCGAACGCCCGCCCGACCTCGCTTTCGTCTACATCACCGATCACCTGGCAGGCGCCGCCGAGCAGATCCGCGCCCGCATCGTCGAGAAGACCGGCGTCCGCGCCCTCGCCGGCACCGTCGGCATCTCTGTCGCCGCCGGCCGCTCCGAGATCGTCGACGAGCCCGCGGTGGCCGTCATGCTCGTCTCAGCGCCCGGCAGCGGGCTGCGCGAGCTACGCCTCGACGCGCGCCACCCTGCCCCACCAGCGGTCGAGCACAGCGTCACCATCGTCCACACCGACCCGCTCCACGCCCGCGCAGCCATCGCCGAGGACGGCCTGCTCGGCTCCTCCTACCGAATCGGCGGTCTCACCTCGACCCGCACCACCAGCGCCCAGCTCGACTCCGCCGGCACCGTGGCCTCCGGCTGCACCGCGCTGGTCCTCGACCACGGCTTCCACACCCTGACCGCCGTCGCCCAAGGCATCCAGCCCTTCGGCCGCCCCCACCGCATCACCCGCTCCGTCCAAAACGTCATCGTCACCCTCGACGATCGCCCTGCCCTCAGCGTGCTCCTCGAGGATCTCGGCGTCGCCCCGACCACCCCGCCGCTCGACGACGATGAGATCCGCCGCATGGCCGTCGGCGCCCTCGTCGCGGTCGGCCTCCCCCAGCGCGATCACGACGCCTTCCTGGTGCGCGGGCTCACCGGCTACGACCGCGAGCACGGCGCCCTGGCCATCGGCCACATCCCCACGCCCGGCGCCCCGCTCTCCTTTGTCCGCCGCGACGCCGCCGCCGCCCGCAACGACCTGCACGACCACCTCGCCGCCCTCGTCCGCCGCTCCCGCCGCCCCCCCGCCGCCGCGCTCTACTTCTCCTGCGTGGCCCGGGGCCAGGTCCTCTTCGACGACCCCGGCGTCGAGCTGGACCTCATCGCCGACGCGCTGGACGACGTCCCCCTGGTCGGCTTCTTCGGCCAAGGCGAGATCGCCGGCGACCAGGTCCACGGGTTCTCCGGCGCCCTGCTCCTGCTCGCCTGAGTCGAGCGCCCCGTCACCTCGGCGTCACCGAGCAGGCGCGAACCTTTCACCTCAGCGAAATAGGTTCGAAACCTAAGGAGTTCATCGTCGCCCCTGTACCCGGCGTCATCGGACGCCTCGTCCCCAGGAGACCGCGATGAACACCCTCCCCACGCGACGCCTCACGATGCGCCCGCCCGCCCCGCCCTCGCTCGCGGGCACGCTGCTGCGCGGCACCCTCGGCCGAGTCTCCGGCTGGCTGCTCACGCGCGTCTTCCGTCTCGACCACGGCCTGGGCGGCTGAGCGCGCGCGACGCATCCCCGCCGCGAATCAGCGCTTCTTGCGCAGCCGATTCCGCCCGCGCAGCACAAAGCGCACGGGCGTGCCCTCGAACCCGAACCCGACCCGCAGCTGATTGAGCAGGAAGCGCCGATACGCCATCTGCATCAGCTTGCCGTCGTTGACCGACAGCAGGATGGTCGGGGGCCCTACGGCGACCTGCTGCGCGTAGTAAATCCTGAGGCGCTTGCTGCGATAGGACGGCGGCTGATGACGGCGCACGACGCCGGACAGCCAGCGGTTGATCGACGAGGTCCCGATGCGCCGGCCGTAGCTGGTCCGCACGCGGTCGACCGTGCCCAGGATGCGGTGCGTCCGCTGACCCGACAGCGCCGAGATGAAGATGATCGGGGCGTACGAGATGAACTGCAGGTCGCGCCGGATCGCCTTCACGTACTGACCGGCCGTGTGGGTGTCCTTGTTGGGCACCGCGTCCCACTTGTTGACCAAGATGATGCAGGCGCGGCCCTTGTCCTGGATGAGGCCGGCGAGCTTGGCGTCCTGGTCGGACACCCCGGCGGTCGCGTCCAGCACCAGCAGGCAGACCTCGGCGCGGTCGATGCTCTTGTAGCTGCGCACGATGCTGATGCGCTCGACGGGCGTCTTCACCCACTTGCGGCGCCGGATCCCCGCGGTGTCGATGAGCATCGTCCGCTGGTCGCTCTGCGCGTCCAGCAGCGCCTCCTCGGCGTCGCGCAGCGTCTCCTCGAGCAGCGCCAAGTCCTCCGGCGCCCGCCACCGCTTGTCCTCGATGTCGATGTCGGCGAGACGCGGGTCCTCCGGGCCGTCGAACCCGTCGTCTTCGGCGGGGCCACCCGCATCCTCGTCGTCCTCACCGCCCCCGAAGGTCTCGCCCGTGGCCGAAAAGCGCCCATAGAAGATCTGGACCTCGTCGTCCGCCTCGTCCGGGACCCCGCTCCAGTCGGCCTCCGGCTGCTCGACCCACTCGCCGGCCTCTCCCTCCGCCTCCGCCAGCATCACGCGCCGCCCGTGCCGCGCCGACTCCAGCGCCTCACGCGCCGCCTCGACCGCCGCCTCGGCCCTGGCGATCGCCTCGGGATCCGGCCGCCGCACCAGCCACGTGTCGATGCTGTCGACCGTGGTGCCCGGCACGTCGCTGACAAGCAAGCGCTCCTCGCCCAAGAGCCGATTCACCAGCGTGGACTTCCCGACGTTCGGCCGCCCAATCACCGCCACCCGCGCCGTCGCTCGCGCGGGCTTCTCAGCCTCCGCGTCCCGGTCCACGGGCGGCAGCGCGTCGGCGATGGCCTCCTCGAGGTCCATCACGCCCGGCCCGTGCAGCGCGCTCAGCGCGTAGATCTCCTCGACCCCCAGCGACCAGAACTCAGCCGCCAGCGCCTCGTGCCGCGGGCCGTCGATCTTGTTGACCGCGTGAAATACCGGCTTGCCCGAGCGCGCCAGGATGCGCGCGATCGTCTCGTCGGCGTGCAGCAGCCCGTCGCGCCCGTCGTAGAGCGCGATCACCGCGTCGGCCTCGCGCACCGCGATCTCCGCCTGGGCCCGCATGGCCGGCAGCATCCCCTCGTCCGCGTCGGGGTCGAAGCCGCCGGTGTCGATGATCACCACGGGCCGCCCGACCAACACCGCCTCCGCGTAGTGCCGGTCGCGCGTGACGCCCGGCATGTCCTGCACGACCGCGGCGCGGCGACCGCAGAGCCGGTTGAAGAGGGTGGACTTCCCCACATTGGGGCGTCCGACGATGGCGACGATAGGCTTGGACATGACGATTATGACTCGTTGTAGCCGAGCTTCTTGAGCCCGAACTCGCGCTCGTTCCAGCGCTCCTCGACCCGCACTCGGAGGTCGAGAAACACCCTGCGCTCAGAAAATCGCTCGAGGGCGAGACGCGAGGCGCGCCCCACCGCTTTCAGGCGCTCGCCGCCCTTGCCGATGACGATGCCCTTGTGGCCGTCCCGAGAGACGTGAATCGTCGCGTACACCACGACCAGGCCGTCCTCGCGCTCTTCCCACGCGTCCGTGGTCACCGCGATCTGGTACGGAAGCTCCTGAGAGAGCCTGTGAAATAGCTGCTCGCGGATCATCTCGGACGCCAGAAAGCGCATCGAGCGGTCGGTCAGGCTGTCCTCGGGGAAGAGCTGCGGGCTCTCCGGCAGGCGCGGCCGCGTCAGGTCGTGCAGCCGCTCCACGCCATCGCCGGTCCGAGCGCTCAGCGGGACCACGGCGATGAAGCTGTCCAGCTCGCTCAGGGCCTGCAGATGGGGCAGCAGCTGCGCCTTGTCGCCGAGGCGGTCGACCTTGTTCACCACCAGCACGCAGGGGGTGTGCGCGGCCTGGACTCGCCCGACGATCTCGGCGGTCTCGGCCATGACCTCGGCGGGTTTGGAGACGAGGTGCGCGCCGTCGACCAGCAGATACACGAGATCCGCGTCGCCAAGCGTGCCGATGGCCAGCTCGACCATGTAGCGGTTGAGCAGCGTCGACGCCTCGTGGATGCCTGGCGTGTCGACGTAGACGACCTGCCAGTCGCTGAAGGTCCGAATGCCGCGGATGCGGTCGCGCGTCGTCTGAGGCTTCGGCGTCGTGATCGCCACGCGCTCGCCGACCAGCTGGTTGAGCAGCGTGGACTTGCCGACGTTCGGCCGCCCGACCAGCGCGACGAAGCCCGCGCGGTGCGCCAGTCCTTCGGCGGGCGCGCCAGTGGCGCCAGCGGAGCCGCGCTTGCCCTTTGCTGGTGCGGGGACGGGCGCGATCTCGGGCGGTGCTTCCTCGGTCGGCGCGGCGGCCTGCTTCTTCGCCGCGGCCTTCTTCGCGGCCGCCGCCTTCGCCGCAGGGGCCATCTTTTCTGCAGGCGCGGCCTTGGCGGGCGCGGCCTTCTTCGCAGGCGGCGCCTTCTTTTCTGCAGGCGCCGCCTTGGCGGGCGCGGCCTTCTTCGCCGCCGGTGCCTTCTTTTCTGCAGGCGCCGCCTTGGCGGGCGCGGCCTTCTTCGCCGCCGGTGCCTTCTTTTCTGCAGGCGCCGCCTTGGCGGGCGCGGCCTTCTTCGCCGCCGGTGCCTTCTTTTCTGCAGGCGCCGCCTTGGCGGGCGCGGCCTTCTTGGCGGGCGCCTTCTTGGCGGCGGGCGCCTTCTTGGCGGCGGGCGCCTTTGCAGGGGGGGTCTTGGTGGGCTTGTCGCTCATGGGTTCGCCAGCACGCTTGCGGCGTGGGCCACCGCGGCGTCGTCGAGGTCTCTGTGGGTCACCAAGCGCCCGGTGTCGGGGCCGGTGGGGGCGGTGAACACGCCGCGCGCAGCGAGCTTCGCGGTGTGCTCGGCAGCGGTGCCGAAGCCGGCGTCGATGCGGTAGCAGACCAGATTGGTCTCGACCGGGTGGGTCACGGTGGCGACCCCGGAGCGCTCGAGCGCGCGGGCCAGCTCGGCGGCGCGGGCGTGGTCTTCGGCGAGGCGCGCGGTGTGGTGGGCCAGCGCGTAGAGGCCGGCGGCGGCCAGGACTCCGCCTTGGCGCCAGCCGCCGCCGAAGCGATGGCGAAAGCGGTCCGCCTCGGCGATGAGCGCCCTGGGCCCGGAGAGCACCGAGCCAATCGGCGCGCCGAGCCCCTTTGACAGGCAGAGGCTGACGGTGTCGACCGAGCTCACCAGCTCGGCCACGCTCTGCCCGGTGAACGCGGCGGCGTTGTAGATGCGCGCGCCGTCGAGGTGAACCCCCATGGACAACCCATGCGCCCAGGCGGCCCGCTCGCCGATCGCCTGAGCATCATGCGCCAGCCCGCCCGCCGTGTTGTGCGTGTTCTCCATCGCCAGCAAGCTCAGGCGGGGCGCCTTGGGGCTGACCGGGTAGCGGGCCCGATCGAGCTGCGCGAGCGTCGGCAAGCCTCGCGGGCCGTCCAGCATCACGAGCTGAACCCCGGAGAGCGCGGCGGCCCCGGCGGCCTCCCAGCGGGCGATGTGCGCGCCCGAGTCGATGAGGACCGCGTCGCCGGGCCGCGTGTGGACCGCGACCCCGATCTGATTGGACATCGTACCGGTGGGCACGAAGAGCGCGGCCTCTTTCCCAAGGCGCTCGGCGACCTCCGCCTCGAGCCGCAGCACCGTCGGGTCGTCGCCGAAACAGACGTCGCCCACCTCGGCCTCGGCCATGGCCTTGCGCATCCCGGCGCTGGGGCGCGTGACCGTGTCCGAGCGCAGATCCGCCGTGATGACGCCGCTCATCCGAAGATGACCGACTTTCGCGCGGCGAGGCGCTTGTCGATGAGTGACTGGACCTCGCGGCGAACGCGCTCGTTGAGGCGGTTGACCAGGACGCGGTCGTGGACGGCGTCGGGGCCCAGCTCGCCCACCTCGATGGGCTCGCCGAAGTCGATGAACCACTTCGTCGGGAAGGGGATGAGCCCCAGCGGCCCGAGGAACGGCATCAGGGGCGTCACGGGGATGTACGGGATGCCGAGGGGCCGCGCGAGCCAGCTGACCTTGCCGATGAGGGGCATGGCCTCCTCAGCGCCCACGATGGAGCAGGGGATGATCGGCGAGCCGGTCGAGAGCGCCAGCTTGATGGCGCCGCCGCGGCCGAAGCGCTGCAGGCGATAGCGCTTCTTGTAGAGCTTGCCGATGCCCTTGACGCCCTCGGGGAAGACCAGGACGGCCTCGTCGGCCTCCAGCAGGGCCGTGGCGTTCTCCTGGCAGGCGCGGACGGCGCCACCGCGGGCGAAGAGCGCGCCGACCCAGGGCATGTGGTAGACGAAATTCTCAACCAGGGCGCGCAGGCGACGGCCCTGGGCGTGGTTGAGGTGCGCGGTGGTGACCACCATCAGGCCGTCGATGGGGATGGTGCCGGAGTGGTTGGCGACGATGAGCGCGCGGCCGGCGTCGGGGATGTGCTCGATGCCGGTGGTCTCGATGCGGAACCAGTGGTCGTGGATCCAGCGCACGAGCGGAAAGACCGCTTCGTAGAACTCGACGTCCAGGCCGAAGGGGTCGACGACGCGCTCGGCAGGCTGAAAGAGGATGCGGCTCAGCGCGGCGCGGACCTTGGCGGCGCCCATCTCGTCGAGGATGCGCACCAGCTCGTCGAGGCCCGTCATTCGGCCTGCCGCCTGCAGCGCCTCGCCGATGGCGCGGAGCGACAGCACGTCGCGCTCGGACTCGAAGAGCTCGAAGGGCGCGTCGGTGAGGTCGGCCAGCTCGGGGTCTCTGGCGCGGTCGCGGGGCTTCGGCTGCGAAGGGTCTTCGACGGGGCTCACCATCACACGGCCTCCGTGAGGTCTCGCGGCGTAGTACCAGCGCGGCGCGCGTCGAAGAAGGCTTGCAGCGCCTGGCGCGTCGAGTAGCGCGGCGCAAACCCCATGGACTCGCGGGCGCGGGTGCCGTCGGCACAGAAGCTGTACCGGAAGAAGTCGAGGAAGCGCCCGGGCATGTCGACGAGCTCGAGGTTCCAGAGCGTGGTCGCGACCGGCGCCGCCAGGATGCGGGGCAGCGGTAGCGGCAGCTTCCCGCCGAGCTTGAGCACCTGGGAGTAGTACATCACCCCGTCGGGGACGATGTTGTAGGCGCCTGGGTGGTGTCCGCGGACGGCCAGCAACAGCGCGGCGACCGCGTCCTCCTCGTGGAGGAACTGCATCAACGGGTCGAAGCCCATCAGGCGCAGCATCGCGGGGCGGCGAAGGATTCGGGTGATGAGGCTCTTGTGGGCGGGCCCGACCACGGGGGCGAAGCGCAGCGCGGTGGTCGTGATGTCGGAGCGCTCTTTGGCGAGGCGGGCCAGCTCGTGCTCGGCGCCGACCTTGTCGGAGACCCAGCGGCTGGCGCGCAGGCCGCGCAGCGCGTGCTTCTCGGTGAGGTAGTTCGGGTTGTCCGGGTAGGGCCCGTAGACCATGGTCGTCGAGCTCATCACGACCTTGTCCACGCTGGCGGCGGCGGCGGCGTTCATCACGTAGAGGGAGCCGATGGCCTCCAGCTCGTGGGCCCAGGCGCCGGAGTGGGACGGAAAGCCGAGAAACGCGAGGTGGCACAAGGTCTGGACGCCGTCGGCGACCAGGGTGCGGGCCATGGTCTCGTCGGCGTCGGGCCGCGTGAGGTCCAGGCGCACGAAGCGCGTCTTGGTGCGCGCGGTGAGCGGGCGGGCGATGTCCAGCGCGACGATGTGTTCGCAGGCGGGGTCGCGCTCGAGGGCGGCGATGAGGCGCTGCCCGAGGTAGGTGCACGCGCCCGTGACGGCCACCCGGGCGCCGGTCGGCGCTGCCTCGCGGCGGGTTGCCCGCGAGCCCTTCGCGCCGCGCTTTTCCACCGGGGTTGACATGGGGGCTTTGTCGACTCCCAGGCCCCGAAAGTCAAGGATGATCGGAGCCTTGGAGGCGCCCGCCGAGTCGTGCGCTGGCCCGGCGTGGGGACCGCTGGTACATTGCGCCCATGGAGTGCCCGCGCTGCGGATTCCCACAGGCCGAGTCCGCCGAGTGCGCGCGTTGCGGCATCGTGTTCCGCAAGTGGCAGGCCCGCGAGAGCTCGGTCTCCGACGAGCCCGCCGTGGCGCAGCCGGCCGAGCGGCCCGTGTCGACCGCGCGCGGGGCCGGGTTCGCGGTCCCCGCGGCTTCGGCGCCGGGCCCCGCCCCCAGCGAGCCGTGGTTTCGCATCCCGCGCGCATCGGTTCGCGACGCCGCGGCCAGCCTCTCGCGGCTGCTGCACGCGGGTCTCGGCATGCCCGAGGCCCTGCGCACCCTCGGCACCGGCGCCCACCCTCGCCTGCGCGCCTGCCTCGTGGGCATCGGCGCCGACCTCGAGGCCGGCGCGTCCCTCGCCGACGCCGCCGCCCGCTACCCCGAGCTCTTCGACGCGACCGCGCTGCAGAGCCTCCGCACCGCCGAGCGCACGGGCTCGGTCCCCATGGCCCTGGACGCCATCGCCGCCCGCATCGACGCCACCCTCGACACCCAGCGGCAGGTCTTCCGCTCGGCGATCTACCCGCTGGGGGTGCTGGCGACCTCCATACTCCTCGGCCCGATCCCTGAGCTGATGACGGGCTCCGCGGGGGCCTATGTGGCCAAAGTCCTCGGGAATCTCGCCCTCGTGGCCGCGATCCTCTTCTTCTTCGCGGTCCTGCTCCCGCGGCTCTTGCGCACGACCCGCCTGGGCCAAGACCTGCGCCGCGCCGCGTGGCGACTCCCCTGGCCCGCCAGCGTCTACCGGCTCGCGGTGCGCGGCGCCTTCTGCCGCTCCTTCGCCGACCAGATCGAGGCAGGCCTGCCGCTCTACGACGCGCTGGACTCCGCCGCCGCGACGACCGTGGACCCCTTCGCCCGCCAATGCGCGGCAGAGGCCGGCGCCATGCTCTCCGCGGGCAAGACCCTCTCCGAATCCATCGGGATGACCGGGCTGATTCCGGCGGGCGAGCTCATGGTCCTCATCGCCGGCGAGCGCGCCGGGACGCTGGTGGACTCGCTGCGCGGCCTCGCCATCGCCTACGCCGAGCGCCTCGCCCGCGGCATCCGCGGCCTGCTGCGCGCCCTGGGCTTCGTGATGACCATCGTCATCTTCGCCTGGGTGGCCCTCGGCATCATCGAGGCGTTCGGCCAGGTCAGCCGAGGGACCGAGGACATCTTCAAGATGATCGAGAAGGAGATGCCCTACGACCTGCGCTGACGGCGCCTCGGTGGGCGCCGATCCTCAGGGCGAGGGCGTCACCGTCCGCTCTTTCTTCTCGGTGGTGATGGTCTTCACCTCGCGCTTCGTCTCGGGGAGCCGCAGCAAGGTCACGCGGTCGACGATGGCGTCGGCCATCTTCTGCTCGACCGCCTCGCGGGGCGTCACGATGAAGCCGCCCTCCTCGATTCGGGTGAGGAGGGTCTGTGATTTCCAGCGGATACGCGTGGCGACGCGCTCCCAGAACCGGTCCAGGTACGTGGTGCGCACCTTCTGGAGCAGCACCTCGCCCGGCTCGACCTTGGGCACCTCCTTGGGGGCCTCGGCGCCCTCGGCCAGCGGCTTCGGCGGCTCGGGCTTCTTGACGCCCTCGTAGGGGACCTCGGTGAAGACCAGGCCGGCCGACGGGTAGATGACGACGCGATCCGCAAACGGCGCGACCGCGGTCCCGGCCCCGTGGACCTGGGTCACGACGACCGCGACGACGGGGCTCTCCACCTGCTGGATCGTGTCGGCGACCAGCATCACGCCCTGGGCGGTGCCGTCGGTCGCGCTGATGATCAGGTAGATCGGCGCAATCCCGGCGCTCTCGAGGTCCAGAATCTTGTCGGCGACCTTCGCGGCGCCGGCCACGTTCAGTGAGCCGCTGACCGGGATCTGGCGCTGGGTGAGCTCGAGCGCGTGAGCTGACAGCGTCAGCAGCAGCAGCGCCGCGGTGGTCACGAGAGTGGCGAGCAGTCGTCGCATGAGGTCGGTCCCCCAGAATAGGCGGTCGAGGTGGCGGGACGCGTAGCGTGCCCGGTCCCCCACGGCCTTGCAAGGCCGCTATTTCGCCCGCCCGATCCTGTCTAGGAGCGCGGCGAAGCGGGCCTGGGTCTGCTCCTTGCTGGCCTCGCTGCCGCCCTGGAGCCGGTCCACCATCTCGATGTGCTCCAGCGGGATGGCGTCGAGGAAGCGCGTGCGTCGGGCCGGCTCGTTGCCGTGAAAGGTGCGCCGGGTCCGGCTCCACGACAGGTACAACCTCGAGCGGGCCCGCGTGATGGCGACATAGAAGAGCCGCCGCTCCTCCGACATGTCGCCGCCCTCGTCGATGGTCCGCTGATGGGGCATCGTCCCTTCCTGACACCCAATGACGAAACACACAGGCCACTCCAGGCCTTTTGACGCGTGCACCGTCATCAGGCTGACCTGGTCCTCGGCCTCCGCCCCCTCCGGTTCACGCCGATCCAGCGCCGTCGACTGAATCCAGTCGCCGATGTCCGACCCAGGCTTCGCGCGGGTCTGCCACCGCCGGATCGCCTCCATCAGCGCCTCCACCGTGCGCCACCGCGTGTGCCCGCCGGGCCCCTCGGTCGGATCGCGAATCCACGCCGCCCGCGCCCCCACGTCCTCGCAGAGCTGCTCGGCCACCGCCGCCAGGTCCGCGCTGTCGCTGCGAAAACGGTCCTGCGCTCGCCCCACGACCCTGTGCAGCTCGCGCAGCGCCCGCGCCTCCGCCCCCGAGATCCCCGGCACCTCGTCGGCCCGCTCACAAGAGGCCAGCGGCGACAGGTGATGCTCGTCGGCGAAGGTCAGCAGCGACGCCAACCGCTTCGGCCCGATCCCCCGCTGCGGGAAGTTCACGATGCGCGCAAAGGCCGCGCGATCCTTGGGATTATGGACCAGTCGCAGGTAGGCGATGACGTCCTTGACCTCTTTGCGCTCGTAGAAGCCGAAGGCGCCGGCCAGCCGGTACGGGATGCCGGCCAACCGGAAGGCCTCCTCGATGGCAGACGCCTGCGCCGACGCCCGAAAGAGCACGCCGAAGTCCGCGTACGGGCGCCCCTCCTCGGTGTGCGCCCGGTGGATCTCGGCGGCCACAAACGACGCCTCGCCCACTGGGTCCTTGCAGGTGACGACGCGCGGCTTCTCGCCGTCGCCGCCGTCCGACCACAGGCGCTTCTCCTTGCGGCTGCGGTTGAGCGCGATGACCGCGTTGGCCGACGCCAGGATGTGGCCGGTGGACCTGTAGTTCTGCTCCAGCGCGATGGCCCGCGCGTCCGCGAACCAGTCCTCGAAGCCCAGGATGTTGTCGATGCACGCGCCGCGCCAGCCGTAGATGCTCTGGTCGTCGTCGCCCACCACGCAGAGCTGGCGGTGCTGCTCGGTGAGGATGCGCACCAGCTCGAACTGGACGGTGTTGGTGTCCTGGTACTCGTCGACGAGCACGGTGCGGAAGCGATCGCGCCAGCGCGCGAGCACCTCGGGGTCTTCGCGCAGCAGCTTCAGCGGCAGCAGCAGCAGGTCGTCGAAGTCCACGGCGCGGTTGGCGCGCAGCCACTCGATGTAGCCCTGGTACACCGCGGCCGTGTAGCGGCTGTCGGAGCGCTTCGCGAGGTCCTCGGCGGTGATGCCGGCGTTGCGGGCGCGGGAGATCCCCGACAGGAAGAGGCGCGGGTCGTGGCGGCGCGGGTCGATTCGCAGGCGCTTGAGGCACTGGCGCACCGCGACGGCTTGGTCGCTGGCGTCGATCAGGGTGATCGGGCGGCTCAGACCCAGCCGCTTCGCCTCCTCCTCGACGAAGCGCAGACCCAGCGCGTGGAAGGTGCTGACGGTGATCTGCTCGGCGGCCTGGGTCCCCACGAGGTGGGTGACCCGCTCGGCCATCTCGCCGGCCGCCTTGTTGGTAAAGGTCAGCGCCAGGATGTGCTCTGGCGCGGTCCCCGTCTCGACGAGGTGCGCGATCCGCACGGCGATGACGCGCGTCTTGCCGCTGCCGGCGCCGGCGAGCACGAGCAGCGGACCGCCGCGATGGACGACGGCGTCGCGCTGCTGGGGGTTCAATCCTTTTAGGAGGAGGTCGGGCTCAGACATGGCGCCGGACGCTATCCCGCGGTAGGCGCGGAGGGAAGCGCGCGGCGTGCTCCCGAGGGTTCAGTTCCGCGACAAGATTAGCGAACTCCGTGTTTGTAGGCGACGCGCCAGAACCCTATACTCCGAATTGAAATACCTCCGTTCCGGGGACATCCATGCGGCAGCGCGCTCTGAGCGTCGTTACATCTTTAGCTCTTGGCGCGCTCCTGCTGGCTGGCGGCTGCGCGGACAGCACCCCGGGGACCGCCGGCTCGGTCGACAGCGGCGGGGTCAAGCCCGACGCAGGGCCCATCAAGCCCATCGACACGCCCATCACCTCGCTGACCGTGCAGACCGGCGTCAGCGACGACGCCCCGTCGGCGGGCGTGCAGGTGCTCGTGCGCTGCGAGGTCCAGGGCCTCGCCGAGGGTCAGGGCGCGCCCCCGACCCACTGGGAGCTCTACGAGACCCCCGGCGGCATCCTCCATCAGCCCACGGTCGACGGTGACCACGTCACGTTCCTCTCGGCGGCGACGTACAAAGTTCGCTGCATCCTCGACGCCACCAACTGGATCGACCCCACGCCCGCCATCATCCGCGTCGAGGCCGGCCCCGCGCTAGACATCGAGACGGTGGTCCAGCCGAACGCGCTGCCCGCCGGCAGCACCGCCCAGGTCACCTGCTCCGGTCGCGACGCCTACGACAACCCGGTCGAGGAGGGCTGGCAGGTCTTCGTGAACCCCGCCGGCACGAAGCCGGGCAGCGTCGACGGCTTGCTGCACTCGGACTTCAAGCTCAAGGCGCTGACGGTCGGCACCTACGGCGTGTCCTGCCGCCAGAAGAACGGCCCCGAGGACGCGACCCCTGCGATGGTCACGGTCACCCCGGGCCAGCCCTACCGGCTGATCACCACCTTGGGCGCGCCCAGCATCGTGGCGGGCTACTCGACGACGGTCGCCTGCCACGCCGAGGACAAGCAGGGCAACCCCGTCGAGGGCTTCCCGATGGCCATCGACATGCCGACCAAGCTGTCGCTGACCGGTTTCGCCGTCTCCGGCACCGTCAGCGGGAAGTACGCGGTGCGCTGCGTGCCCCAGGCCCTCGACTGGACGCTCTTCGCGCTCTCGCCGTCGGTGCTCGAGGTCACGCCCGACATCCCGGTCACGATGCAGTTGGCGCTGCAGCCGCCGAAGCCCTTCTTCGCGACCTACGAGAAGATGAACCTCGTCGTCATCGCGCGCGACAAGTACGACAACCCCGTGGTCGACGCCGCCACGCTGCCGGCCGAGGTCTCGCCCATGGGCGCGCCGGCCAAGTTCTTCGGCGACAAGACCCTCAGCTTCACCGAGGAGGGCACCTACACCATCAGCGTGCGGCTGGCCGACACCCCGACGGTCGGCGGCAGCGTCGACGTCCAGATCGAGGGCGCGCCCCCGACCATCACGGTGCTCCACCCTGAGCGCGGCGCCACGCTGCAGGGCTTCAAGCCCAGCGTGACGGTCTCGGGCATCGCCAACGACACCATCACCGGCGTCGCCGCGGTCCGCGTCAACGGCATCCCGGCGAAGATCAATCCCGACGGCACCTGGACCGCCATCATGATCCCGCGCTGGGGTCTCAACGTCCTGGAGATCGAGGCCGAAGACCAAGCCGGCCAGACCACCAAGATCATCCAGTCCTTCTATTTCGCTGAGAAATACTACTCGATGGACCCGAAGCCGCCCTTCATCCCCGACGCGATCAAGGCGTGGCTCGACGACCAGTTCTTCGACGACGGCAACCACAACCCGACCCACCCCGACGACCTGGCGACCATCCTCGAGGGGGCCATCGGCGCCTTCGACTTGGGCACGATCTTGCCGCCGCCGACCTCGGTCGGGCTTGGCTACGACCTGATCCTGTCGGGCCTCGCGTTCAACCCGCCCGAGATCTACCTCGACCCCTTCAACGGCGGCCTGCACTTCGGCACCAAGATCAAGAACATGCAGATCAAGGTGAAGCTGAAGGGCGAGTGCAAGGTGTTGGGCATCGACCTCTGCCCGGACTTCGGCGGCAAGCTGCAGATCGGCGTCATCGACCTGAAGGCCGACCTGCTGGCGTCGGCCAAAGAGGCGGTGATGAACGTCGCGTTGGTGAACCCGAACGTCGAGCTGCAGGCCATCGACATCGACATCGACGGCATCTTGGGCTGGCTCTTCGACTGGCTCATCGACTTCCTCATCAACATCTTCACCGGCACCATCGAGGACCTCTTCGAGGACCAGATCGGCACCCTGGTCGGCGACACGTTGACGACCCTGCTGGACGCCCTCGCCATCAGCCAGACCTTCGAGATCCCGCCGCTGGCCGAGGGCCTCGACTCCATCAGCCTGACCCTGGACAGCCGGGTCCACTCGCTGGCCTTCACCGACGACGGCGCGCGCTTGGGCCTCGGAGCCCTCATCGACGCCACGAAGAAGGTGCCGCAGAACCCGCTCGGCTCGCTGGCCCGCGGCACCTGCCTCAAGGGCTACTCGCCGCTGTGGAACCTCCCCGGCAAGTCCTCCTTCGAGTTCGCCCTGTGGGACGACTTCCTCAACGAGCTGCTGATGGCGGTCTGGTACGGCGGCACGCTGAATCTGTCGCTCGACGCAGACGCGATCGCGACGCTGACCGGCGGCGACACCGGCGGCCTCGGCATCCCGGTCGACGAGCTCGCGCTCAACCTCGACTTCCTCTTGCCGCCCATCATCAACGGCTGCAGCACCGACGGCATCATGAAGATCCAGATCGGCGACCTCTTCGTCGACGTGGACATGATCTCGCCTCTCTTCGGCGGGCTCGGCGAGATCGGCGTCTACATCTCGCTGGAGCTGAGCATGGAGTTCGTCACCA
>JAWKRR010000014.1:0-115359 GCA_041389525.1 Myxococcota bacterium | reverse complement strand
CCAAGCTCATCGACACCGACGGCGACGGCTGCGTGGACTCCTGCGACGACGGCTGCCCGCAGATCCTGTGCCTGCAGGGCTACAAGCCCGTCGACGTCGACGGCGACGGCTGCGACGACCAGTGCGAGCCGGCCTGCGACATCGCCATCAAGTGCGCCGCGGGCTACGAGCCCGTCGACACCGACGGCGACGGCTGCGCCGACAACTGCCTCGCCCCCTGCGCCGCGGCCTGCGACTGCTACAAGGCGGGCCTCGGGTTTGACGCGCCGTGCGAGAAGGACTGCGCGACCTGCGACAACTACTGGACCTGTGACGCCGGCTACTGCCAGGGCGAGTGCGGGCCGGTGCCGGCCGAGATCTCGAAGTGCCTGTGCCCCGACGGCTCGGTCCCGGGGCCCAAGGGCTGCGGTTGCCCCTTCGAGATCCTGTGCGATATCGGCTACGAGCCGGTGGACACCGACGGCGACGGATGCCTCGATTCGTGCGTCCCCGCCTGCAAAATCGCCATCAAGTGCGCCAAGGGCTACGACCCGGTCGACACCGACGGCGACGGCTGCCCCGACAGCTGCCTGATGGCCTGCAAGTCGATGTGCGACTGCTACGACGCCGGGCTGAGCTTCGACGCGCCGTGCGAGAAGGACTGCGCGACCTGCGACAACTACTGGAGCTGCGACACCGGCTACTGCCAGGCGGCGTGCGGGCCGGTGCCGCCCGAGGTCGAGAAGTGCCTGTGCCCCGACGGGACCTCGCCGGGCGCTGACGGCTGCGGCTGCCCCTTCGCCATCAAGTGCGCGCCGGGCTACGTGTCCGTCGACACCGACGGCGACGGCTGCAACGACGCCTGCAAGCTGCCCTGCGCCGACGCGTGCGACTGCTACGACGCGGGCGCCAGCTTCCCCGAGCAGTGCTTCCTGAAGTGCGCCGGGTGCGGGAACTTCTGGTCGTGCGAGGCCGGGATCTGCCAGGACAATTGCGGGTTCGTGCCGCCGGAGCTCGAGAAGTGCCAAGCGGTGCCGTGCAAGAGCGGGGCGGACTGCGGCAAGGGCGAGTACTGCGCGCGGACGGCCGGCGAGTGCGGCGGCGTGGGCATGTGCGCGGCGCTGCCGACCGCCTGCCCGGACGTGTGGGCGCCGGTGTGCGGCTGCGATGGCGTGACCTACGGAAACTCGTGCGAGGCGGCGGCCAAGGGCGCGACGGTCGCGGCGAAGGGCGAGTGCACCGCGACCTGCGGCGGCTTCATCGGCGAGGAGTGCGGCGGCGAGGGCGAGTTCTGCAACTGGCCGGCCGGGCTTTGCAACGCCGCGGACATCCAGGGGACCTGCGAGCCGGTGCCGGAGTTCTGCCCCGAGAATTACGCGCCGGTGTGCGGCTGCGACGGCAACACCTACTCAAACGACTGCTTCCGCCTGATGGCGCAGGTGCAGCTCGACCACAAGGGCGCGTGCCTGTGTGACATCGCGGTCGGCGCGGTGCCGGCCCCCGGAAACGACGGCCTATGCTGCACGCCCATCGCCTGCCCGGTGGGCGCGACGCCCGTCGACACCGACGGCGACGGCTGCGCGGACGTCTGCAAGGGCGGCTGCGCGACCGAGATCCTGTGCCCCGCGGGCTCGAAGCCCAGCTACGACGCCGCGGGCTGCGTGGTCGGTTGCGTGTGCGCCGACGACACCTCGGCTGACCCGGCGCTCGGCTGCTGCAAGCCCATCATCTGCCCGCAGGGGAACAGCGGCGTCGACACCGACTTCGACGGCTGCCCCGACACCTGCAAGGGCTGCATCGTCGAGATCCTCTGCCCCGTCGACACCAAGCCGGTCTACGACGCAGCCGGCGACTGCGTCATCGCGTGCATCTGCCCGGACGGACAGAAGCTCGGCGCGACGGGCAAGTGCGAGTGCACGACGGCGATCAAGTGCGCGGCCGGCTACCAAGCGGTCGACACCGACAAGGACGGCTGCGCGGACGCCTGCAAGGTCCCGTGCGCCGACCGCTGCGACTGCTACGGCGCCGACCTCAGCTTCCCGGAGCCCTGCCTGCTGAAGTGCCTGAACTGCGCCAACTTCTGGGAGTGCACCGACGGCTACTGTGACGACGCCTGCGGGTTCGTGCCGCCCGAGGTCGACGTCTGCCTCGAGACCCTGTGCAAGTCGAACCTCGAGTGCGGAAAGGGCGAGTACTGCTCCAAGAAGGCGGGCGCTTGCGGGGAGATCGGCGTGTGCCTGCCGCAGCCCACCGCGTGCACCGCGCAGGAGGCGCCGGTGTGCGGCTGCGACGGCGTGACCTACAGCAACGCGTGCATCGCCGCGGCCAAGGGCGTGAACGTGGCGGCCAAGGGCGCGTGCGAGACGACGACCATCTGCGGCGGCATCCAGGGCGTTCAGTGCGCGAAGTCGCAGTACTGCGACCTGCCGGCCGGGGCCTGCGGTGGCGCGGACTTCCAGGGCAAGTGCGTGGCGATCCCGACGGCCTGCGCCGACATCTACGCGCCGGTGTGTGGCTGCGACGGCAAGACCTACGGCAACGACTGCGAGCGCATCGCGGCCCAAGCCCAGCTTGACCACGCCGGCGAGTGCAAGGTGGTCTGCAAGCCGCTGGTGTGCCCGGTGGGCAGCAAGGCGGTCGACAAGGACGGCGACGGCTGCGCGGATGTCTGCATCTGCGACGACGGCAGCGCCACGGTGGACGGGTCCTGCAAGAAGGTGTGCGGCGGCTTCGCGGGCGTGGCCTGCGCGAAGGGCCAATTCTGCGAGTTGCCGACAAACTCGTGCAACGGCGCCGACTTCCAAGGCATTTGTGTAGACACAACCCCCGTGTGCACCACGGTCTACAAACCCGTGTGCGGCTGCGACGGCAAGACCTACTCCAACGACTGCACGCGGCGCGCGGCCTCGGTCCAGAAGGCCCACGACGGCGCGTGCGCGTGCAAGCCGCTGGAGTGCAAGACCGGCGCGAAGGCCATCGACACGGACGGTGACGGCTGCGCGGACACCTGCACGGCGCCCTGCGCGTCGTCGTGCGACTGCTACAAGGCGCCCATCAGCTTCGAAGGGATCTGCCCGCTGCTCTGCCCGAACTGCGGGAACTACTGGACCTGCGACGCCGGCCTGTGCCGACAGAAGTGCGGTTCGATCCCCGCGGAGACCCTGAAGTGCCTGGTCGAGGTCGCCCCGAAGTAGGTCCCGCTCGGTGAGGGGCGCGGCGGCGGCGCGAGTCGTCGTCGCGCCGATCCCTCAGTGCGCGACGATGTCCCAGGCGCTGGCGACCTGCGCCAGCAGCGCGCTCTCCGCGTCGGCGACGCCGTCCTCCTGCGCGATGGACAGCAGCGCGTCGTAGATGCGCTCGCGGGCGTCTTGGGTCTCGATGGTGGCGAGGAAATCGCGGGTGTTCTGCCCCGCGCTCAGCCGGATCTTGTCCGCACGCGCGAAGAGCTCGCCGCCCACCGCCGCGGCCAACCCGCTGATGGCGACCCGCTCCTCCGCGGAGACCTGGCCGTCCACGAAGACCAGCGCCTTGGCCAAGGCCACCAGGGCCACGCGTTCTTGCTCGTTGAGCGGCTCGATCAGGTCGCGCATGGGGCTTCTCTCCACCGCCGGAGTTGACGCCTGCGACTCTACTCCGCCCTGTCGACGCTGGCACCTCCACTGACATAGGGTGGCGCCGGCCAACCGAGGAGACCCGCCGTGCCCAAGCCCCTCGGCGTCCAAGACGGACGCCTCGCGCCCTGCCCTTCGAGCCCCAACTGCGTCTGCTCCGACATGCCGGCCGGCTCGCACCGAATCGCCGCGTTTCGCATCCTCGGCGAGGCGGCCGTCGTCTGGCCGAAGGTGTGCGACGCCGTCGCGGCCTCAACCGGCGTGACGGTGGTGCGCCAGACCTCGGACTACCTGCACGCGACCTGTCGCACACGGCTGCTGCGCTTCATCGACGACCTCGAGCTGCACCTGCGCCCCGAAGACGGCAGCATCGCCGTGCGATCGGCCTCGCGGGTCGGGCACTCGGACCTCGGCACCAACCGCAAGCGCGTCGAGGGCGTCCGCCGCCTACTTCGCAGCCGCGGCCTGGTCGCCTGAGGGCGCGGGCATCGTGTACACGTGCAGGTCCCGCTGCGGAAAGGGGATCTCGATGCCGGCGGCGTCCAGCGCTTTCTTGAGGCGCCAGTTGAACTCGCGCTCGGCCCCCCAGTTCTCAAGCGTCTGCGTCTTGAACATGATGCGCACGGTCAGCGCGCTGTCGCCGAACTGGGTCAGGCCGATGTAGCGCGGCGGCTCCGAGATCTTCGGCCGCCACTCCTCGTCCTCGAAGAAGCGGTCCCCCTCCGCGTCGACCAGCGCGCGCAGCGCGTCCAGGTCGGTCCCGTAGGCGACGCCGAGGTGAATGACCACCCGCGCCCACCCCTGCGAGTTGTTGATGACGGTCGTGATGCTGCCGTTGGGGATGTTGTGCATCCGCCCCTGCAGGTCGCGCAGCACCGTGCGGCGTAGCGTGATCTTCTCGACGGTGCCGAGGCTGCCGTTGACGTCGACCGAATCCCCGACCGCGTACTGGTTCTCGAGCAGGATGAAGAAGCCGGTGACCACGTCTTTGACCAGACTCTGCGAGCCAAATGAGATGGCCAGACCGAAGATGGCCGCGCCGCCGATGAGCGGGCCCACGTCGACCGACAGCGCGTCCAGCACCAGCAAGAAGGTGGCGACCACGATGACGCCGCGCAGCGCGCTGCGGCTGACGGTCGCGAGGGTCTCGACGCGCTGAATGTCGTCGACGTCGACGTTGGGCTTCGCCTTGGCCCGCGCCACCAGCGAGCGCGTGGTGCGGGTCACCAGGCGCATCAAGATCCACGCCAGGACCAGGTAGACCAGCACCATGCCGGTCACCACGGTCTCCCACGCCGTCTCGAGCAGCGACACGCCGTAGCGCTTCATGCTCGAGCGCTCCTCCAGCAGCGACTTGGTGGTCGCGAGCCGCGACGCCAGGGTCTCGGCCTCGGTCTCGAAGAACGCGAGGTTCACGCCCAGCACCCGCCGCGTGTTCTTGCTCGACCGCACGGCCTCCTGAAGCTGCGTGGTCTTCGTCTGCGCCCGCGTCTCGTAGAGCGCCCAGATCGCCTTGTAGTGCGCGGTCTCCTCGACGCTGGCCCGCGTGCGCGACGCCTCCGTCGACGCGATAGCCAGCTCCTCCTCGGCGAGCTGGATGTCGCGCAACTGCGCAGAGATCAGCGTCTCGATCGACGTCAGCTGCGCCTCGGTCAGCCGCCGCGTCGCCTGGGTCTGGTCGATGCGCTCCTCCAGCGAGCGCTCCTCAGCCTCGGTCGCGTGAACGCAGGCCCGCTGCCGCTGAAGCGCGGTCTCGCCGCGGCCCGCCTCGGTCTCGCAGACGATCTTCGACCGCTGCTCCACCGCGCTCTCCTCGCCGTCGCCGAACGCGCGCAGCCGCTCCTCCACGGCCTCCAAATCCGCCGTGATCGCCTCGAAGTAGGTGTCCTGGTTGCGCAGCTTCTTCGTCGCCAGCGCCGCCCACGCGTCAAGTGCTGGCCCGCGCGCCGTAAACCGCGCCCGCTCCTCGTCGCTGAGCCCGCCCGCGGCCACCAGCGCGTCCTGCGCCTTCCGCACCTCGCCTGCCAGCCGCCCCTCGTCCTTCCAGTAGTCGTACCACTCGCGATTCGAGCGCCGCTTGGTCAACAGGGTCCGCAGCCGCGTCTCGACCTGCGCCCGCCCGTCGCCACCGCCCGCCGCGTCCAGCCCCTCGATGGAGCGCACCTCGATGTGCTGCTGCCGGAGCTCGTCCCAGGCATCCATCGCCCGCTCGAGCGTCGCCCGCGGGCCCTCCGGCGCCTGCGCCGAAGCCGTCGAGGGCACCGACACCAGCCCGCCGGCCAGCGCCGAAATCGCAATAGTCCAAGTCAAAATACGCATACGTAGCATCTGTTCCCATCGGCCAATTCGCCGCGGAGGCATATCACACCAGCCCCTCTCCCACACGGATCGCGCCCCCCGCACGCGCCCCCTCTCCCGACATGGCACACCCCTTGCTCCCTGACATGGCCGAGCCTCCGCCCCGCGACTCAGGAGCCCCCCTTGCCAAAGTCACGCCCCACCCTCCACTTCCTCGGCGCCACCGAGACCGTCACCGGCTCGCGCACGGTCCTGCGTCGGAACGCGCTCAATATCCTTGTCGATTGCGGGCTGTTTCAGGGCTTCAAGAGCCTGCGGCTGCGAAACCGCGCCCCCTTCCCCGTCCCCCCGGAGAGCTTGGACGCCGTGGTCCTGACCCACGCCCACCTCGACCACTCGGGCTGGCTGCCGCGCCTGATTCAAGAGGGCTACTCCGGCCGCGTGCACGCCTCGGCAGGCACCATCGACCTCTGCGGCATCCTGCTGCCCGACTCCGGCCACATCCAGGAGGAGGAGGCCGCCCGCGCGAACCGCCACGGCTACACCAAGCACCGCCCGGCGCGCCCGCTCTACACCGAGGCCGAGGCCCGCGCCGCGCTCGAGCACCTGCAACCCCTCGCCTTCGACTCGCCCCAGGAGCTCGCCCCCGGCGCCAGCGTCGAGCTCCACCGCGCCGGCCACATCCTCGGCGCCTCCATGGTCCGCCTGCACACCGCCGGCCTCGACGTCCTCTTCAGCGGGGATCTCGGGCGGCCGGACGACCCGATCCTCGGCTCCCCCGCGCGCGTCCGGCGCGCCGATTACCTGGTCCTCGAGTCCACTTACGGCGACCGAATCCACCCCGCCCGCGACCCCGAGGGCGCCCTGGGCGACATCATCCGCCGCGCCGCAGACCGCGGCGGCCACATCATCGTCCCGGCCTTCGCCGTCGGCCGCACCCAGCGCCTGCTCTACCACCTGCGCCGCCTGCGCGAGGCCGGCGCCATCCCGCCGCTGCCGATCTACCTCGACAGCCCGCTGGCCCGCGACGCGACGTCGATCTTCCGCGAGCGCATCGCCGACCACAACCTCAGCTCGTTCGAGTGCCACGCGGTCTGCTCGACCGCCAAGATCGTGCGCAGCGCTGACGAATCGCGAGCGCTGGGGGACCTTCAATCGCCCGCTATCATCATCGCCGGCAGCGGGATGGCCACGGGCGGGCGCGTGCTGCACCACATCGCGCGCTTCGGGCCGGAGCCCCAGCACACCATCCTGTTCACCGGCTTTCAGTCCGGCGGGACGCGCGGCGAGCAGCTGGTCAACGGCGCGCGCGCGGTGAAGATCTACGGGCAGATCGTGCCGATCCGGGCGCACATCGAGCAGCTCGACATGCTGAGCGCGCACGCGGACGCCGACGAGATCCTGCAGTGGCTGCGGGGCTTTGAGGCGCCGCCCCGGACCACGTTCTTGCAGCACGGCGACCCGGCGGCCACCGACGCGCTGCGCCGCCGCATCGAGCAGGAGCTCGGGTGGCAGTGCCACGTGCCGTACCACCTGGAAGAGGTGCCGCTGACTGTGTGAATTCGCACAGCTCGGTGGGCGATGAGGCCCGCGGCGCGCGGGCTACCGGCGCGGGAAGATGACCTTCAGGCGGATGGCCTCTGGCGGCGGCGGCATCTCGGTGTCGCGGCTGCAGAGGTCGGCGCGCCGCACGCAGTCGGGCTCGCCGAAGCTCTGCACCTCGACGCCCGCGCTGGGCGCCTCCGCCGGCAGCTTCTCGTTGCCGCGCAGGTTGTAGAGGTCGCGGAACTCGTCGTAGGTCGTGACCTCGCGCACCTCGGGCGGGATGCCGGGGGCGACCGCCGTGAGCATGTAGACGCGGCCCTGTCGCATGTGCAGCTCGAACTCCGGCGTCGCCAGAATCAGGCCGCCGGGGTTCGCCGTCGCCGAGCGTTGGTGCGCGCAACCCGCCGCGACCGCCGTCGAGAGCGCGAGCGCGATGAGGATGAAGCGAGTCATGGGGCCTCCGGGGGGTTGGTGCGCAGTACAGTCATCACGAAGCGTGCCACATCAAGTGGCGGCCAGGCGCTGATTGACGCTGCGGGCGAAGCGCTCCATCGTATCGCGCCGGAGGGAGACCCATGACCACGCTCATCATCATCGCTGTCATCGTGGCGCTGCTCGTCGCGCTCGAGTTCAAGACCTCGCGCCCCGACGGCACGCTGATCACGCCGCTGCACCCGTACCGCAAGATGATGCTCTACATCATGCCCGCGAAGTACGAGTCGCTGGTGCTCTTCGATGACTACGTGCTGGCCGAGCCGCTGCTCGACTACATCGCGCAAGCCAAGCAGCGGCACCCCATCGACGTCACGCACTGTGTGGTGGGCGCCGTGGCCTACGGCATGCACGAGAACCCCTCGATGAATCGCTTCGAGAAGGGCCGCCGGCTCTATCAGCGCAAGAAGGTCTGGCTGACCTTCAGCATGAAGCGCCAGCGCCTCAACCGGAAGGCCAAGCTCTCCGCGGTCAAGAAGGAGGCCCTGCCCGACGACACCTTCTTCGCGCTCTGCAGCCGCATCAACGAGTCGATCCAGGTCGAGCGCTCCGACGCCGTCACCTACACCGACAAGGAGCTCAACCTCCTGACCGCGATCCCGCGCCCCATCCTCGAGGTGGGCGTGAAGCTCTTGAAAGCGCTCGACTATTTCAACCTGCTGCCCGCTGGCTTCATCGACAACGATGCGATGTTCACGAGCATCTTCATCGCCAACCTGGGCAGCGTTCATATGGCGGCGGGCTACCACCACCTCTACGAGTGGGGTACCTGCCCGCTCTTCCTGATGGTCGGCTCGGTCGAGGAGCGCGCGGTGGTCGTGGACGGCGAGCTGCAGGTGCGCAAGGTGCTGCCGCTGCGTTTCACCTACGACGAGCGCATCGAAGACGGCCACAACGCCGGCTATGGCATCAAGTCGGTGGTCCGCGCCCTGGAGAACCCCTTCGAATACCTGGGCGGGTTGGCCGCCGACGGCTCCGACGACCACCGCATCGGTCCGAAGACGCCGCTGGCCCCTGCCGCAGAGGCGTAGGCCGTGGGCGCGCTCATCGCGACGCTGCTGCTGACGGTGCTGAGCGCCACGCCGGCTGCACCCGCGGGCCTCTACCCCATCGACCAGGACGGCAAGGTCGGCTGGATCGACCGCAGCGGCAAGGTGGTCATCGCCGCGACCTTCGACAGCGGGGTCTTCTTCTACGAGGGGCTGGCGCGGGTCGAGGGGCTGGCCGAGACCACCCCGGAGGGCGCGCAGACCAACGGAAAGTACGGCTACATCGACACGAAAGGCGCGTGGGTCGTGAGGCCGCAGTACCGCTCGGCCGGCGACTTCTCCGAGGGCCTGGCGATGGTCGACACGGGCAAGCACCAGCGCGGCTACATCGACCGGACCGGGGCGCTGGTCATCCCGGGGCCCTTCTTGCGCGCCGAAGAGTTCTCCGAGGGCCGCGCCGCCGTCGAGACCAGCCGCGACTTCTGGGCCTTCATCGACCGCACAGGCCGCGTCGTCTTCGAGGCGCGCGGCTACGACCTCAGCGACCCGCCAAGCTACAGCGAGGGCCTGGTGGCCCTGCGCACCCAGCGCCCGCGCCGCACGCGCTTTCTGGACCTGGACGGCAAGGTCGCCCTGGAGCCGGACTTCGCCATGGCGCGGGACTTCCGCGAGGGGCTGTCTGCCGTGCGGACCGCGGAGGGGAAGTGGGGCTACATCGACAAGACGGGCGCGACGGTCATCGCGCCGACCTACGAGTTCGCGTGGAGCTTTCGCGACGGGCTGGCGCCGGTGCGCGTGGCCAGCAAGTGGGGCTACATCGACGCCAAAGGGGACATGGTCATCACGCCGCGATTCGACGACGCCGACGGGTTCTCCGAGGGGTACGCGCGGGTGAAGCTCGGCGACGCCTACGGCTACGTTGACCGCAAGGGCAAGCTGGTCATCCCCGCGCGCTACGGCGACCCGGAGCACAGCGCCCACCGCTTCACCGGCGGCCTCGCCATGGCGTCGAAGCGCGCCGAGGCCCCGCGCGGACGCATCTACATCGACACGAAGGGCCGCCAGGTGTGGCCGCGCTGACGCGCCGGGTTCGCCTAACGGCGGTCGCGTTGAGCTAGCTCGTCGAGAAGCTCGATCTGCGTCTGCTGAATCTCGACCATGCGCTCCCACTGCACCAGCAGCAGGTGGTCGATCTTCTCGTGCAGGGCGGCGATCTCGAGCTCGGCCTTCAGGTTCACCTTGAAGTCCTCGTCGGCCTCCATGCGGTCGCGAATCCCGCGCCGGTTCTGGCTCATCAGGATAATCGGCGCCTGGATTGCCGCGAGACACGAGAGCGCGAGATTTAGCAGGATGTAGGGGTACGGGTCGAAGGCGTGGCTGCCGAGGACCGCGGAGTTGAGCAGAATCCACGCCGCCAGCACCACGCCGAAGCCGATGACGAAGGGCCACGAGCCGCCCACGGCCGCCACGGCGTCGGCCAAGCGCTGCGCGGGGGTCTGCGAGCGCTCGAAGGTCTCGTCGAGGTGCGCGGCGATGGACGAATGTGCCGCCGCGGTGCGGGTGGCCTCCGCCTCCAGCACGCTGAGGTCGCCGCGTTCAGTCATCAACTGCGCCGTCAAATGTGCCTGGCGCTCGGTGGCGAGGCAGGGGCGGCAGATGGCCGCGTCGGGCGCGAAGGTCTCGGGATGCCGCTCGCTGATGAAGGTCGCGAGCGAGGGCCGAATCAGCGCGACGGGGTGGGTGTGGTCGCGGCGAAAATCGCGGCCACAGATGAGGCAGCGGACGGAGGCAGCGGCGTGGGGCGTGCGGGACACGGCAGACTCCTGCGAGTTCAGGCGCGCGCGTCGGGGGTCCACCGCGACCCGCGGTGCCGCCTTCTGCGCTCCGAAAAACCATATCGCACAACGCGATCCCGCGGTGTAGTGTCCCGCGGGGCCAGCGACGGCCCACACGCATGGAGGCGACATGATCTACCGAAATCTTGGAATGGCCATCGCGGCACTTGCGCTCACGATAAGCGGCGCGGCCGGCTGCGGCGGACCTGGCGCCTCGCAGCGTGCGCAGACCGCGGTGTCCGAACCGATCTCGGGCGTGCCTGCCTGGATTCGCGACGCGGTCGACGCGCCGAATCGCAGCGAAGCGGACAAGGCGATCGACGCGGGACGAAAGCCCGCGGAGACCTTGGCGTTCTTCCGTGTGCGGCCCGGGATGAAGGTCGCCGAGCTCGGCGTCGGCGGCGGCTACACCAGCGAGCTCTTGGCGCGCGCGGTGGGCAAATCGGGGCACGTCTACGGGCAGAACAGCCAGTTCCTGCTCGAGCGCTTCGCCGAGAAGCCCTGGTCCGAGCGCCTCGCCAAGCCCGAGATGGCGAACGTCACGCGGCTGGACCGGCCATTTGACGCGCCATTTCCTGAGGACTTGAAGGACCTCGACCTCGCGGTGAACGTGCTCTTTTACCACGACACCTACTGGCAGGAGGTCGACCGGGCGGCGATGAACGCGGCGATCTACGCGGCGCTGCGGCCCGGTGGGCTCTACGGGATCGTCGACCACTCGGCTCGCGCGGGCGACGGCGCGACCGCGGTGAAGACCTTCCACCGCATCGAGGAGCACCTCGTGCGCGAGGAGATCGAGGCCGCCGGCTTTACGCTGATCGATCAGGCCGACTTCCTGCGAAACCCGGCCGACACCCGCGACTGGAACGACGCGCCGAGCGCCGCGGGCGACCGCCGCGGCACCAGCGATCGCTTCGTACTGCTCTTCGCGAAGCCACTCTGAGCCGCCGACGGGCGCCGGGCCCGGAGATCGCGCTGAAAATGCGCGGATGGCCGACCGGCGCGGATTCGCGGTGATTTCCACGGGTTCGCGTGTGCTCGCGCGACCCGCGAGCGCGCCACGGAGGCAAATCGGCACTGAGTGTCAGAATGACCTCGACTCGGCCGATCTGCTCTGCTACGAACTGAATAGCGACTTAATAGTCGTGCGCAGCGGTCCGGTTGGGCGGAACGGGACGCCCTTCCGGTGCTGGCTCTCCACACCCTAGCGGCATGGGCACTGCCCGCCGCTGAGGACGCCCCATGAGCATCTGGCGCTCTGCGTCGGCGCGGTCGTGCGCCTTACGCTTGGCCTTCTGCGGCCTCGTCTTCGTGGCCTGCGGACCCACCTCCGACGATTCGGCGGACGGTGGCGGTGACGTCGCCGTCGAAGTGGGGCCCGACAGCGCTGACGGGTCGGTCGGGCAGGACGCTGACGTCGCGGTGGGCGACCTCCCCGGCGAAGTGACCGACACCACCGCGCCAGGCCCTGACGCCGACGCAGTGACGCCCGACTCGGACGTGACACTCGATGACACCGACGCAGCCGACGCGACCGAGGTCTCGGCGGGCGACGCGACCGCCGACACGGCCCCCGACGTCACTGAGCCCCCGCAGCCCCTGACCCTGACGCTGCTCGAGCTCGAGTCCATCTGCTTCTCTTGCTGCAGCGGGATCCTGAGCAAGTGCGGCGCCTCGACCCCCGTGGGCAACGCCGACCAGTGCCAGGAAGCCTGCGTCGAGGCCGGCGGGGTCTCGCCCGCGTCGATGATCAACTGGATGTGCTTCAACGACCAGTGCGACGCCACCGAGTGCAAGCTCACCGGCGAGCCCTTCGAGGCCGACCCAGACTGCGACGCCCTCTGCGCGGTGGCCGTCTCCTGCGACGCCCTCGAGCTTATCGGCATGAAGGGCGAGTCCGAGAACGTCTGCCGGCTCCGCTGCGCCGCGGACGCCGCGGTGGGCGGACCGGCGGTCAACCTGGCGCCCTGCGTGACCAAGTCCCTGCAGGACGCGTGCGACAAAGAGGCCGCAGCGGTCTGTTTGAGCGGGGGAGCGCCCTGATGGAGAGGCGAGAGTTCCTCCGCCAGGCCATGCGCGGCGGGCTGGCGGTCGCTGGATTCGCCGCCGGTTCCAAGCTGCTGAGCACGCCGAGCGCGCGCAGCGCCTCTTGGGGCGAGTTCGCCGGCAACACCAGCGCCCTGGCCATCCCCGAGTCGCAGCGCGCGAAGAACGTGCTGGAGGTCTTCCTCGACGGCGGCCTGTCGCCCTGGGAGACCTTCTACGCCATCGACGACGAGGCCTACGGCAAGGCCACCGGCGAGATGTGGTGGACCTTCCAAGAGGGCCTCGACTCGGTCGCCAGCGCGCTCGCGGGCTGCGGCAGCCTCGTCTCCGGGCCGATGCTGCAGCCCTTCGCCGTCGACGCCCTCGGCGCGCAGGTGAACCTGGGCCCCTTCGTTCACCCCCTCCGCAGCCGCGCCGACCTCGAGGGCCGCCTGCGCCTGCACGTGGTCAGCCACAACGTCTTCCCCCACATGCCCGCGGTCGCCCTCGCCAGCAGCGGCATGCGGCTGGGCCAGCCTCGCCTCGCGGGCCTTGGGACCCTAGTGCAGCGCGGGTTCGCCGCGCAGGGCCCCCTGACCCGCCCCGTCTCCTACGTCATCGGCGAGGAGTGGATCGACGCGTTCCAGGCCACGGGCCTGCACCCCGCGCACTTCCGCCCGGTCGGCCTGCGCGTGTCCGAGCTTCAGTCCTTCGTGGCCGCGCTCAACGCCACGAACCAGGCCGAGGCGCAGCACCCGCGAAATCCGCTGCTCGACCTCTACATGTCGCGCTTCGGCAGCGGCCTCGTGGACCGCTCACGAAACGCGCCGTCGCGGGCGCCCGTGCTGCGCCACTTCGAAGCCGCCCTCGAGATGCGCGAGCGCTTGCCCGCCCTCGAGTCGATGCTCGCGGCGTCGGTCCCCGAACTCGGCGGCGGGCTCGAGGTCTGCGACATCAAGCTCCCCTTCGACACGACCCGGCGGCAGCTCGAGCTGGCGGCGTCGCTGCTCAACACCGAGCCCGACGGCGCCCGCTACGTCCTCATTGACGACAACGCGTACGAGGTCGGCGCCGCCGACCACGGCTACGACACCCACCTCGACCACACGCGCGTCTCCGCCCGCAAGGTGCTGCACTTCTTCCGGCGCCTCGCCGAGATGATCAACGAGCCCGGCGAGCACGATCCGCGCAAGATCGACCTCGACCGCACGATGGTCGTCATCAACACGGAGTTCGGGCGCTCGCCTGGCTCCCAGGACGGCTCGGGTCGAAACCACTACCCCACGGCCTACGTCACCGCGATGCTCGGCGGCCCCGTTGGGCCCGATCAGCGAGGAATCGTCGGGGCGATCGACAGCGAGGCGCGCCCGGTGTCGGCCCTGCAGCCGGCCGAGTCACGCGCCGCGATCCTCATGGCGCTGGGCATCAATCCGTTGGACCACAACGGCTTCAGCCAGTCGGACATCGCCGATGTCGACAGCGAGCGCGACGCGCTGGTGAAGCTGCGTGAGGTCGTCTTGGGGGTCCCGCTGTGAGATTTTCGCGAGATCTCTTTGGAATCGCAGCGGCGACCGCGCTGGCCTTCGCGCTGGGCTGTGGTTCGGGCACGCCGAGCGCCGGCGGGCCCGACGCTGAGGCGGACGCGAGCGGCACCGACGGCGCCAGCCTGCCCGACGCGCCGGACGTCGCCGGCGGCGCCGATCTCCTCGCCGACGCGCCCCTGCGCTGGGACGCCAAGACGCCAGGCTGCGTCTCGGGCGAGGCGGGCTGCCCCGACGTGGTCGAGCCGACGGGCTCCGAGTGCCAGCTCGTCGACGCGGGCGACGAGGCCTGGGTGCGGCGCGCGGTGCAGTCCATCTTGGGCCGGAAGCCCGTGGGCGTGCGCGAGGTCGTCGTGCTGACCGAGATGGTGCAGGCGGTGGGCCGGCGCAAGGTGGCGCTGGCGCTGACCCACTCCGACGGGTACGTCACGCGCTGGGCCCAGTGGCTGCAGGACGAGGTGCGCGTCGACCGGATGCCGCAGGCCCAGAAAATGGACTGCTTCGGGCCGCCGCTGCTGCCCGACGACGCCGGCGAACTCAGCGCGTGGCTCCGCGACCGCGGCCCCGAGGAGAGCTACGCCAAGCCCTTCAACATGGGCGACGCCATGAGATCCGCGCTGCGGGCCGACGACATCAGCGTCTTCTACCGGGTCAACCTCTTCCCGATGCTGGTGCGCCCGCTCGACTACTGCGTCAACGTCGACCCCAACGACATGGAGCGCGCCCGCCGCCTCGACATGGGCGAGCGCTACGCGTCGATCTACATGCACCGGACGGTCTCGTGCCTGGGGTGCCACAGCGCGACCTTCGCGGTCACCGACTCCGAGGAGGCGGCCAAGGACCACCACTGGCCCCTCCCCGGGATCTTCGAGGAGAACCTCTACGGCGACGATTTCGGAAGGCCGGAGCTCGAGGTTTTCGCGCCGCTGCGCTTCGACGGCGTGGTGTCGCGGAAGAGCCTCACCGACAACGCGGAGGTCACGAAGGCGCCGGCGGACAGCGGCCCGACCGAGACCCCTTGGGGGATGATCTCCAACTGCGGCGAGTTCATCGTCGAGGCGTCCATCACGCCTGACCCGCTGAAGACGGCGGGCTACTTCGTCGAGCCGCAGACCGCGACGACCAACGTGCGGGAGCTCGAGCGGCTCCTCCGCGAGGGCGTCGACGAGCTGGCGAAGGCCGAGCTGCCGAGGATCAGCGACGAGAACGTGCTCACCGGGCGCTCCACCCTCGCGTATCTGCTGGCCGCGCGCGTGACAAATCAGGTCTTCGAGGAGGTCTACGGCCGCCCGCTGACGATGGGCCACGGGTTCGCGCGCAACCGCGACCAGCGCGACACGCACCTGCGCTACATCAAGACCCTGGTCCAGAGCGGCTGGTCGCTGCGCACCCTGCTCGCCGAGATGCTCGCCGAGCCCTGGGCCGCCTTGGTTCAGGACGACGCGACCTGCGCGAACGCGTCCCCCTACGCGCTCCCGCCGATCTTCGAGCCCTTCAGCGTCGAGGAGGAGGAGCCCGACGTCCGCGGGAACGGCGTGGGCGACCTCGTCCATCGCGTGTCGGGGCGCGTGCTGGTCTCGATGACCACCGAAGCGCTCGACTGGCCGCCCACGTCGGAGTTCCCCGATTCCCTCGAGGCCCTCGCGCTCCTGCGCACCAGCGGCACCTTCGTGGACGACCTCATGCCCGCGTCTCGCGGCATCGATCTGCAGCGCTACATCCAGTGGGAGGGCCTCACCCGCACCTGCCGATCCCTCGGCGGCGCGCCGACCGCCGACCGCATCGACGCCATCGTGGAGGCGGTAGAGACGAGCCCCGGCGCGACCCTGGGCGACGCCCTGAGCGCGCTGAAGGACGTGCTGCTCACCGCGCCCGCCATCGACCCCGAAGAGGCGGCAGCCCTCGCCGAATACCTGAGCGTGCCCAGCCTCGACGTGCCCCCGCCAGCCGACGCCGAGCTCGACGCCTTGCTGCGCTCGACCTGCGGGCTGCTGCTCATCACGCCGCAGTTCCTCCTGGAAGGCGCGCCGCAGCCCGTCGGGACCGACCGGCCGCTGCTCAAGCTGCCGGGCTCCGACCGCGAGACCCTGTGCGCGTCGTTCATCCCGGCGATGGCGGCCGCGGGCACCACCATGACCTGCCTCGAGGGCTCGCCGAGCTTCGACTAGGCCCGCGCGCGGCGCTTGGCCTCAACCCCGCCCGAGGTCGCTGACGATAAGCCCGCCCGAGGTGTCTACGGAGTCTCGGTCGCGGCCAGGCGGCCCACTTCGGCCCGCTTCGCGGTGCGCTCGAGGCCCGACGACACGACGGGCGCCTCCTCGGCGGGCTGCCAGGGCAGGTCCGGCCACCAGCGGGTCTGGGGCAGCGCAGCGTTCGGATCGATGCTCTCGCCGGGCCGCGGCGTGGCGACGGCGATGCCGTGTTTGGAGGCGGCGGCGAGGACGCGCTCGATGGGCTCGGTCCAACTGTGCAGCGCCAGGTCGAAGAGCCCCCAGTGCACCGGCAGCATGACGCGCCCGCGCAGCATCCGGTGGGCCTCGACGGCCTGCTCGGGGCCCATGTGCACGTCGGCCCACAGGGCGTTGTAGGCGCCCGACTCCAGCATGGTCAGGTCGAAGGGGCCGAGGCGCTCGCCGATCTCGGCGAACCCCGGAAACATCGCGGTGTCGCCTGAGAAAAAGACGCGGTGGTCGGGGCCGATGAGCGCCCAACCTGCCCACAGCGTGTGGTCCTTGTCGGCCATCACCATCGAGCGGCCCGAGAAGTGGCGGGCGGGCGTCGCGACGAGGCGCAGGTCGCCGATGAGGTGCTCGCCCCACCAGTCCAGCTCGGTGATGCGGGTCGGGGCGATTCCCCAGTGCTCGAGGTGGGCGCCGATGCCCAGCGGGACCACGAAGGGCACGTCGAGGGGTGCGAGCGCCAGGATGGTCGGGTAGTCCAGGTGGTCGTAGTGGTCGTGGCTGATGATGACCGCGTCCAGGGGCGGCAGGTCGGCGATGTCCAGGGGCGGCGCGTAGAAGCGACGCGGGCCGGCGAAGGACAGCGGCGAGGCGCGCTCGCCCCAGACGGGGTCGACGAGGACGCGGCGGCCGTCGATCTCGACCAGCATCGTCGAGTGGCCGAGCCACGTGACGCGCAGGCCGCCGGGCGGCGGGGAGGTGAACTCGTCGGCGGTGCGGTGGACGACCGGCGGCACCTCGGTGGGCTCGCGGTGCTTGCTGCCCTGGGTGAAGAAGGCCCACGACGCCTTGAGGATCTGGGGTTCGGTGCGGCGCAGGGTGTCGGCGAAGTGGCCGTCACGCCAGTTGGGCGAGGCCTTCATGCGCTCGAGGCGAGCGCCCGTGGCTTTGGCGCCGGTGACCGTCCAGGTGCTCACGATGAGACCTCCGTATGCGATGCCAGCGAGGGCGAGCAGCACGATGAGCAGGTTGGCGCCTCCGCGTAGCCAACGCCGCACTTCACGCCACCGCCGTGGGCGACGAGGCCCGCTTCTGCGAGGTGGCGACTGGGAAATCGACGCCGGTGAGCTCGGTCGAGACCTCCCACAGGCGGCGGGCGACGTCGGCGTCCTTGGAGTGCTTGGCGCGGCGGGCGGGCGCCGGGCTGCCGCGGAACTCGCGGAAGCCGTCGGGGCCGAAGTAGGCGCCGGCCGCGGCCTTGGGATCCACGGCGGCGCGCAGGGTCGGCAGGGCGCCGTCGGGCGTCTTCATGGCGAGCAGCGGGCCGAACATGCGGGCGGAGAGTGAGTTGCGCTGGAGCTCGGTCTGGGTCCAGCCGGGGTGAGCGGCGGTGGCGATGATGGGGCTGCCGGCGGCCTTGAGGCGGCGGTTGAGCTCGTCCATGAAGAGGAGATTGGCGAGCTTCGACTGGCCGTAGGCGAGCCAGGCGCGGTAGCCGCGGCTGAACTGGAGGTCGTCGAAGCGGATGCGGCCGAAGTTGTGGGCGATGCTGGAGACCACGACGATGCGCGCGTCGGGCGCGGCGTCCATGGTCTGGAGCAGGCGGCCGGTGAGCGCGAAGTGGCCGAGGTGGTTGACGCCGAACTGCATCTCGAAGCCGTCGGCGGTCTGGGACGCGGGCGGGATCATCACGCCGGCGTTGAGGATCAGGAGGTCGAAGCGCGGCGCGGTCTTGGGGAGGCGCTCGGCGAAGGCTTGGACCGAGGCGAGGCTGCCGAGATCGAGCAGCTCGAGCTCGACGCTGCCCTTGGGCGAGCCGGCGCGAATCGAGGCCACGGCGGCGTCACCGCGCTCGCGGCTGCGGCAGGCCAGGATGACGCGGGCGCCCTTGTGGGCGAGGGCCTTGGCGGCTTCGAACCCGATGCCGGAGTTGGCGCCCGTGACGATGGCGACGCGGCCGGTCTGGTCGGGCACGTCGCTGAGGTTCCAGTCGCTCTTGCGGGTCATGGTCGGCTCCTTGGGGCGCGTGCCTGCGTCCACCGGCTGATGGATGCGAGGCTTGGCAATTCGGTTGATTCGGTGACTCGACAGAGTACACTGCACAGTGTAGTGCAATCGAGCGGCTGGTCAACGACGAAAGTGCACCGGCCAGTGTAATTCACCTCAAGTCGTTGCCATTCCAACGCGAACCGCGAGTCCCGATGAGCGAAGTCGAGCTGAGCCCACGCATCCTCCGCAAGCGGGACGAGATCCTGGACGCCGCCACGCGCGCCTTCCGCGACGAAGGCTACGACGCGGCGAGCATGGACCGCATCGCCGAGCTGGCGAGCGCGTCCAAGCGCACGGTCTACAACCATTTCGGCAGCAAGGAGGCGCTCTTTCAGGCGGTGTTCGAGCGCTTGGTCGAGCAGATCCACGCGCTCAAGCGCTTCGCCTACGACCCCGAAGCGCCCCTGGCCGAGCAGCTCACGCGCTTCGCCCGCGCCAAGAGCATGCTGGCGGAGGAGCCGGGTTGGCAGGGGCTACTGCGCACGCTGATGGGGGTCTTCATGCAGCAGCCACAGCTCGTCATCGCGGCCATGATGAAGGCCAAGGAGGGCGAGCGGGCGCTTCAAGACTGGCTGCGCGCCGCGACCGAGCACGGCCGCATGGCGGTCCCCGACCCAACGCGGGCGGCCGACCTGTTCTGGAACATGGTCAGCGGCGCGCTCTTCTGGCCGCAACTCTTCCTGGGCGCCCTGCCCCCAAAGCACCGCGACGAGGCCATCGAGGACATCGTCGAGACCTTCCTGTGCCGCTTCCGCGCCCCCGAGCCCGCCAAGCCGACCGCGAAGCGCTGACCGCCAAGCGCTGCGAGCCTTGACCAAGCGCCCGCCAATCCATAGCTTGATGCATGTGAGTGACATACTACTCACATGAAGGCGTGGAGGGTTGCATGTCCCGGTTTCAGGCACAATCGAACGCCGTTCTAGACGACGAGTTGGAAGAGCTTCGGCGTGGCCTCGGCCTGCGGGACAACCAGAAGGCCGACCTCCTTCGCGAGCTGACTTCGCTCGCCGCGTGGGTCGTCCGTCAGGCGACCGAAGGGCGTGCCGTCTTGGCGCGCGGCGACGATGGCGTGCAGGAGCTCGTGCATCCGGTCATCGATCGGCTCCGTCGTATCCGCGACCAAGCTGCCACCGCGTCGCGCCGCTTCGAGCTCAACGACGACGAGACCCGGCGCCTGGCCGAGATCCTCGACCGCGGTTTCGCTCCGCCGCCCGCGCTGGTGGAGAGCCTGCGCAGGCTTGGTGACCCGGAGCGGCGGGCCCCGGAGCTCACCTGGACCGACGCCTCGGTCTAGCCCGGTGGCCTCGCTGCGAATCGAGGTGCTTGAACGCAAGCACCGCCCCCTCTTGAAGGCCTTCCGGAACCAGGCGCCGTCGCTGGTCGAGTACCTTCATCGCTACGCCTTACGCCATGCGGAGCGGGACCTCCTGGCGCGCACTTACCTCGCGATCGACGCGGACGGAGACACCGATCGGATCGCCGGGTACTTCAGCCTCACCACGGTCAGCGTCGAACGCTCCTCGGCCCACGAGCTCCCAGGCCTCTCGAAGCTTCCGCGCTTCCCGATTCCCGGCGTGCTGCTCGCCCGCCTCGCCGTCGATCAAAGCGTGCAGGGCCAAGGCCTCGGCCGCTACTTGTTCGAGGAGGCTCTCGGCCTCTCGCTACAGCTCGCGACGGCCGGCCCCATCGCCTTCCGGCTCTTCGTCACCGACGCCATCGACGAGGAGGCCGTTCGCTTCTACGAGCATTTCGGCCTGCAGCGGCTGTCGGACGCCTGCCCCGCGCGCATGGTGCTCGACATCAAGCCGCTGACAGAGGGGTCACCATGACCCGCGGTGCCCTTACGGAGTAGAGCGGCTAGACGACGCGCCGCCACACGGTCCTTCGGCGCAAACGGCCCCATCTTCTTCACTTTAACGGGTTGGTCGGTACCCAAAGCTGGTGAAGCGTCTGCTCCTGCTCAGCGACAATTACATCTCGGGCTGACGACAACTACATCTCGGCATCCCAGAGCGCGCTTGGTCTAGCCTCCCGCACCTCCATGGAGGGGGTGGATGGGGGGCTCTTGGAGACCACCACGCGCAGGTGAGGAAGCTGATGGAAGAGTTCGGGAAGTGCGGGAAAATCGGTGTGGCTGCTGTGCGGGCGGGGATGCACCGCGACACGGCTACCAAGTACCTGCGGGAGCGGAAGCTGCCGTCGGAGCTGAAGACGCCACGGGACTGGAGGACGCGGGCCAATCCGTTCGAGGCGGACTGGCCCCAGGTCGAGGTGCTGCTGCGCGACGCGCCGGAGTTGGAGGCCAAGGCGCTGTTCTTGTGGCTCTCCGAGCAGGCTCGGCCCGGCCACTACCAGGAGGGCCAGGTTCGGTCGTTTCAGCGATTGGTGAAGCGGTGGCGCGCGACGGAGGGCCCGCCCAAAGAGGTTTTCTTCGCGCAGGAGCACCGGCCTGGGGAGGCGCTGCAGACCGACTTCACCTGCGGCAACGAGCTTGGGGTCACGATTGGCGGCGTGCCCTTCCCGCACCTGATGTGTCACGTTGTGCTGCCGTACAGCAATTGGGAGTGGTCGACGGTGTGCCGGTCGGAGTCGATGGCGGCGCTGCGCCGCGGCTGCCAGGCGGCGGTGTTCAAGCTCGGCAAGCGGCCGACGTGGCATCAGACCGACAACGGAAGGAGCGGTGTCTGACCCGCGCAGTACGCACTTGGCTGGGAGCAGGGTCTGACCCGGAGGTCGCTCGCGACGCCCAGGTGGCCGCAGACCGGCGGCCGCGGCACGTGCGGCCCACCGCCACCGCGCGTTGAAGCGCGGTGGCGGTGGTTGACTGTCTCAGCCTCGGCCGCGCGGGCGGCCGCCGCCGCCGCGACGTCGGCTGGGCGCCTGCCCGCCATCGGAGGTGCCGGGGCGCGGGGCCGGGCCGCGGGCGCGACCGCCGCCGCTGGACCCGTTGCCGGCGTCGGAAGCCGGGCCGGCCGAGCGCGCGTTTCCGCTGCCGGATCCACGCGGATTGTCGCCGCCGGAGCGCCGACCGCGACCACCGCCGCCGCCGCCGCCACGTCCGCCGCCGCCACCGCCGCCGCCGCCGCGACCACCGCGGCCGCCGCGACTCGAGCGGCCCACCGCAAACTCGGCGGGCGTCCGGGTCATCGCGGCGATCTCGGCGTCGTGCCACTCGTGGTCGGTGTCCACCGCCACCTTGCGGCGGATGGTGCGCTCGATGTCCTTGAGGAAGTCGATCTGCTCGGCGTCGCACAGCGAGATGGCGATGCCGTCGCAGCCCGCGCGGCCCGTGCGGCCGATGCGGTGCACGTAGCTCTCGGGCTCGTTGGGCAGGTCGTAGTTGATGACGTGCGTCACCTCGCTGACGTCGAGGCCGCGGGCCGCGATGTCGGTGGCGACCAGGGCGCGCACCGAGCCGTCGGAGAACGCCGCCAGCGCACGCTGCCGCGCACCCTGGGACTTGTTGCCGTGGAGCGCGCCGGTGGTGACGCCGCGCCGCTCCAGCCACTCGGCGACGCGGTTGGCGCCGTGCTTGGTGCGGGTGAAGACGATGGCGCGCGAGACGGCGTTGTCGGCGAAGATCTCGCTGAGGACGTGGCGCTTATTGCCCTTTTCGACGAAGAGCACCTTCTGGTCGATGATCTCGACCGGCGTGGCGGCCGGCGTGACCTCGACGCGCTCGGGGTTTCGCAGAATCGAGCCCGACAGCTCGGTGATGGCGTCGGGCATCGTGGCCGAGAAGAGCAGCGTCTGGCGGTCGGTGGGCAGCGTCCGGACGACCTTGCGCACGTCGCGCACGAAGCCCATGTCCAGCATCCGGTCAGCCTCGTCGAGGATGAAGACCTCGACCTTTCCGCAGTCGATGTGGCCCTGCTCCATCAGGTCGAGCAGGCGGCCGGGCGTCGCGGTCAGGACGTGGACGCCCCGGGCGATGGCCTGAACCTGCGGGCGCTGGCCGACGCCGCCGAAGATGACGGTGTGTCGAATCCGCAGGTGCTTGCCGTAGGTCTCGATGCTGTCGTCGATCTGAATCGCCAGCTCGCGGGTCGGCGTGAGGATCAGCGCCAGCGGGTAGCGCGGCACCGGCCGCGCGTCGGTCTCCGCAAAGTGCTGCAGCAGCGGCAGCGTGAAGGCCGCCGTCTTGCCGGTCCCCGTCTGGGCGACGCCCAGCAGGTCGCGGCCCTGGAGAAGAAAAGGAATCGCGCGCGCCTGAATCGGGGTCGGGGTCTCATAACCCTGGCCCTCAATGGCGCGCAGCAGGGGCGCAATCAGCCCCAGTTCGGAAAAAGCAGTCATTTACACTCGTGGTGCATGTGCTCGCCCGGGCGCCGGCCGCTTGGCTGGTCGCGCCGAAACGAGTCACGTTTCGGTCACCCATGGGGGCGCGCCGCCAACGGGAAATAGAGAATGCGAGGACCCAGGGTTGTGGCCCGCCATCGAAAATCGGGGCGGCCTACGCGCGAACCAGGGATGCTCGGAGCTTGAAGCTCGCGGCACTTGTAGGCGCCGGGGAGGGCCGAGTCAACCATTGGTTCGCGGGGGGACGCCGGACGGGGCCGCGCCACGTGCGCCAACGCCGGGGCGCGCCGCGGCGGCCAGTCGTGTCCGCGAGGTGGCGCGGCCCCTCAGCGCTCGTGGGGCTCGAGGAGCTTGGACCACGCCCGGCTGACCTGCGCGTACTCGTTGGGGCAGCGGACCGCGCGCTCTTCGGGCAGCGCGTCCGAACCGGAGATTCGGGCGTGCTTCGTGGGGTCAGAGCCGTAGATCAAGCACATCGTGCTGAAGCCGCGCTGGGCGTCTGTGGAGTGCACGTCCCAGTACGCGGGCGGGCCCGCCGCGCTCGCCGAAGCGTCGAACCAGAGCTTCGCCGCGATCGCGTAGCCGACACCCACGTCTCCGGACTGCAGCAGCACCAGCGTCGCGAGCTGGTCGACCGCGTCCTCCTGCTTGCCCGTGACGGGCAGGTCCAGCTTGTGGACCATCGCGTGGCCGAACTCATGAATCGCGATGAAGAGCGCGGCCCCAACGAGGGCCGAGGCCAAGTACTCCCGCTTGATAGTCCCCGCGAGCTTCGCGAGGAGGTCGTCGAGCAGCTCGTAGCAGAACACAATCGAACCGGACTTCGGCGAGTAGAAGGCGTTCGCCTTCCCGCAATCCGCGAACTCCAGCGGAACCGGGCTAGGCCAACGAAGCGTCTCGTGGAGCGCCGCGGCGAGTCGCGCCATGCTGCCTTCGGTACGCAGCACGTTCGCCAGCGCTTGGCTTCGGGGATTGGTGGACTCTCGGAAGTACACCGTGGCCGTCTCGGCGCCCGCCCCCGCTTGGCTCTGGAATGGCTGGATCGTCTTGGGCGGCTCGACCGCGCTGGCGAGCAACCCGGCGGTGTCGACGCCGCCACCAAGCTGCGCGGCACCATCGATCGAGGCGAAGACCGCCCCGCCCAGGACCTTCGCCAGCAACGTGGTCGGCACGCGACTGGTGAACTGCACGGACTGCCCGCTCACCGTGACATGAGTCCGCTTGAACAGCTCCTCCACCAGTGGCAGCCACGCGCCCGCGCCCCACTCCGCCGTGAGCGCCGCGGCGTCCGCCGGGCTCAATAGGCTCGCCCGCAACTCCTCCCCCGTCCCCGGCGCGGGCTCAAACGCCAGCCCGATCCTCACATCTACCTCAACCTGCAGCCCCAGCCGCAGCTCCAGGTCCAGGTCTAGGGGACCAACTGCGGTCGGAAATTGCGTGACTTTCATCGTAGCGAGCACGTTCTCCTCGACCCTCGGCGCGTTCGCGGCGCCGGCCCGCGCCGTCTCCACGCGGCGCAAGAGCTTGAACGCGATCTGCAACGCCTCCGCGTCCGTCTTCGCCTTGGCCCAGGTTGCCGCGACGCCGTTCGGCCCGGTGATGGACAGGTAGCGCGCGCCCGGCCCCGCCGCCTCACTGGTCACGACCGCGCGAGCCGTGGTGGCGAGGACTCGGTCCCCGTTCGCCGTAGGAGAGGGCCTGCTGAGCACGGAGATCGCCTCGGCGCTGAGCGACTCCGCCAGCACCATCTCGATCGGCGTGTCGTCCTCCGCCTTGCCTTCACCGCTCCCGGCGTTCGCGCCGGCGAGCAAGCGCGCGACGTCCGTCAACAAGCCGCCGTGGCCCCGCGCGAGGAACTGCAGGCCGTCAAAGACCATCTCTTCGTCATCGCCCCACCCGCGAGCGCCACGCGCGGCGAGAATGACGCTGTCCAACCGCGAAAACGGGTCCGCGCCCATCGCCGCCGTGACTTGCTCATACGGCGCCTTCACCGACTGCGGAAGCGACTCGAGCAGCGGTCGCCACAGGCCCATCTCGCGGAGCCGCGTTGGACGAAACTCCATCACCCAGTTCGCATCCAGCCACACAAGCGAGCGGAGGGCCGCGTCATCCATCGCGCCCATACCGCGCTGCACAATGGCCCACTGCTCGGCGTCGAGACCCGCAGGCCGCACGGCCTTCTCGGCTGCATCGGCCTGCGACGGCATGACCAGGGCGATGAGAAGCAGGAACCCAATTGTGTGGCGCATGACGCCTCCCACGCTGTGTACCAAATGGCTTCAGGCGATGCCGAGTCTAGATTTCGGATGCGAGGGGAGATGGAAGCACAGTCGGAAGTCGCAGTGCAACATGCGCGTCGCCGTTCAGCGGGGCCACCGCAACCCGATGGAAAGGGTAGTCGGTGCGCTCGAATGCCTCGCGTCGCCTCCGCCATGAAGGTTGGCCAGACGTCTCGGCCGGCGCTGATGAGTGAGAGCGACTCAAAATCTCCCCCCGCTTGGCTTCGAGGGAGGTAAGAAGGGAGTGGATGGCCCGGTGGGGACGTCGAGGGAGAGCCGATGGGAAGCACAGTAGAGACCGGCGAGACGACGCAAGCCGCGAGCGAAGTCCTGGCGGTCATCTCTGGCCGCAAGAAGGGGCGCTGGCTGCGGCGCGGGATTTGGCTCGTCGTGCTGGGCGCGCTGGTCGCGGGCGGGCTGGCGCTGCGCAACCGCATGGTCGCGGCGGAGTCGGCGCCGCCTGAGTGGCGGACCGCGGCGGTGGCGCGCGGTGATCTGGCGGTGGTGGTGGACGCGACCGGGCGGCTGGAGGCGCTCAGCACTGTGGACGTCGGCGCGGAGGTGTCGGGGCGCGTCATCGCGGTGGAGGCGGAGTACAACGACCGCGTGACCAAGGGGCAGGTGCTCGCGCGCATCGACACGGTCAGCCTCAAGGCGCAGCTTGAGCAGGGGATGGCGGCGCTCGAGGCGTCCAAGGCCAGCTTGCGGCAGGCGCAGGCGACGCGCACGGAGGCCAAGCAGACGCGGGCGCGCGTCGAGGCGCTGGCGAAGAAGGGCGTCGCGTCCACCGAGCAGGTCGAGGCCGCGCGGGCTGCCTACGCGCGGGCCAGCGCGACCGTGGCCGCCGGGAACGCGGACATCAAGCTGGCCGAGGCGCGGGTGGAGACGACGCGCACGGACCTCGAGAAGGCCGTCATTTACTCGCCGATCGACGGGGTGGTGCTCGAGCAGCTCGTGCGCGAGGGGGCCACGGTGGCGGCGTCTTTTCAGGCGCCGGTGCTCTTTCAGCTGGCCGAGGACCTGGCGCACATGCGGGTCTCGGCCGCGGTCGACGAGGCCGACGTGGGGCGGGTCGCGCCGGGCCAGAAGGCGACCTTCACGGTCGACGCGTTTCCGCTGCGCACCTTTGACGCCAGCGTGGCGCAGGTGCGGCTGGCGCCGACCATCACGGGCGAGGTGGTCACCTACACCACGCTGCTGGACGTCCCCAACGAAGGCGGCGAGCTGCGGCCGGGCATGACCGCGACCGCGACCATCACCACCGAGCTGCGCGCCGGGGTGCTGCGGGTGCCGAACGCGGCGCTGAGGTTCGACCCGGCCGCGGTGGATGAAGGAGCGCCCGCGGTGCGGATGCCCTTCGGCGGCGGGCCCGCCAAGAAGAAGGTGGCCGAGAAGGTCGGCGGCGAGGCGGGCGTGTGGGTGCTGCGCGCGGGCGAGCCGACCTGGCTGGCCGTCACCAAGGGCGCCACCGACGGGCGCTTCACCGAGGTGTCCGGCGAAGGCGTGACCGAGGGCCTCGAGGTGCTGACCGGCGTCGTGCGCCGAGCGACCCCGTGAGCGCGCCGGTCCCTGGCGCCGGCGGTCCGCTCCTCGATCTGGCGGACGTCTACAAGATCTACGGCAAAGGCGACGCCGAGGTGCGCGCGCTGGACGGGCTGAACGTGTCGATCCGCTCGGGCGAGCTCGTCGCGCTGATGGGGGCCAGCGGCTCGGGAAAGTCCACGGCGATGAACATCCTGGGCTGCTTGGACACGCCGACCCGCGGGCGCTACAGCTTCCGCGGCGTCGACGTGGGCACGCTGGACCGCGACCAGCTGGCTCTGCTGCGGCGGCACTACATCGGCTTCGTGTTCCAGAGCTTCAACCTGCTGGCGCGCACGACCGCGCTCGAGAACGTCGAGCTGCCGCTGCTCTATCGGGGCGAGAAGCGCAAACGGCGCGTCGAGAAGGCGATGCACGTGCTGGACCTGGTGGGGCTGGCCGACCGCGGGGGGCACACGCCGGCGCAGCTCTCCGGCGGGCAGCAGCAGCGCGTCGCCATCGCGCGGGCGCTGGTGACGGACCCGTCGATCGTGTTGGCCGACGAGCCGACGGGCAACCTCGACTCCAAGCGCAGCGCCGAGATCATGGAGCTGCTGGCGCGCCTCAACGAGGAGCGCGGCATCACCATCGTGGTCATCACCCACGAGCCCGAGCACGCCAACTACCTGCGCCGCTGCATCTGGATGCGTGACGGCGTCGTCGAACGCGACGGCGCGCCCTCGGAGGTCCTCTCGTGAGCCTCTGGTCCACGTTCATCATGGCGCTGCAGGCCATCCGCCGAAACGCCATGCGCTCGTTTCTGACGGCGCTCGGCATCGTCATCGGGGTCGCCGCCGTCATCGCGATGGTGCACCTTGGCGAGTCGGCGACCGCCAGCGTGCAGAACCAGATCTCGAGCTTGGGCGACAACCTGCTCATCGTGGCGCCGGGCAAGCGCCAGCGCGGGCCGGGCGGCACCCGCGGCACCGCGGAGCTCTTTCGCCTCGATGACTCCGAGGCGGTCGCGCGCGAGATCAGCGGCGTGACCGTCGCGCCCGCCGTCACGTCGGCCTCGGTCATCGTCTACGGGAACACGAACTGGCCGACCAACACGACCGGGACGACCAACGAATACCTGGAGGTTCGCGGGTGGAAGCTGGCCCGCGGGCGGGCCTTCGAGTCGCAGGAGCTCCACACCGGAGCGCCCGTCTGTATCCTGGGCGCCACGGTCGTCCGCGAGCTCTTCGGCGGCGAGGAGGCCCTGGACGCCACGGTCCGCGTGGGCAAGCTGCCCTGCCGGGTCGTGGGCGTGCTGGCGGCGAAGGGCGGCTCGTCGATGGGCGGCGACCAGGACGACACGGTGCTGATGCCGCTGGTGACGGTGCAGCGGCGGCTCATCGGCAACCGCGACGTCCACGTCCTGTACGTGACGGCCGAGGGTGGGCGCACGGCGGTCGCGAAGGCCGAGATCGAGGCCCTGCTCCGGCAACGCCGCGGCATTCGCGCCGGCGACGACGACAACTTCGAGGTCCACGACATGAAAGAGGTCGCCCAGACCCTCGCCAGCACGACGGCCATTCTGACGGTGCTGCTGGGCGGAATCGCCGGGGTCAGCCTGCTGGTGGGCGGCATCGGCATCATGAACATCATGCTGGTCTCGGTGACCGAGCGGACCCGCGAGATCGGCATTCGGCTGGCCATCGGCGCGCTCGGGCGCGAGGTGCTGCTGCAGTTCCTGATGGAGGCGGCCGTGCTGTCGACGATCGGTGGCATTATCGGCGCGGGACTCGGAATCGCCGGGACCGCGTTCGCCACAAGCAAGATGGACATGCCCTTCACGCTGGTGCCCGAGATCGTCATCGCCAGCTTCGTCTTCTCCGCCGCGGTCGGCATCGTGTTCGGGTATATGCCCGCCCGCAAAGCCTCGCGCCTCAACCCCATCGATGCGCTACGCCATGAATGACACACGAATCGCGCTATGTGCCGGCGTCTTGCTGGCCTGCTTCTCCGCGCCAGCGCTCGCGGACTCCCCGGCGACGCCGCTGACCGAGGCGGACGCCCTGGCCCGCGCGGTCGAGCACAACCCGACCTTGCGGGCGGCGCTCATCGAGCTTGAGCGCGCGGGCCTGTCGGTGCGCGGCGAACAGTATCGCTATCGCCCGACCTTCATCGCCGAGGGCGGCTTCCTGCACCGCGCCACGCCAAGCCTCCGGGCCGGCGGCATCGACACCAGCGCGACGGATTCGCTGACGCTGTCGAGCGAGATCACCCAGTCGCTGCCTATCGGAATGCAGCTTGGGGCGCAGCTTCAGTTCGCGCGGACGGCGCAGACCTACGTCGATCCGACCGGCGGGGGCAGCGTCAAGCTGGGCCCGGCCTACGGGCTGGACCTGACGTTCTCGGTGAGCCAGCCGCTGCTGAGGGATCTCGGGCGGGCGGCTGGGCTATCGGCCCTGCGGACGGCCGAGGCGCAGCGCGACGCGGCGAGCTACGCGGCGGCGCGGACGGCCAGCGAGGTGGTGCAGGCGGTGCTCGGGGCGCACTGGGAGCTCTGGTACGCCGAGCAGGCCGTGGCGATCCAGGCCGAGGCCCTGGCGGTGGCGCAGCGGCAGTTGAAGGAGGCGGAGTTTCGCCAGGAGGCGGGCCGCTTGGCGCCGGCGGACGTGCTGCCCTTTCGTCGCGAGGTGGCGGCCATCGACGAGGCGCTGCTGAGCGCGAAGACCCTGGTGCGCACGCGCGCGCTGGAGCTGGCGCGCCAGGTGGGCATGCCGCTTCAGAGCGCGGGGCTCCAAGCGGCAGGCCCGCCCACCCCGCCGGACCGCGTGCCGGTCCTGGCCGATTCGCTGACCATGGCGCGCGACGCGTCGCCCCAGCTCGCCGAGCTGCGCGCCACGGTCGAGGCGGCGCGCGTGAGTGCCGAGCTAGCCCGCAACCAAGCCCGACCGCGGCTGGACGCCAACGCCTGGCTGACCCTGAGCGGCCTGGGAGACGACGCCCTGAGCCCGGCGCTGGAGCAGATCGGCACCTTCGACGCGGTCAGCGCCTTCGCGGGCCTGCGCTTCGAGATGCCGGTCAACCGCACCGCACTTCGGGCGACCGAGGCCCGAGCCCGCCTGGCCGTCGACGCCGCCGAGCAGCGCCTGCGAGACGCCGACGAGCGCCTGGCCCAGGCCATCACCGAGCGCTTCCAGCAGCTCGACGCGGCCCGCGCGCGCATCAGCCTCGTGGAGGACACCGTCCGCTACTCGCGCGAATCCGGCCAAGCCCAAATCGAGCGCTTCAACGCCGGCGCCGGCATCGCCCTGGAGCTGCTGAGCGCAAGGCAAGACCTGCGCGAGGCCGAGCTACGCCTAGTCCGCGCCCAGGTAGACCTGGCCCTGCTAGGCGTCGACATCGACCACCTCAGCGGCGCCCTCCTCGGCGCGCGCGATATCCGCCTGGACGCCCGAACACGCTGACCTCGGCGGCCGCTGCGGCTCGGCGAGCGCCACCTCGGCCCGCGCGGCGAGGGCCTCTGCCGGCTCGACCGCGCCGGGACGCGCTCATCTCAAGTGCGTACCGCGGGGTCTGAGACCGCCCCCCGACCCCTCGGAGGGGTCCCCCGCCACGCGCCCCGTGAGCGATCACCCCTCCGAGGGGGCCCCAAAGCGCCAGCAAGCCCCGGCGACCACCCCTCCGAGGGGTCCCCGCCCACGCCGCCCCTGGCCGATCACCCCCGCAAGGGGTCCCGAAGCCACCACCAAGTCGCCCCCGCCGACCCCTCGAAGAGGTCCGCCCCACGCCGCCCGCGGCCGACCACCCCCTCCCGAGGGTTGCCGGCCTCATCTCCCGAGCGCTCAGGCCCGCCGCGCCTCGCCCTGCACGCCCTCGCTGAACGACCGCACGATCGACACGATATTGTCCGCGTCCGTCGGCGCCGGGAAGACACCGTCCAGCCCCTCGAAGTGCAGGTCGGTGAACGGCGGCTCGTAGAGCAACCCCGGGTCCATCACGCCGTTCTGCGTCAGGTGGTCGATGATGGTCTCGATGAAGCGAATCTGATTCGCGCCAAGACCCGCTCGGTCGAGGTACACGCTGAACGCCGCCTTCGCCGCCGCCCGGTCCAGGCCCACCAGCTTGCGGATGAAGAGCGCCAGCGGCTGGTCCTTCCCGAACACCAGCTCGAAGCGCTCGCGGCTCTCCACCTCCGGCGCGCTGAAGAGCATCGTCTCCAGCGACTGTAGGTCCGTCGGGGTCAGCGCCTGGTTCCGCTTCAGCTTGGCGATGACGACGTGCGCCTCGTGGTCGCGGATGAAGCGCTCCACCTTCTTTCGATACTGGTGGCGGCTGAACCCGGTCTGTTCGATGGGCACCTCATGGTCGACGGCCTCGCCCATCGCGTCTTCGAAGTCGGTCTCGATGGGCGGCCGCCGCTTCAGGTCGATGAACTGAATCAGCCCCCGCAGCCTCCGCCGCACCAACTCGACCATCGGCAGCGTGACGTCGGTCCACCACGTCTCCGCCTGGATCTCCTCGATGAGCTCCATGTGCTCCGCCACCAATCGGGGACGTTCTGCTTCTCCGCCAGCAGCCTTTGGCGAAAGTAGTCGCGGATCTTGTCCCGCGTGCACCTGAGTCAATACGCCGGTAGTCTGTTTGACACCTCCGCCTGGCGACAGTATCAACCCCCGGCCAGCATCGTCCTTGGGCGGCATCCCGCCGGCAGTGTTGATGCCGCTCTTGCAGATCCGCAGTGTCCCATCTTCGCTTCCAGCTGCTCTTTAACGCCTTCGCTCACGTCCGAACTTCCGATCGCGCAGCGCCGCCGCCCGCACCAGGGATCGTCTTCACCGGGCTCCATCGTCGCGACGTGCTGGTGCAGCCAGTCCAACAGCTCGCACCGCAGCGTCACCGCGGCGCCATCCAGGTACTTTCCCTTCACATCATCGACCCGCGACTCACCCGCCTCGCTAGCATCGATGAGCAGCGCCAGCTCGATCCGCGCCTTCACCAGCCGCGCGCTCAACGCGTCCCCCGGCTTCGACTCCGCCCGCTTCAGGTCCGCGTCGAAGAACTCGAAGTTCCCGCACAGGTCGAAGACCAGGAACTCCTCTTTGTTCTTCCCCGGCCCAAACAAGTCCGCGCACAGCCGCGTGCCCCGCCCGATCATCTGGTTGAACTTCACCCGCGAGCGCACGCTCTTGAAGAACACCAGATTCAGCACCTCGGGCACGTCCACGCCCGTGTCGAGCATGTCCACCGAGACCGCGATGGTCGGCTCGCCCTCCGCCACGCCAAAGTCATCCAGCAGCGACTGCGCGTAGTCGTTGTGGCTGTCGATGACCTGAGCAAACTTGCCCTTGTACTTCGGATTGCTCCTGTCGAAGCGCTCGACGATGTACTCGGCGTGGTCGTGGTTGCGCGCGAACACGATCGTCTTCCCCAGCCGGTCGCCGCCCTCGATCTTCAGCCCCTGCTCCATCAAGAGCGCCAGCGCCTTGTCCACCGTGTCCGCGTTGAAGAGCCACCGAAACATCTTGCTGGCCTCGACCCGCCCGGGCCGCTCGTCCTCGTCCCAGACCTTCTCCTCGTATTCCTCCTTCTCAGCCGCCGACAGCTCCGCGTACTTCACGCCGGCTTGGATGAACTTGAAGGGCACGCTCACCCCCCGCGGCGGCACCAGGAACCCGTCCTCAATCGCCGCGTCCAGCTCGTACGCGAACGACGGCACCCCCGGCTCCAGGTCGAAGATCCCATACGTGTCGTGGTGGATCTCCTCTCGCGGCGTCGCGGTCAGCTCCCACCAGCAGCGCGTCGAAGTACTCAAAGAGCGCTGAGTACTTCTTGTAGATCGACCGATGCGGTCATCGACGATGACCAGATCGAAGTACCCCGGCCCGAACTGCCGCTCGCCGCCCTCCACATCGTTGATGCGGTTGAGCATCGTCGGGTACGTCGACAGCACCACGCTCGCGTTCGACCCATCGTCACGCGTCAGGTCCGCGACCATCGCCGACGGCAGATGCCGCTTGAACGCCCGCTCCGCCTTGCTTGCAGCGCAGACCAGCGGCGAACAGCACCGCTTTCACCCAGTTCGCCCGTGTCAGCATTCACCAGCGCGTATGACCATCTGCGGTTTTCCAGCCGGTTGCCATCACCAGCAGCGCCTTTCTGCCGCGCTCGCCTCCTCGAAGTGCTCCGTGATGCGCCGTATCGCCTCAGCCTGATAGCTACGCCCAGCGACATCCCCGCGTCGAGCTCGACCGCCCCCAGCCCTTCCGAGCTCCCCCGCCGCCAGTGCAACAGCTCCAGCTCGCCCTGCGCAGAAACCCCGGCACCTCCCGCGGCGGGTAGCTGCGGTCGTCCCAACCAGTGTGCTCATACCCGTTCAGAAGATGACCGGCCGCCTGCCGTACTGCGCCTCCAGACAGTCCGCGTAGAGCGTCGCCTGGTGCTTCCCCTTCGCCGCCCCATGCATCGTCCGCTTCGCCTCCACCAGCGCCAGCGGCTTCCCGTCGTCCCCCCACAGCACATAGTCCACGTAGCCCACGCCGCTAGCGCTCGGCATCCCCCGCACCTCGAACTCCGTCCACCCGGCCTCCCCCACAGGCCAGCCCGCCTCCCGCAGCAGCACGTCGATCAAGTACTTGCGGGTGTCGGCCTCGTGATAGTCGTGCTCGTCCACGACCGCCGCGTTCGCCTTCTTCAGCGCCGCGATCTCCGCGACAAGCCGCTTCAGCTCCGCCTCGGTCTGAGCACTCCGGTCCTCAGCGATCCGCAGCATCGCCTGAGCCTGCGACTTCTCCTCCTGTAGTCGCTGCACCTCCGCCAGCGACAGGTCGACGCCGCCCTGCCCCGCAGCCCCGCCCGCCACCGGCTTCGAATCAGCCCCGCGTCAGAACGCCACCTTCGGATGCGCCGCCTCCTCAGGCGCATAGGTCCGCGAGACCCAGTACAGAAAGTGGAAGAGCTCGCCGACCACATGGGTCGCGTCGCGCACCTGCGTAACGCCCGAGCGTCATGCGCCGCCAGATTGCCGACCTTCAGGACCGTCCGCACCTTCGCAAAGAGCCCCGGCGGCAGGTTGTCCTTGAACGTCTGCTCGTGGATCAGCGCCGAGGTTCTGGTCGTAAGGCGCTTCCGCAGATACGCGTCGTTGGCGTAGAGCCAGTGGACCGCCGTTCCAGCGCGAATCGTGCGTAGAAGCACGAAGCCCGCGGCGCCGAATACACCAGCCCCTCGGCCTGAGCGGCGTGGTCCGCCAAAATCCGCGTGGCGAGCCCGGGAGGAAGTCGAAGTTCGAGGCCATCGCCAAGCTCGCCTACAGCTCGCCGCGAAAGGCGCGCTGACCAGGAGTTGAAGAGGTGGTCGGACTGCTCGGAGTTCGTCCTAACTTGCGCCGCAGCTTCGAGGTTCTCCAGAAGATCGCCGCGAATCGTCGCTGCAGGTCAAGGGGCGGAAGCGGCGTCGGAATGTCTCGACCTTGTTCTGCGAGATGTTCAGCATCGACCCGCTCGTTCCAGTCGCCTGCTTCGTGAGCCCGTGTCGGAATCTCGGGTGCTTCAGCGTGAATGCCAGCACTTCAGGCAGGAGTACCGACGGCTTTGTCGAGATGCGCCACAGCTTGTCTGGCAGGAAGACGTCAAAGCCGCGGTCTCCTCCACGATGGGCAAGTCGCCGCGACAAGGTCGCGGGTGTTCGCGCGCGAGAAAAGCAAATCGCCGCGCTCAGGTACCACCAACTGGCGTTCGACGGACGACCGAGGCACGGCCTTGTACTCGTCTGGCCTGTACCAGCCCGAGGTCACCGCGCTCACTCTAGGACACCCACATCGGCGTCCGACATCGCTCGGTCTTCGCCCCCAGCGCTCCAGCCCGCGGTGATTTCGAGATGGCGGCACCCAGCCTCTTCACGGGCCACCCCTTCGGGTTAGTCACCGGGTCGCCGAACATCTCCAGGAAGGCGGACCGCAGCAGCTCGTCGGTCAGCGCGATGGCCTCCTTGCGCTTGCGCCGGATGGCGTCGGCCTTGTCGAGGATGTCCGCGATCCGGCGCTGCTCGGCCAGGGGCGGGAGGGAATCTTCACCTTCTTGAGTTTCGATACGGAGACACTGACTTGTTAACGCTCTGGCGTACCGAATGTACCCCCGGCGGAATTGCGGGGTTCGGAAACAGACGGATCGCGAACTCCGGCAGAGGCGGCACGCTTTGAGCGCAGTGCGAGCAGGTTCATCCCGTGGATCAGTTCGGGTGGCGAGTCGGAGGTGGGCTTCGTCGATGTGAGGAAGGCTGTTGATGTGGCTGAACAGGATGTCGCCGCTCTCCAGGCGCCACTGCCCCCGCGTGCCCGCGAATGCCCGCACGGCCCACTCTGGATGGGTCACCATGCCACTGGCAGCTACCTGATGGCACTGTAGCCGCCGGCTGGCTACCGTCGATCAGAGCCCATACAGTCGCGAATGCTCGTCTAGCGGCACGAGCGGCCAACCGCGCTGTAGGGCTGGTTCCGGTACGTCAGGCTGAAGACTTCGTAAAAAGCAAGCGGGTGTCCATTGACTTCGTTCAGCCCCCAGACGCTCTTGATGATCACCGCGGCGGGTCGTACCGCCATGTGGCGTTGATTCCCTGTACCTGACGATCGATACAGCCAGTGGCCTCTGATCTGGCCGGGTTTAAGGTGAACGCTGGCTTCTCTGGCCTGCTCTGGCGCCTTTCGGCCCGGTCAATCGCGTTGATGACGACGCCCAGATATTGCTGGCGACCTCTTCCGGCGCGGCTGCTGCTGTTGTCGGCTACCGCGGCGCGAAGAACCGACTTGGCGGAAGGCCGGCTGCCCGAGGCGAGGAAGCGTTCGTCGACACGCCGCTATAGGGCTTGAACACGCCCGAGGGCATCGAGACGACGCCCTCGAGCAGGTGCTTTTCGACCAGCAGCTTGCGGATGGCCTTGTGGGCGCCGGTCGAGCCGAAGAGCACCCCGTCGGGGACGATGACCGCCGCCCGCCCGCCGATGTGCACAGGCGCAGCATCAGGGCCAAAAAGAGCAGCTCCGTCTTGGCCGCGGGGCCCTTCTTCTTGTCGCCGTCCTTGCGGTCTTGGCCTGCGCCGTCTTCTTGCTGGACTGCCCGGTGGCCTTCAGCAGGTCGTCTGCCACCAGCGCCACGTTGACCGAGCCCTTGAACGGCGGATTGGCCAAGATGACGGACACCTGGCCGTGGAGCGCGGCGAACCGGGCGACTCGGCGGTCTGGGCCAGCGAGTCGTCGGCCTCGATGTTCGGGTCATCGAGGCCGTGCAGCATCATGTTCAGATCTGCTTCGACATGCAGCGCGGGTCGCGTCAGTGCCCGAAGCGTAAACATGCCTTTGAGAAGTGCCGCAGCGCGCGGCGATACGAGGTTTTGGCCCGCTGGTCAGCTCGCGCAGGTACTCGGCGGCCGAGACCAGAAAGCCCGCAAAGCCGCAGGCCGGGTCGCAGACAACGTTCTGCGACGGTGGGCGAGACCATCTCGACCATCATGCGGATGATGTGACGCGGCGTGCGGAACTGGCCGTTCCGACCGGCGGTGGTCAGCTTCGACAGCATGTACTGTAAAGGTCGCTCTGGTGTCGCGGTCCTCGAGCGGAGCTTCTCCATTCGATCGACCACGCTGGTCAGCAGCGCCGGCGAGGTGATGAGGAAGACCAAGAAACCTTCATATGGCGCGCGTAAGACGTCGCCGCCCCATCGCCGCCGAGGGTCTTGATGAAGGGGAAAGACCTCATCGCGACCAGCCTCAGCATTTTCGGCCCGCCGCCAGGCTTCGGCGACCCGCGACCACCGCAGATGCTGCTCAGGCCCAAAAGCGGGCGTTCTCAACCGCCCCGCCGAGCCGTTGCGCCTTCCGTTTCTGCGCCAGCTCGAGATCGTCGAGTTGCTTGATGAAGAGCAGATACGAGATCGCCGAAGAATTTCGAGACTGCTCGATCCGGTCCAAAACGTGGTCCAGATGCCGTCTACCTGATTCTTGATGTCGCCAGTGATCACCGCGCCTCCCACTCTCAGTCGCTCAAACCCTGCGCCAATCCCCGCGTCGCGGGAAACCTAGCCCGGAAGCCTGCCCCCAGCAACGGCCCCCGCGCGGTGGTGCCGCAGGCGCCTGACGCCTATTTCGACACGAAGCGCCTGCTGGCGGTCGTATCGTGGAGATCGGCATGGGCTCGGTGCATCGTGAGGCGGTGAAGTGTAACGGCCTGCACAACTGGGGAGATGTGATCTTATTCCGCCACATGGATCTTTAGCCGTCCAAGACGATTGTATCGAAATCGTGACCGCGATGCGCCGTGTTGACGCCCGAGCAAGAGGCCGAGCTCGACGCTCATCAACGGTATCGTTGCTGACCTGCGCGTGCTCCGTCCCAACCATCCCGCACCTCCCACCGCGACACGCAACCGCGCGTGCTCGCATCGGCGCGAGATCCTCGACGGGACAGCTCTAGCGCGTCACCCCTGGCGCGGCGAGGTGATACGGTAGAGCGCGAGGATCTCGCTCGGCGAATGCCCGGATGCGAGCAAACCTACTACGGTACCGACGGTGACCCGGAGCCCGCGAATGCACGGCTTCCCGCCCATAACTGACGGATCGAAGGTGATGCGGGGCGGGGTGGCCATGACTGGCTCCAGAGGCGAGGTGCTGGTGCACCCCATTGTAGCGCCTGTGCTGTCAGGAGCCACGGCAATTGACCATCCCGCCGCCCGCTCCCCCGCCGACGTGACCCGCCACCCGCTTCCCGGCACGCGACCCCGGCGGCCCGCTACGGTGCAAGAACGCGGTGCGCGGCAACGGTATGGTGGGTGCCTGACACCGCTGGTCCTGGTCACGGACCTGCTCGCGCCAGGTCGGCGAGGATGCCGTGGGCGATGGTGTAGTCCATCGGTTCGCCGCGCCAGCCTGGGAGGGTCGTCGTCGGACCGATGTCGAGGCCTCGGCGGCGGTGTGCGGCGGCGAGACGCTCGGGCGCGCCTGGGTCGAGGGTCGGCAGCGGCGGCGCGGCGAGGAGCTCGCAGCCTTCGGGTGTGCGGAAGCGCAGTTGGCCGTTGCGCCCGCGCGCCACCTCGAAGCCGCCCTCGTGGACGAGGCGGTGGTGACGGCGGCAGAGGAGGACGAGGTTGTCGAGGCTGGTCTCGCCGCCATTGGCCCAATGTCGGATGTGATGGCCGTCGACGAATCGCCGATTCTGGCAGCCGGGGAAACGGCAGCCCCCGTCGCGAATGCGCAGGGCGCGGCCGATGGCTGAGGGGATCGTCCGCGAGCGGCGGCCGATGGACAGGGGCTCGCCCTGCTCGCCGTCTGTGACGATGACGCGGCTCGCGTCGCAGGCGAGCCGCCGCGCCGTTTCGGGACAGAGGCGCGGGCCCCCCTCCACCGCACTTCGGCCCTCGGTCTCCGGGTCGGCCAGCGTCGCGGCGTCGACGTGCACGATGACCTGGTGCCGCTCTCCACCCGCAAGCTCGCCCGGGCCGCGCGCGAGCCAGGTCTCGGCGAGCTGCACCAGGGCGTCGGATCTCTCCGCGGAAAGATCTCCACACTCCTCGCCAGCGTTCCGGGCCTCCTCGCGGATCACCTCCCGCGCCGCCTCCAGTGCCCGGAGCAGCAGCGCGCCGTCGTCGGGCGAGAGCCGCGCCTTCAGCACGAGCGCCCCATCCTCATCCCACCACCAGGAGACCGCCCGCTCAGCGTGTCGGCGTTCCGATGCCTCGCTCTCGTCCTCGGCCCGCTCGACCCGGCGCCGCTCCCGGCACAGCCTCTCGAGGTGCGACGCCGTGCCCGTCCGGGCCACGCGTAGCAGGAACTCCTCGTTGTCCGGCGTGGCCACGCGGGTGACCGCCCGCATCTTCGAGTAGCTGAGCACCCCGGAGCGGAACGCCTCGCAGAGCCGCGGAAGCTCCGCGAGCCGCCGGGCCACCCGCACCTTCTCACCGGCGGCGCCGAGCCCGATGCCGCACTTCCAACAGAGCCAGTGCGCGCACGAAGCGATGCCCCACTGCGCCCACGCTTGTCTGCGATCGAACTCCCCGACGAGCTCAAGGAAGCGACAGCTCGCCGCGTTCAGATGAGCCGCCAGCTCGGTGATCCGGTCCCCCAGATCCTCGTTCGAGCAGCCCTCCGGCGCCGCGTTGCATAGGAGTTCCGCCATCATCTTGCTCCCTGCCGGTGAAGGAGCAAGCATACTGAACATATGTCACCATAGTCAAGCGGTAAGTCGCGCGCGGTAGACCCGAACGGTCTCGTGTCGGGGTGCGGGGTTCGCTCCGCTTGGCGGCCTCGTGAGGAGCCGGTTTCTGACCGCCGCACCGCCCACGAGAAGGTGAGCGCCGAGGCCGTGTGGTCGGGGCGTCAGCCGCCGTCTGCCGCTACCCCGCGTCGAGGTCGACTATCCATGTCTTCAGTCGCGCGATGAACGCGTGGATGTCGGCGGAGAAGACGTCGTGGGTCGCCGGGCCCCGCTCGAGCAGCGTGAGCATGGGCGCCCGCTCTAGTTCGAACACGTAGAGGTTTCGGAACCGGTGCCGGAACGCGAGGAAGGGGTCGAGCGCGGCGATGGCGGGCGCGCTCAATACGGCCGGCCTCAATCCGTCGATGGCCAGCGCCATCGAGGCCAGCAGTGCGCGATGCCAGTTCTCGCCCGACGGCATACCCCCCAAGGTGGCGGCGATGCGCTTCAGCGTCTTCTCAGCACCTGTGTAGTAGGACTCCAGCAGCGCGGCGGCGCCGTAGACGGTGAGCACTTCGCATTCGGGCCGGGCGAGCAGCGTCCGGGCTCGCTCGAACTCGGCGACCAGCCGACCCGCGCGCTCCAGCTCGCCTTCGAGTTCGGCGACCAGCAAGCGCAGGCGGTCGGACCGGGGTTCAGCCTCCACTGAGCACCACGCCCTCTGCTGCGACACGGGCGGCGATGGGGGCCCGGGCCCACTCGGCGCGGACCACGTCCACCTCGGCGTTGCGGATGGACTGGCGGACCAGCGAGACGGCGTCGAGCCAGTCTGACTCGGGCAGCCCTTCTAGCCACAGATCGACGTCGCTGCCGGGCCCCGCGGTGCCGCGGGCGAGACTTCCGAAGAGGACCACGCGACGCACGCTCGGGAAGCGCTCGCGGACCTGGCGGGCGGCGTCGGCTGCTTCGCTGAGGCGGTCACGGCGCCACGAGGCCGCAGCCGCGGCGAGGGCGCGTTCGCGCTGGCGCCAGCCGTCGATGTAGCTCTGATCTGCAGAAGTACCCACGCCGGCAGCGTAGCGTCGGCGTCGCGATGTCGCAATTGCCAGCTCCGGCAGCGCATCCTCGCCCTGGCGGTCGGTGCCGCGTCGCTGGGAGCATCGGCTCGAGGACTCCTCGACGCACTTCGACCAAGCTGATGCGCACCATCTCGGCCTGCGCGGCGAGGGCCCTTGCCGGCTCGACCGCGCCGCCCCTTGCGCCGCGCTTCCCGGCCTTGACCGGTCTGCCTCGCGCGCCCAGGCTCGCCCCATGCTGCTCGCACATCACGGGGCGGGTCTGGACGCCATTCGCCGGCCGACTGCGGCGGAGCCCTGGCGCGTTCTGGTCAGCGGGTGCATCGCGGGCTGGCGCTGTGGCGTCGACGGCACCGACTACGGCCTCGGGGCGTCGCTCGACGACCTGTTCGCCTTGCCGACCGTGCGCCCGCTCCCCTTCTGCCCTGAGCAACACGCCCTCGGCACGCCCCGGACGACGCCGGACATCCACGGCGGCGACGGCGCCGACGTGCTCGCCGGTCGCGCCCGAATCCTCGACGAGCACGGCACGGACCTCACCGCCGCGATGGTCGCCGGCGCCCGAGCGATGCTGGCCTTCGCCGAGGCCTCCCGGGCCGAGCTCGCCATCCTTCGCGCCCACGCAGACCCCGGCTACGCCGCACCCGCCGGCGCCCTCGACCACCACCAGCACCCGTGGACCCGCGAGCACCTCCCCGGCCCCCACCCGCGCGCCTGAGTCGGCGCGTGCGACGGCCCGGAGGCTGGCCCCCCTCCGAGCGCGTGCCACGAAGGGCTGACACCGCCCGCCGCGCTCCCGGGGCTCCGGGTGGCTCACCCGAGCAGGCCCGGCTCACGCGGCCCCTCATCCGGCTCACACGGCCCCCCAGAGCGGTGACCTACCAAGCCGACTCACGAAGGGCGCCGACCGCGGCGTCGCTGGCAAGGCGGAAGCCGCACCGGTCTGCGATTGATGCGAGGGCGCCGCGCGCCTTAGTATGGGCGCTCTTCACCGAGTTCGACGCAGCCGGCGGCCCGCCACGCGCATTCGTGCGATGCGGGGTTGTGCTGGCTGTCGCCACGTCACCGGGGGCCGCTCTCATGCCGGACGTTGATCCGATGGTTCTTTCGCTCCGGCCCCGCGCCGCGGTGCTTCGAGGCGCTGCGGCGCTGGCGCTCGTCGTCGGGCTGGCGCTGTCTGCGGGCGCTTGCGGTGGCGAGGAGGAGGCCGGCGACGCGGTCTCGGATGTGCAGCCCGACGCGGTGGGGGATGCGCCCGACGGCGCGCCCGATGGCGACGCGGACGCGGTGGGGCCTGACGTGGACGGGCCTGACGCGGACGGGTCGGTCGCGGACGGCGACGGCGGCGGGCCTGATGTGGACACGGAGATCGACGAAGCGGACGCCGACGCCGACACCTTCGAGATCCCCGACCTGACGGCCCCCGCGGTGCCGCTGGCCTTTGTCACCGCGCCCGCAAACTTCGTGCTCGTCGGCTTCGAGTACCGCTACGTCCCGCGGCTGTCGCTGTCGGGAAACGCTAGCTTCGAGCTGGTCAGCGGCCCGACGGGCGCGGCGTTTGACGGCGCGGGGCAACTGCGCTGGATACCGAAGCTCGCCGACGTGGGGGCGCACGACGTGGTGGTGCGCGGGCGGATCGGGGCTACGACGGTCACGCAATCCGTGCGGCTTACCGTCGCCTCGGCCGAGCTGCTGGCGCAGGGGGAGGTCGGCAAGGAGGGCGGCTCCGTCGCGGTGCTGGCCAACGGCAGCTACGAGGGCTCTGGCGTCGAGGTGCCGCGCGACGTCATCGAAGAGCCCATCTTGCTGACCCTGTCGGGGCTGGGGCCGGGGTTGGCGCCCGCGCCGCTGGTCGAGGACTCCGCGACCAAGGCCGTGGTCGTCGGGCCCGCGGGTACGAGCTTCGACGTCTCGGCGACGGTCAACGTGCCCTTCAACCCGGACTTCGCCCCCCAGGCCTCGGCCCTCCAGGTCTACTTCCTCACCGAGGCGTCGGGCTGCTGGTCGGGGGCCAGCGTGAAGTCGGTCGACTCGCAGAACGCGCTGCTGGCCGTCGACGCGCAGCACTTCACCATCTTCGTGGCGGGCATGCCGAAGTACGCCTTCGACCTGAGCGCGCAGAATCGCTCGGCCGACGGCTGCCCGCGCACCCGCGGCGCCAGCGCGGTGCTGGGCGGGACCCTGGCGGACGTGCCGGCCTCGTCCGTGGCCCTGCTGCCGGTCGGCGACACCAGCGGGACCCTGTCGAAACGCGTGCTGGCGCCTGGGTTTTCGGGCAGCGTGCGGGCCTTCTGGGAGATGGCCTGGCTGGGCTCGGACGGCGCGGTCGTCGAGCTGCAGCGCTACGTCACGACGCTCTACGCGGGGCCGGGCGGGACGGCGCGGGTCACGGTCGGCGACGAGAGCGGCAAGCTCCGCTACGACGTGAAGTTCCCGAAGCTGTCGGACGCGTGGGCGGCCCAAATCGAGCCGCTGCTGCGCGGTCAGGGGTTGGTGGCGCGCTTCAAGTCGCCGCCCGACGGCGCGAGCTACTCCCTGCGGGCCAAGCTGTGGCTGGCCTTCGCGCCGGGGGACGCGTCGGGCTCGCCCTTCGACCCCGAGCAGACCATCCTGCTGCACCAGCAGACCGCCAGCTTCAAGGCGGGGGCCGAGGCCGCCGCGACCCAGGCCGACGCTGACTGCAGCGGGGTCCTCGACGCGCTGCAGGCGGCGGTCGGGCCGGCACTCCCGGACGTGGAGGCCACGCCGCCCGGGCCGGTGTCCGCGTTGGTGGGGACGACGCTGCCGCTGGCGTGCGCCGCGAGCGGGCTGCCGGGGGCGGACGGGCTGGCCTTTCAGTGGTCGTCGAGCGAGCCGAGCGACACGCTGGTCACGGTCGCGGGTGGGGTCGAGCTGACGGCGACCGCCAAGGGCACCCGCGTGGTGACCTGCGCGGCGGCGTGGAAGGGGCAGGTGCTGAGCCGGGCGATTCAGGTCATCGCGCGGGCGCCCATCCCGATGAACCACGCGCCCACCTGCCCGGTGAACGCGACGAAGAAGGTGCTGCGGGTCGGCGAGCTCAGCTCGCTGAGCACGATGCCGATGGACATGGACGGCGACGGCGGGCTGACCGTGCGCTGGGGGCTGCTCGACGGCGAGGGCGCGTTCGGCGCGTCGCCGCTTCTGCAGTCCGCGACTGGCAACACCAGCGTGTTCGGGCCGGCGGAGACCCCCGGGACTTACACGGTGGCCTGCGTGGCCTCGGACGGCCAGGTCCTCGAGGGGCCGCCCGGCAAGGTCACGCTGACCGTGCTGGGGGTGGACGCGAACCTGCCGCCCGCCGACCCCTTCATCTTGCCCTCGGGCGCCACGGTGAAGGCCGGCGAGCCCCTCGCGATGACGGCGTCGGCGAAAGACAGCGACACCCTATCCTTTATATGGGCGCCGGCCGCGCTCGTGACGACCGTGCCCGGCAGCGGCGGGAAGAAGGCGACCTTCTCCTCGCAATCCGCGGGCCTGTATTCGGTGACGGTCACGGTGAGCGACGGCGTGAACCCGCCGGTGAAGATGGTGGCGAAGGTCTTGGTCGGGCCGCCCGTGGGGACGCCGCAGGGCGCTGACGCGGACGGCGACGGGTTTTTCACGACGGGAAACCCCGCGGACTGCGACGACACCGCGGCCACGGTCAACCCGGCGGTGGCTGAGCTCTGCGGGAACAAGCGGGACGACGACTGCGACGGGTTGGTGGACGAGGGCTTCGACACGAGCGGGGACGGGGTGCCGGACTGCGCGGTGTTGGCGGGCGACAGCGACGCCGACGGGGCCATCGACGCCATCGACAACTGCCCGTTTCAGGCGAACTCGGACCAGACCGACAGCGACGGCGACGGCTTGGGCGACGTCTGCGACCTGGGGTGTGCTGAGTCCTGCGACGACTCCAACCCGTGCACCAACGACATCTGCGACCCGCTGAAGGGCGTGTGCGTCCACAAGGCGAACTCGGCGGCGTGCAGCGACGGGAACGCCTGCACCGTGGGGGATATCTGCGTCGCGGGCGCCTGTGCGGCCGGCACTCCGGTGAGCTGCAACGACGCGAACCCCTGCACGACCGACTCATGCGTGGCGGCGACCGGCGCCTGCGCCTTCGTGCCCAAGGCCGGCGCCTGCGACGACGGCAACCCGTGTACGACGGGCGACAGCTGCGTCGCGGGCCTGTGCGCGCCGGGGGCCGCCAAGCTGTGCAACGACGGCAACCCCTGCACGGCGGACTCCTGCAACATCGCCAGCGGCGCCTGCGTCTTCGTGCCGGCGGCGGGCCCGTGCGACGACTCGAACGCCTGCACCATCGGCGATTTCTGCACCGCCGGCGCCTGCACTCCGGGGACGCCGAAGGGCTGCGACGACGGCAACCCGTGCACCAGCGACGCGTGCAACCCCGGGACCGGGCTGTGCGCGGCGCTGCCCGCGGGGGGGCCCTGCGACGACGGGAACGCCTGCACGGTCGGGGACCTGTGCGCCGCGAGCGCCTGCAAATCGGGGGCGAACTCGTGCGCGTGCGTCAAGAACTCCGACTGCGCCGCCTCAGAAGACGGAAACCCGTGCAACGGCACGCTGATCTGCGTGAACAACGCGTGCGTGGTGGACCCCGTGTCGGTGGTGGTCTGCGCGCCGACGGGCGATCCCTGCACGAAGTCCGTGTGCTCGCCCGCGAGTGGGACCTGCGCGCTGCAGCCGACCACGGGCGGACAGGCCTGCGACGACGGCGACGCCTGCACGGTGGGCGACGGCTGCCAGGCGGGGCTCTGCGTGGGCGGACCCGCCGTGACGTGCGACGACAAGAACGTGTGTACCGCCGACCTCTGCAACCCGGTCACCGGCGCCTGCTCCAGCGTGCCCGCGGCGGGGCCCTGTGACGACGGCAACGCCTGCACCTTCGGCGACGCCTGCGTGGCCGGAGCCTGCACCGCGGGCGCTGCCACGAGCTGCGACGACGCCAACCCCTGCACGAACGACCTCTGCAGCCCGACGGACGGCTGCACCCACACGCCCAACGGCCTGGGCTGCGACGACGGCGACGCCTGCACCACGGGCGACGTCTGCGCGGGCGGGGTGTGCGCGGCGGGCGCGACCGTGTGCCTGTGCCAATCGGACGCGGACTGCGCCGCCACCGAGGACGACGACCTCTGCAACGGCGTGCGGACCTGCATTCAGGGCGCCTGCGTGACGGACCCTGAGACGGTGGTGGTGTGCTCGACGCCCGACGACCCGTGCGTGGTCGACGCGTGCCAGCCCGCGACCGGCCTGTGCGAGCTGGGCCCCGCCCCCGCGGGGACGGTCTGCGACGACAGCGACGAGTGCACGGTGGGCGAGCTCTGCGCGGCCGGCGAATGCGTCGCAGGCCTCGCCGCGAGCTGTAACGACGGAAACCCGTGCACCGACGACAGCTGCGTGCCCGGCACCGGCTGCGTCCACGTGCCCAACACGGCCGCGTGCGACGACGGCAAGGCGTGCACCGAGGGCGACGTTTGCGCAGGTGGCGCCTGCCTCTCCGGAGCGCTCAAGAGCTGCGACGACGAGAACCCGTGCACCAGCGACACCTGCGACGCCGGGACGGGCGACTGCGTGGCCACGGCCAACAGCGCGCCGTGCGAGGACGGCGACCCCTGCACGCTCGGCGACCTCTGCACCAACAGCGCCTGCGCCCCGGGCGCCGCGAAGGTCTGCGACGACCAAGACCCCTGCACCGACGACTTCTGCGCCTCCGGCTTGGGCGCCTGCGACGCGGTCCCCAACACGGCCCCCTGCGACGACGAGAACCCCTGCACCGAAGGCGACGCCTGCCTCGCCGGCGCCTGCGTGGGCGGCACCAACGCGTGCGAGTGCGTCCTCGACGTCGACTGCGCGCCCTTTGAGGACGCCAACCTGTGCAACGGCACGCTCCATTGCGTCGACAACGCGTGCGTCATCGACCCGCTCACCCCCGTGACCTGCACCCCCAGCGGGGACCCGTGCCAGCCCAACACCTGCGCGCCGCTGACCGGCCTGTGCGCGGCCGCCCCAGCGAGCGGCCCCGCGTGCAACGACGGCGACGCCTGCACCATCGACGATGTGTGCGCGTTCGGCTTCTGCACGGGAGGCCCGCCGGCGGACTGCGACGACGGCAACCCCTGCACCGTGGACGCCTGCGACGCGGGCAGCGGCTGTACCGCGACCTTCACGGCCGGCCCCTGCGACGACGGCGACCTGTGCACGACCCAGGACCTCTGCGACGCCGGGATCTGCAAGGGCACCAACCCCCAGGTCTGCGACGACGCGAAGGGCTGCACGGCCGATAGCTGCTCGCCGATCTCGGGCTGTGTCTTCACGCCCATCGGCGGGTGCGTGGACGCCGACGGGGACGGCTCGCCCGAGGGCATCGACTGCGACGACAGCGTCGCCGGCAACTTCCCAGGAAATACCGAGGTCTGCGACGGCGCCGACAACGACTGCGGGGGCGACACCGACGAGGAAGACGCGGTGGGCTGCGTCGCCTTCTTCCGCGACGACGACGGGGACGGCGCCGGAAAGGTGGGCGATTCGCGCTGCTTGTGCGGCCCGGAGGCCCCCTACGTCGCGCTCACCGGCGCCGACTGCGACGACGCCGTCGGCGCGATGACGCCCGGAAAGCCCGAGATCTGCGATGGACTCGACAACGACTGCGACTCGAAGACCGACGAGAGCTTCGTGGACGGCTTCGGGGCCTATTTCACAGATGAACACTGCGTAAGTTGCGGAAACAATTGCACCGGGATGTTCCCGAACGGGACGGGAGTGTGCGCGGGGCCGCCGGGCAACCCCGACTGCGTCGTCGGCAGCTGCGCGCTGGGCTACGAGCCGGCGGGGCCGACCGCGTGCGTGCCGTCGGAGGACACGACGTGTCTGCCGTGCGTGACCGACGCGACCTGCGGCGTGGGAAGCTGCGTCGAGCAAGACGACGTGATGGTGTGCGTGATGCCCTGCGACGACGGCGGCGGGTGCGACGCGGGGTTCGGCTGCGTCGACATCGGCGCCGGCGTGGAGCGCTGCCTGCCCCTGAGCGGGTCCTGTGACTGCCTCCCCGGTGACGCCGACGACGTGCGCGCTTGCGCCGTCACCAACGGCTTCGGGACGTGTAACGGCTCGCAGGTGTGCGTCGCGGAGACCGGCTGGACCCCCTGCGACGCGCCCGCGGCCGCCGCCGACGACACCTGCAACCTCGCCGACGACGACTGCGACGGCACCACGGACGAGGCGTTCCCGACCCTCGGCAACGTCTGCCAGGCCCCGCTGGGCGCCTGCCAGCGCGAAGGGACCGTGGCCTGCGACCCGGCCGACGACGGCGCGACCGTGTGCGCGAACACCACCATCAGCTGCGGGGGCGTCGCCTGCACCGTGCTGACCGGCGTCGGCGGCTTCGCCATCCACCGCAACAACGGCACGGTGCCCCTGGCCGAGGGGTACCTCGCCGAGACCATCGCCCCTGAGTTGGGCGACAGCGGGCAACCGGAGTACCTCTCCGTCGACCTCTACTCGCAGACGGGCAGCGCGTTCAGCCTCACCAGCGCGGCCAACGCCGACTTCGCCACCTGCACCGAGTGCGTGCGCCTGATGGAGGACCTGCCCAGCCGCTGGGCCGCTCCGCGCGCCGCGAAGACCTATTTCCAGGCGGCCGGCTCGCTCGCGGTGGACCCGTCGACGCCGATTCAGACGGGAGTCAACGGCCTGACCATCACCCTGACCGACGTGGTCCTCACCGAGGTCACCATCGACTATGGCGCCGACGGGTACGGCTTCCTGGCCAACCACACGGCGACCGCGGTGGTCGGCGGCGGCTGTCTGGTGCTGCCAAGCCCGCTCGTGCTCGCCGCACCGGCCGTCCCGGACGTCACGAGTCACGACGGCGATCCGTGGGCGGTCTTCGAGGACTGCGACGACTCCGACAACAGCATTTTCCCAGGCAACACCGAGCTGTGCGACGGAAAAGACAACGACTGCGACGGGCTCACCGACGAGACCTTCCTCACCAAGGGCGACAGCTGCGCGGCGGGTGTCGGCGCGTGCAGCTCCGGCGGTTTCCTGGTGTGCGCGGCGGACAAGCTCGACGTGGAGTGTGACGCGCTGCCCGGCGCGCCCGGGACCGAGGCCTGCAACGGCGTCGACGACGACTGCAACGGCGTCACCGATGACGAGGGCGCCTTTGGGTGCGCGGTGTTCTACCGGGACACCGACAGCGACGATTTCGGCGTCACCGCGGACTCGCAGTGCTTGTGCGGGCCCACTCCGCCCTATAGCGCGACGCAGTTCGGCGACTGCGATGACGACGACCCGGCCATCAAGCCCGGCGTGACGGAGCTCTGCGACGGGATCGACAACAACTGCTCCGGCGTGACGGACGACGGGTTCCCGGACACGGACGCGGACGGAGAGGCCGACTGTGTGGACGAGGACGACGACGACGACGGGCTGGACGACGCGGTCGAGGCTGGCCTGGGCACCGATCCGCTCGACGCGGACACCGACGGCGACGGGCTGGACGACGCCTTCGAGAACGACGGCTTCCGCAACCCGCTGGACGCGGACTCGGACGACGACGGGCTGAGCGACGGAGATGAGACGCTGGGGACGGGCCCGCTGGCGGCCTTCGGACCGACCAGCTACGACAACCCGGACACGGACGGCGACGGGCTGCCTGACGGCCTGGAGGTCGGCGTGACCTCGGCGATCCCGCCAGGGACGAGCGGCGGCACCGGCGTGACCTTCCTCGGCACCGACTCGGCGCTCTTCCCCGACGCGGACCCGGTGAGCAAGACCGACCCCAACGACGACGACACCGACGACGACGGGCTGACCGATGGGGCGGAGGACAGCAACAGCGACGGCGCGGCGCCCTCCATCCTGGGCGGCACGGGCACCAGCGGCTCGGGCGAGATGGACCCGAACCTCGCGGACACTGACGGCGACGGGCTGCCAGACGGCGTGGAGGTCGGCCTCGACCAGCCCATGGGCTTCGACACGGACGTGGCGATCTTCGTGCCCGACGCCGATCCCGGCACCACGACCGACCCGCTGGACACCGACACCGACGACGGCGGGGTCGTCGACGGGGCGGAGGACTCGTACCATCTCGGCGCGGTGGATCCTGGCGAGACGGACCCGCTGGTGGGCGCTGATGACGGGACGGGCAGCCTGGACCTGGACCCGGACCTGGGCCTCATCGCGTTTGTGGACGCGGCGGCGACGCGGATCGGCTGTGAGTCGGGGCGCGACACCTTCTTCGCCGAGTGCCAGCCCGACGAGCTGCCGGTGCACGACGTGGTCATCACGCGCGGGTTTTGGGTGATGCAGGGTGAGGTCACGCGGGCGCAGTATGCGCTCTTCATGGGGTCGGACCCGTCGCAGGAGAGCGGGTGCGTGGGCGACTGCCCCGTGGATTCGGTGACCTTCGCGGAGGCGATGGCGTTTGCCGACGCGGTGTCGATCGCGCAGGGGCTGGACCCGTGCGGAGGCGTGGAGGATCCCTACGCGTGCGAGGGCTGGCGCGTGCCGACCTCGGCGGAGTGGGAGGTCGCGGCGCGCGGCGGCGAGCCGTACAGCTTCGCCGGCAGCCACGACATCACCGAGGTGGGGTGGATCTTCCCGGAGGCGGGGCACGCGCGGCCGAGCTGCACGCGGGCGGCCAACGCGTACGGGCTGTGCGATATGAGCGGGAATGTGTGGGAGTGGGTCTGGGATTGGCACGAGGCCTACGCGGGCGCGCGCGCCGTGGACCCCGCTGGGCCGCCCACCGGCTCGCAGCGGCTGCTCCGTTCGGGTAGCTGGTTCAGCGGTGGCGTGGAGACTCATGCGCGGCCGGCGTTCCGGCTGGCCGTGTCGCCGACCGCGACCGCCGTGGACTTCGGGATACGCCTGGTGCGCACGGCCGCCCCCGACCTGCCGGCGCCGCACGCGCCGTTCCACATGGTGACCGTGCCGGCGGGTCGCTTCCAGATGGGGTGCGCGCCGTGGGAGGGCGGCTGCGAGACGCTCACGGAGGAGCCGCGGCACCCCGTGTATCTCGACACGTACTTCATCGACGAGCGCGAGGTCACGGTCAGCCAGTATCAGGCGTGCGTCGAGGCGTCGGCGTGCACCGAGCCGGACGTGAGCATCGAGCCGACCTACGGGGTGCCGGGCAAGGAGTCGCATCCGGTGAACAACCCCACGTGGGCGCAGGCGGCGGAGTACTGCGCGTGGGTGGGCAAGCGGCTGCCGACCGAAGCGGAGTGGGAGAAGGCGGCGCGCGGCACGGACGGGCGCATGTACCCGTGGGGCGACCTGCCGGAGGACTGCGCGCTGGCCACCTACTCGGCGCCCGTCTTGGGCCACGGGTGCGGGCTCGGCGGCCCGGCGCCCGCGGGGAGCTTGGCGCCGCTCGGCGCGAGCCCCTACGGCGCGCTGGACATGGCGGGCAACGTCGGTGAGTGGGTGTCGGACTGGGGCGCGGCCAACTACTACGCGATCTCGCCGTACCTGAACCCCCAGGGGCCGCCGAGCGGGACGCTGCGGGGCACCCGTGGCGGGAGCTGGGCGGAGGCCCCGGCGGCGCTGCGGTCCGGGGCGCGAGGCGGGCTGGCCCCCGAGACCGCCACGCCGACCGCTGGCATCCGCTGCGTCGGCGTGCCGGGCGTCTGCAACAACGACATCATCGAGCTGGGCGAGCAGTGCGACGACGGCGGGAACCAGTCCCTCGACGGGTGCTCGGCCGCCTGCCGCCTGGAGTGCCTGAGCTTCCAGCTGGACGGCGCGCTCAACTACTTCGAGATCGCCGACGACCCGCTGCTGCGGCCCGGCGACTTCACCGAGTTCACGGTGGAGGCGCTGGTCTGGCTCGACGCGTTGCCGGGCGCGGCCGGGGCGCGGGTGTGGGAGAAGCGCGCGGCCAGCGGCGACTACGGGCAGCTCAGCGTCACCAGCACCGGGCGGGCGGCGACGGACTGGCCGATCGGGGCGGCTCAATACCAGAGCGCGACCGGCGTCGTCAGCGCCGGCCAGTGGCACCACCTGGCGCTGGTCCGCCACAGCGACGGCGTCCAGCTCTTCGTCGACGGGCAGCTCCAGGTGGACGACGCGCCGACGGAGACCATCGTCGACAACAGCGCACCGCACCGGTTCGGGGCGGACGCGCTCTCCCCCTTGCTAAACAACGACCAGGGGCTGGACGGGCGCATCGCCTTTGCTGCAGTGCACAACGTCGGGAAGTACGTCGACAACTTCGTCCCGACCTTTGAGCTCATGCGCCGCTGCTACGATGAGTGCGCCTACGTCGACTTCACCGCCGCGGACGGCACCTTGCCGACGACGACCTCGGGGACCCTGGCGCTGGCGATCACCTATGAGACGTCGAACCCGCTGGTGGACGGCGGCCTGCACTGCCGCACCTGCGGCGACGGCGTCGTCGACGCGTTCGAGGGTTGCGACGACGGCAACAATGAGGACGACGACGGCTGCGACGCCAGATGTCAGCTCGAGGGCTACTGTGGCGACGGCAACATCGGCCTCTTCGAGGTGTGCGACGACGGCGGGAACGAGGACGAGGACGGCTGCTCGGCCGCCTGCGACATCTCGGTGACGCCGATCTTCAGCGCGGCCCTCGCTGCCCCGGCCAGCGTCAGCCTGCTCAGCGACATCGACCTCGACTCCTCGGGCAACGTCTTCATCAACGGCCTGGGCTCGAACAACGTGTTCAAGGTCACGCCGCTGGGAGTCATCTCCGTGGTCCTCGACTCGACGGGCGACGGCTTCAACACCCTGAACGGGCCCTTCGAGTCGCGGGTCGATCCCGCCGGAAACCTCTACACAGCCATGGGCATCGGCGGCAGCGACAACGTCTTCAGGACCACGCCGCTGGGGGGCATCACCCAGATCCTCGACCAGATCGCGGACGGGGTGACCAACTACGAGGGGAGCTCCGGCGGCCTGGCCCTCGACTCCGCGGGCAACGTCTACGCCGCGTCCACCACCACCGACGTCGTCTTCCAGCTGACGCCGCTCGGGGCCATCGCCCCGGTCGTCGACAGCACCGGCGACGGGACCCACGCGATGACCAACCCCAACTGCGTGGAGAGCGACGCCAACGGCAACATCTACGTGTCCACCGCCGGCGGCGACGTGTTCAAGCGGACCCCGCTGGGCGTGGTCACCCGCATCCTGGACTCCACCGGCGACGGGGTGGCCACAGCCGCGGGCTGCGAGGACATGGCCATCGACGGCGCGGGCAATGTCTATGTGGTCTGCAAGTCCAGCGACAACGTCTTCAAGATCACGCCCGGCGGGGCGGTGACGTTGATCCTCGACGCGTCGGGCGACGGCATCCACTCGCTGACCGAGGCGGAGGACGTCGTGGTCGACGCCGCGGGCAACGCGTACGTGGCCGCCGGAAACGTCGGCAACGTCTTCCACGTCGCCCCCGATGGCGCCAAGCGCGTCGTGCTGACCAACGCCGGCGACGGGGACGTGGGTATGAACGGCGCCTTCGCGCTGGCGCTCTCCGCCGACGGCAAGACCCTCTACGCCGTGGGTATCCTGAGCAAGACCGCGTTCCGCATCCGCGTCGCCAAGTAGCCGCGAGCCCGCGCGCGATCGGCGGGCTCGTCGCACGCGCGGCGCTTTTACCCGCGCGTGCGATTCCGGGTGGTTGTGACACCTCCTTCGGTGCCGTAGGGTAGATGGAAGGCCGTTCACCGCGGCCTCCCATCGCCCCGCGCGCCTGCGCACTCACCCCACGGGTCGAGCGCGTGCGCACGCGGTGACCTTTCCAATGGTCACCCCGGCCCGGTTCACCGTGCATCAAGCCCCGAATATGCTGCGACGCACAATCGTGCAGACGATCGTCGTCGCTGCGGCCTATCTCCTCACGGGCGTCGTCGGTCTGGCCCTCGCCCACGAACACCAAGCGGTCACGCTGGTGTGGCCGCCCACGGGCATCGCCATCGCGGCGCTCTACCTCGGGGGTCTCCGTCTCTGGCCCGGCGTGCTCGTAGGTGCGGTCGGCGCGGCCATCTATGGCGGCTGCGGGTTCTGGCTCGCCCTCGCCGTGGGCGCCGGCAACACCCTCGAGGCCCTCGTCGCCTTCGCCATCCTGCGCGCGCCAAGCCGCTTCGACCCGCGCTTCTGGCGCCGGCGCGACCTCGTCTGGTTCACCCTCGGCGGCGTCATCCTCGCCCCGCTGACCAGCGCCGCGGTCGGCACCACCAGCCTCTGCCTCTTCGGCGCCGCCGACTGGGCGGACCACGCCAAGATGATGCGCGATTGGTGGCTCGGCGACGCCGCCGGCGCCCTCATCGTCGCCCCGTTCATCCTGACCTGGGCCCGCGCCCGCCACGCCACCCCCTGGTCGCGCCCCCGCGCGCTGGAGGCCGTCGCCGTCCTCTGCGCCGCCATCGTGACCAGCATGCTGGTGTGGACCCCGGGCATCGCCCCCTCCGACACCTTCCACCCCATGGCCTTCCTGCCCTTCCCCGCCCTCATCTGGGCCGCCGGCCGCTTCGGAGCCGTCGGCGCCTCCACCGCGACGCTCTCCATCGCCATCGTCGCGGTGCACGGGACCGCGAACTCGGTCGGCCCCTTCACCTCCGGCACCCTCGGCGCGAACCTGGCGCTGCTCTGGACCTTCGTCGGCGTCTCAGCCCTCACGGCCCTGGGCGCCGCCGTGCTCTCCGAGCGCGACCGCACCGTCCAAGCCCTCGGCACCTTGCGCCGGCGCCTCGAGACCGCCCAGCAGGTCGGCAACGTCGGCAGCTTCGAGTACGACCTCGGCGCCGACCGCCTCTGGTGGTCGGGCGGGCTTGACCTGATCGTCGGCCGGAGCGCGCAGCAGGAGCCGCCCACGCTGGCGGGCTGGCTCGCCCGCGTGCACCCCGACGACCGCGAGCGCGTCGGCGCCGAGGTCGAGCGGGCGCTGCTGGGCTCGGGCCCGTCGCGGGCGTCCTACCGCATCGTCACCGACGACGGCGAGACCCGCCACGTCGAGGGGCACATGCGGGTCGAGCTGGCCGAAGACGGCAGCGCCGCCAGGGTGGTCGGGACCATCCAAGACGTCACCGAGCGCCGCCGCGTGGAGCACGGCAGCTTGCTCCTGCAGCGCGCCATCGATTGCGCTCCCGAGGCCATGCTGACCCTCGACCGCGAAGGGAACATCGTCAGCTCCAACGCGACCGCGGCCGCGCGCCTGGGCTACGAGGAGGGGACGCTGCTCGGCCGCCACGCGTCGGCCATCGACCCCGGCTTCGACACGTACAACACGCCGGAGACCTGGGAGCGCCTAGTCGAGACCGGCCGCCTCGTGGTCGAGAGCGAGCACCTCACGCGCGACGGCGTCTCCATCCCCGTCGAGGTCTCCATCGGCTATTTCCAGGCCGGCGGCGTGCCCTACGTCTCGGCCTTCGCGCGAGACATCACCGAGCGCCGCGAGAACGCCGAGGCCGCCGAGCGAATGGTGGCCCAGATGCAGCACGCCCAGAAGCTCGAGAGCCTCGGGGTGCTGGCGGGGGGAATCGCCCACGATTTCAACAACTTGCTGGTCGGCATCCTCGGCAACGCGGAGCTGGCGATGGACCAGGTGCCCCAGGGCGAGCCGCTCTGGAACAAGCTGGAGTCCATCTCGCGCGCCGGCCGCCGGGCGGCTGAGCTGTGCCGGGAGATGCTCGCCTACGCCGGCAAGAGCCACGCCCGCGTCGAGCCCACCGACCTCAGCAAGCTGGTCGAGGACATGGTCGGGCTGCTCCGCGCCTCGGTGACGGCGGCCGTCCAGATTCGCTGCGACCTGGCGCCGCTGCCGCTGCCCATCGAGGCCGACCGCGCGCAGCTACGCCAAGTCGTGATGAACCTTGTCACCAACGCCTCGGACGCCGCGGCCCAATCCGGCGGCAGCGTCCGGGTGCGCACGGGCACCGTGGACTGCACCCCCGAGACGCTGCAGTCGAACTGGCTGGACGACGCCCTCCCCAGCGGCACCTACGCCTTCGTCGAGGTCGCTGACGACGGCCCCGGCATGGACGCCGACACGCTCCAGCGCATCTTCGAGCCCTTCTTCACCACCAAGGCGCAGGGCCGCGGCCTGGGGCTCTCCGCCACCCTCGGCATCATCCGCTCTCATCGCGGCGCGGTGCAGGTGGAGAGCCAGCCCGGCGAGGGGACGACGATGCGAGCGCTGCTGCCGCTGAGCCCGGGCGCGGAGGTCGACGACGAGCCCACCTTCGAGCGGGTGCAGCGGCAGGGCTCGACCGCGCGCATCTTGGTCGTCGACGACGAGGCGATCGCCCGCGACGTGGCCCGCGACGCGCTGCAGCCCGCCGGCTTCGAGGTCAGCGCGGTCGGGACGGGCCAGGAGGCCCTGGACCTGCTGGACCAAGGCACGCCCACCTTCGACCTCGTGCTGCTGGACCTCACGATGCCGGGCCTGAGCGGACACGAGACCTTCCGTCGAATCCGCAGTCGCGGCCTGCAGATTCCGGTGATCCTCTCCAGCGGTTTCCTCGCCCGCGAGCCCAGCGACGACGTCCCGTCCGGCTACGCGTCCTTCCTCGACAAGCCCTACCGCCCAAGCGCGCTGGTCGCCGCCGTACGCAGCGCGCTGGCCAAGCCGCCCGCGTAAACGCGGCGCGTCACCCGCGCCGGAACGGGGCCTCGCGCCCCCCCGCGCACACGCCGCGCCTACCGATCCCCCGCGCGAGTCGCTATGCTCCAGGCCGAACAGCCGGGAGTCGTGGGCGATGACGTCGAGGCACAGGGGGCAAGCGCGCGCAGGCGATGGCGCCCGGGTCGGGAGCCGCCGGTGACCGAGCCCTCCGAGGCCGCCGTCCGCTACGCCAGCCGCCGCGCCGCGCTGGCCGCCGTCGGCGTCTTCCTGATGCTGGCGCTCTTCAGCAACGTCTACTACCCGGTCCAGCGCCTGGCGCTCTTCGGCCGCCCCGCCCCGGGCGACGCCAGCGTGGTCTCCGGCGTCGACGCGCAAGGCGGCGCCGTCTTCCTCCGCGCCGTCGACCGCTTCTGCTGCCCCGACCTCACGCGCGAGTCCTGGGACGCCGGCTGCGGGCACGGCCTCGCCAACGCCGTCGTCGAGTCCGCGCAGTGGGAGCACCTGCAGACCCACGTCGGCGCCTGCGACGACGGCCGCGAGCTGCGCTTGGTCCGCCTCACCACCGTCCTCGACGCCGCCGGCGCTCAGACTGCGTCCTGCCCCATCGCCACCTGCCGTGCCGCGTGGTGAGCCCGCCCCCACCCGAGCCGACCCGCTGGCCCCGCCGCGTGCTGGCCCTGCTCTTCACTTGGGAGCTGGCGCATCAGCTCTGGTCGCTCCACGAGGCCGCGCCCACCCTGTGGCTGCCGGCCCTCGGCGTCGCGGGCGCGGCCCTCGCGTGGTGGGGTCTGCGCTACGGCGGCGCCATCTGGCCGCTGGTCGCCGCGCTGGCCTGCAGCACGGCGGTGGTCGCCGCCCATCGCGGCGCGCTCTACCCCGTCGAGAGCGCCCTCTACCCGGGTGCCATGATCTCGGCCTGGGCCCTCGGCCGCGTCGTCGCGCGCTGGCTCTTGCGCGAGCCCGACGCCGCCGCCCGCGAGCAGGTCGCCCTCAGCGCAGCCACCGCGACCCTCGGCGCCATCTACGTCGCCGCGGCCCTCAGCAAGTTCCAGCTCCAGGGGATGGGCTGGCTTGATCCGGACCTCCTGCGGCGCAGCGTGGCCGACTTCTACGAGCCCACGGGGCACTGGCCGCTCAACGCTTGGCTCGTCGAGTCCCGCGCTGCCGCGCAGGCGCTGACTGTGTTCTCGATGGTCGCCGAGCTCAGCGCGGTCCTCTTTCTCGTGGGACGCCGGGCCCGCGCGCTGAGCGCCGCCCTGCTCATCGCGCTGCACCTGACCCTGGCGCTGAGCACACCCATCCCGGCGCTGTCAGCCATCGCGGTGCTCGTGGTCTTCGGCTTCGGCCCGGGCCCGCGCCCGACCCTCGCCGAGCGCCAGCCGGCGTGGCGCACCCCCATCCTCGCGGCCGGGCTGCTCGCCCTGCTCGCCGTGCCTGTCACCCTCCACAGCTCGACCGGCGAGCAGCGCCCGCCCGAGCCCGAGGGTGCCCAGCTCCAGCACCTCGGCCCGATCACGCGCGACCAGGCGCTGCCCGGCGGCTGGGAGATCTACAGCATGCAGTGGGACAAAGGGGTCATCACCATCTGGCTCGAGGCCGACTCCTTCTGGGCCCGCGTCGACTTCTGGCTCAGCGGCTCCCGCGACCGCCCCTACGCCCGCGAAAAGGACGGCATCACCGCCTCCTACTTCGTCCACGAGAGCGTCTACGACTCCTTCGCGCCGGTCTTCGACCTGCTCCTCGACGCCGTGTCGCCAGAGGACCTCGCCGACCCCCTCGCGGCCGAAGGCCCCTGAGAAGTCCGGGCCCGCCGGCGGCCCCCCCACACCGGACGCCGGGCACAAAAAAAGGCGGAGCCCGAGAGCTCCGCCTTTCCTGACTGGGTCAGTCCCTAGGGGGACTACCAGCGATCGCCGCCGCCGCCGCCGCCGTAGCCGCCGCCGCCGCCGCCGCCGTAGCCACCACGGCCGCCGCCGCCGCCGCCGCCGTAGCCACCACGGCCACCGCCGCCGCCGCCGCCGCCGGAGCGCTTGTCCTGGGCCTCATTGACCCGGATCGTGCGCCCGTCGAGCGTGGAGCTGTCCATCTCCTGGATGGCCTTGTCCGCCGACGCGCCGTCGGTGAACGTCACGAACCCAAAGCCGCGCGAACGGCCGGTCTCGCGATCGGTGATCACCTTGGCTTCGGTGACCTCTCCGAACGCGGAAAAGGCCTGCTCAAGGCTGGCGTCATTGGTGTCCCAGCTAAGACCACCCACGAAAAGCTTCTTCGACATCTTTATATCTCACTCTGAGGATACGGGCTGCGAACGCTCGTGCGCTGCACGCCCCGGGGTCGGACGAAAGGCGTCCGATTCCACGGCGGAACCGTTATTGGTGCCGTCGATGACACGCATGAACCATAAATCTGTGGAAAAGAACAGTGTTAGGCCGATCAAGCCCAACAAAATCCTGAGGATGGCGCGCTCCTGGCGCTCGAATAATGCCGCGCGCGACGACCCCAGAAACGCCGCGGGCCCCTGTGCTACAGGGGCCCGCGGGAGGTTCACCGACTCGCCCCGAGGTCCGAGACCCCGAGGCGGCGCGTCGTCAGGGGGTCGGGGCCGTTCCGTTGCCGCCGCGGGTCGGCGACGCCTCGCAGACCTCGGAGCAGATCGTGAACGCCGCGTCGAGGGAGTCGAGGGAGACTCGGCTACCGTCGTCCGCGCCCGTCAGAATGTCGATGCCCTGAATGCCACTGACCAGCGTCGGATCGATGGTCACGCACACGTCGTCGCCGACGTCTTCGATGGCCAGGCCGTCCGTGCAGCACGGGTTCCACGCCCACTGGTAGGGGCCGTTGAGCGGCGAGAACTTGTCGCGGCGCTGCAGCGGGTCGTCCTTGACCGCGTGCTGCCCCTGGGTAAGCCCGCTCAGGTCCATGCGGAACTTGCCGCCCGAGCCGTCGCGCGGACGGTCGTGGATGACCACCAAGCTGAGGATGCCGTCGGCGTCCCGGTAGAGCGCGACCAGCGTGCGGTTGGAGATCTCCAGGCCCGTGTTGGCCGACGCGCGGTACTGCGAGCCGTAGTCGTAGAAGGTCGCGACGTCGGCTGAGCCCTCGAGCGGCTGGATGCTGAAGAACTGGCGGCCCTGGCTGACCGAGTAGAACTCGCCGTCCAGGTCCTCGTCCGCGTCGCCGTCGCAGTCGTTGTCCAGGCCGTCGCAGAGCTCAGGCGAGCCCTCGTCCACGCGGCAGGTGTCCACCAGCGTCCCGCCCGAGCAGAGGAGCTGCCCGTGGCTCTCGCACTCGCCGAGCCCGCAGCTCGTGTCCACCACCTGGAAGTCCTCGTCGGTGTCGGCGTCGCAGTCGTTGTCGAGGCCGTCGCAGTTGGTGTCCTCGGTCGGCGCGCCAGGGCTGCACGTGTCCATCTCGGACCCGCGCAGGCAGACCAGCTCGCCCGTCGCCGAGCACTCGCCCACGCCGCACAGCGTGTCGCTGACCGCGTAGTGGTCGTCGACGGCGCCGTTGCAGTCGTCGTCCTGCCCGTTGCAGTCGGTGTCGGGGCCCGTCGGGCTACCCGGCGCGCAGGTGTCGTCCACGCGACCGCCGCTGCACTCCGTGAAGCCGACCGCCTCGCAGACGCCGATACCGCACGAGGTCAGCTCGGGCTCGTACTCCTCGTCCACCAAGCCGTCGCAGTCCTCGTCGATGCCGTCGCAGACCACGTCCGCCGGCGCCGCGACGCCCGGGATGGCGCTGCACATGGTGGCCAGGCCGTCCGGCGTGCAGACCCGCTCGCCCTCAGCGCGGCAGGCGCCCTGCCCTTCAGCGCAGGGCTCACCGACGGTCTCGAAGCCTTCGTCGACCGTGCAGTCGCAGTTGTCGTCGAGCCCGTTGCCGCACAGCTCGCCGCCGACCAGACCGCAGGCCCGCGCCACGACCCGCAGCGCGTCCAGGTAGTTGCCGTTGTCCGACCCGCCGCCGCCGTAGACCAGCGTCAGCACGTGGTCGCCAGCCGCCACGTCGCCCAGCGCCACGATGGTGGTCGCGTTCGCGCCCTCGGCACCCTGCGTCGTCACCAGGGTCACACCGTCCAAATAGACAGTGTTCTCCTCGCTACCCGAGCGGCTGAGGTGCAGCTCAGCGCCCTCGGCCGAGGTCCCCAGCGTGAAGTGGATGCGCAGGGTCGCGGTGCTGTTCACCAGCCGGCGCGTCGGGTCGATGCTCGACAGCGCCACGTTCGACAGGTAGCCCGGCAGCTCGGGCGACGCCGCGCCAGCGCCGCTGACGTAGTAATCGAAGCTCTCGGTGTGGTGGTCGTCGGCCGGGAACTCGTCAGAGCTGCCCGCGCCGAACTCGAAGGTGCCGAGCTGGAAGACCGTCTCGAGGCGGCAGCCGCTGGTCTCGCAGGTCGTCCCGCCGTCGGGAGCGCAGACCGTGACGCCCGCCTCGGTGCAGGGCTGCAGCGTCGCCACGACGCCCGACCCGTAACCGCACGGGTCCACAGCGCACGAGGCGCCCTTGCCGAGCCCCTCGTCGGTCTCGCCGTCGCAGTCGTCGTCCAGGTCGTTGCAGGTCTCTTCCGTGCCCACGCCGGGGGCGCAGGTGTTGACCTCGAGGCCGTTCTGGCAGGTCAGCTCGCCGACCGCCCCGCACTGCCCGAGCCCGCAGCTCGAGGCCGACGGCACGTAGTTCTCGTCGACCAGGGTGTCGCAGTCATTGTCGACGCCGTCGCAGGTCGACTCGTCGCACGCAGCACCGACGCAGCACGCGATGGCCGGCCCGCAGGTGTCCTCGCCCACGAGCAGCTCAAAGGACAGGTTGAAGTCGCCGGTGCCGCTGCTGACGTGGCCCGGCCGCGCCCGCATCCAGGTAAGCCAGCCCGACCCGCCGAGCTCGCTGTTCTTGCCGTTGGCCGTCAGTCCCATCTGGAAGGGGAACACGCTGCCCGCGGGGTACATCACGAAGCGCACCACGTCGGCCTCATCGGAGAGGTTCGTCATCTCGGCGAACCCGCCGTCCATGTCGAAGTACTCCCAGGCGTCCGTGACCGACGGCGGCTGCACGTCCTCGCCCAGCTCGATCTTCGGTCCGCCGCTGCCCTGGCCCGCGGCGCCAATCCCGCGGCCGTCAAACCACACGTCCACGGCCCAGCGAGCGCCCGTCGCGCCCTGCGGCCCGTCGTACACGACCGCGGTGCCGAAGAAGTGCGCGCGGTTGTCCGCGAAGACCTCGAAGCGCGCGTCATCCTCCAGCCGCAGCCGCGTGACGCCGTCGCCGTCGAGGCCGGGCAGCCAGATCGCGTGGTCGTGACCGCTGCCGACCGCCTGGGTCGCCTGGTAGGTCCGCTGCCGCGCGGCCAGCACGTAGTCGACGCTCAGCTCATAGATGAGGCCGGCCGGGTTCAGGTTCGGGCTCGGCGCGCCGCCCATGTTCATGACCTCGAAGGTCACGCTGTTCTCACCGGGCACGAGCTGCGCGGAGATGTCGATGGTCTGGATGCCGACGTAGTTGAACTCGACCGGCGCGTCGGCGACCAGCGTGCCGTTGACCCACACCTTGTACGAGTTGTCCGTGCTGAGGTGCAGCAGCGCCTCGATGCTCCGCGCGCGGGACGGGATCAGCACCTGCCGGAAGAAGGTCTGGGTCTCGTCGTTGAGCGGGTCGTTGACCAGGAAGCTGTTCCAGATCCACGCCGAGTCGGCCAGGCGCGCGCTCGACGCCTCCCAAGCCGGGTGGCCGCTCCAGGTCTGGACCGCCGGCGCCTGCTGGGGCAGCAGCACCGTGTTCTCGTCGGAGACCAGCACGAAGCCGCCCTCGCACCCGCAGCCCTCGTCCACTTCGCCGTCGCAGTTGTTGTCGATGTCGTCGAAGCAGGTCTCGGGCTGGATGTTCGGCTCGCAGCTGTCGCTGACCACGCCGGCCACGCACGAGGTCAGCCCCTGAGCCGCGCAGGCGCCGCTGCCGCAGTCGGTCACGGCGGCCACGAAGTCCTCGTCGGTCTGCCCGTCGCAGTCCTCGTCCACCCCGTCGCAGAGGTCGGCCGCCGCCGGAGCGCCCGCCGCGCAGCTGTCGCTCGCCACGCCGCCCTGGCAGCTCAGGGTCCCGGTCGCCGCGCAGGCGCCGATTCCGCAGGTGGTGTCTGTCGAAACGTAGCCGTCGTCCGCGACGCCGTCGCAGTCGTCGTCGTCGCCGTCGCAGTCGGTGTCGTCGCCCGTCGCCGCGCCAACCGTGCAGCTGTCGCTGACCACGCCCGCCACGCACGAGGTCACGCCCCGCGCCGCGCAGACGCCCACGCCGCAGTCGGTCCCGACCGCCACGAAGCCGTCGTCCACCGCGCCGTTGCAGTCGTCGTCGATGCCGTTGCAGCTCGCGTCGTCCGCCGCCGGAGCCCCAGCCACCGCGTCGCAGCCCGAGCTCAGGCCGTCCGCCGAGCAGGTCACCGTGCCGGTCGCCGCGCAGGCGCCCACGCCCGCCGAGCAGGCGTCGCCCAAGCCGTCGAAGCCCTCGTCGGCCGTGCAGTCGCAGTTGTCGTCGATGCCGTTTCCGCAGAGCTCCGCCCCGGGCGCCCCGCAGACGGTCTGCACCAAGCGAATCGCGTCCAGGTAGTTGCCGTTGTCGGCCCCGCCGCCGAGCTGACGAATCGTGACCGTGTGCGCGCCGGCGGCCAGGTCGGGCAGCGGCACCTGCAGCACGAGGTTGGCGCCCTCGGCCATGGCGGTCGTCATCAGCGGCGTCGCGGCGCCGTCCAGGTAGATGGCGTTGTCCTCCGAGCCGTAGCGGCTCCAGTCGAGATGCAGCCCGGTCGCCGGCGCGTCGAGGGTGAAGTGGATGCGCAGCTCGGTGGCGCCGTCGGTCAGCGCGCGGGTCGGGTCGATGGTGCTCATCGCGACGGTCGACAGGTAGCCGGGCATGGCCGGCGTCTGGGTGCCCTGCCCGACGACGGTGTAGTCGAACACGTCGGAGTGGGCGTCCGTCGCGGGGTACTCGGAGGCGCCCGCGATGGGGTCGACCGCGAAGTCGAAGCGGCCGAGCTGCCAGACCGTCGCGGCGCGGCAGCCGCTGCCCTCGCAGGTGGTGCCCGTCGGGGTGCAGGCGGTGACGCCCGTCTCGACGCAGGGATGAATCACCGACGCGACCTCGGCGCCGTAGCCGCAGGGGTCGATCTGGCAGCTCGCGCCTGACTCCCCGAGGACGTAGTCGACCTGCAGCTCATAGAGCAGGCCCGCCGGATTCAGCGTCGCGTCGGGCATGCCGGGCAGGTTGACGATCTCGAACTCGAGGGTGTTGGCGCCGCCCACCAACAGCGCGGCGAGGTCGAAGACCTGCACGTCGCTGAAGTTGTCTTCGGCCGGCGAGTCGCCCGCCAGGGTGCCGTTGACCCAGAACTTGAAGGTGTTGTCGGCCGCGAGCACCAACGCCGCCTCGATGTCCGTCGCCCCCGCCGGCAACGTGAACTCGCGAAGGAAGCGCTGCGTCTGAGCCGCCAGCGGGTTGTCGACCATCACGCTGCGCCAGACCCAGGTCGAGTCCGCGAGCTGCGCCGACGAATAGGCCCACGCCACGTGCGCGTCCCAGGTCGGGACCGAGGGCGTGCCCTGCGGAACCAGGACCGTGTCCGCGTCCGAGACCAGAACCAGCGAGTGTTCGCAGGGTTCGGCGGCCTGAGCGGTCAGCGGGGCGAAGAGGGCGAGCGCGCAAAGTGCTGCGCGCAAAGACGACGGGCGATTCGTCATGGATGTTCCCAGGGGTGCGAGGTCAGCGTGCTGGCGTTGGAGAGCGTGGCTATCCGCGGCTGATGTGTCTTCGTTGCTTGCGTGGCACCCGCAGCACCCGCCTTGTCGCCCGAAGCCCCAATTGAGCGCAACCATAATAACCCAAAAGCGACCGGGCCTTGATACCCGGCGCGGCGCCAGAACCCGTAGATCCTTGACCACAGCCGATCTCGGGCTGGCGCTCCCCTAATCGCTGGCGGAGGGGCGCGGCTCGCTCGTCAGGGTCTTTAGGAAGGCGACGAGCTGCGCCGATTCTCGTTCGCTGAGCGCCATCTCGGGCAGCTCGTGACGCTGCGATTGTCCAGGTGGCAGCTCGCGATAATGGTCCACGACGGCCTCGAGGCTGGCAAATCGGCCATCGTGCATATAGGGGCCCGTCTCCGCGACATTCCGCAGGGTTGGCGCCTTGAAGGCCCCGCGCAGGCTTCCGGCGTGGTGGCCGGGGCCGAGCTGATCGAGGTGGCGACACGCGCCGGCCCCCGCGTCGCTGTGCGGACCCGCACAGTTGAAGGGGTCGATCAGGACGGCCTGGATGCCCACGGAGCGCCCGAGATCATAGGTCGGCGGCTCCAGACTCCCCGTCCCCACGTTGTGGAAGCCGCCGTTGCTGAGGAGCGGGCCGTTGTGGCAGCGCAGGCAGTGGGTGCGGGCCGGGTCGGTGAAGAGGGCGAGGCCGGCGCGCTCGTCGTCGCTGAGGACCGAGGCCGCCGCGGGGTCCCCAGCCAGCCGCGCGGCGACGTAGCGGTCGAAGCGGGCCGGCCCGGGGAGCAGTGTGCGCTGAAAGGCAGCCAGCACCTTGCCGATGGAGGCGAAGGCCCCGTCGACCGCCGCCTGGGTCGCGGGAGGCAGCCGGGCCCACGCCGCGCGGGCCTCCGCGTCGCCAAAGGGCCCGGCGCGCGCTGGCGAATCGGGGGCCGCGAGCGCTGGGTCAGGCGCCCCGAAGAGGGCCGCGAAGGCCGGGCCGTGGGCGGGGTGCTCGACCACGTAGCGCACCGCGGCGAGGCGCGTGCTGCCCATCTCGGCCGCGCTCTCGAGGGGGGCGAGCGCCTGCGCCCACAGGCTGTCGCGGCGGCCGTCCCAGGTAAGCCAGCGGGCGTGGCCGACTCCTAGCAAAGTCGGGGTGTTCCGCTCGGCGACGCCCGTGCCGTGGGCGCGGTCCATGCCGTCGGTGAGGTGCCGACCCGGCTGGTGGCAGGTGGTGCACGCGATGCCGGCGCCGCCGCTGAGGCCCGGGTCGGCGAAGAGCGCGGCGCCCAAGGCCACGGCGCGCGGGTCGTCGGCGACGCGGTTCGTCGGGTCGGCGGGGGCGGCCGGCAGGGCGGTGAGCGCCAGGGACGCAAGCAGTTGCAGGTCCGCCTCGCCCGCGGGCCGCTCGCCGCCGGCGGCGTCGCGGAGGTCCAGGGTGAATGAGACCTCATCCAGCCCGGCCGGGCCGGCGATGGCGAGGCTCAGCTCCCAGCGGCCCTCCATGTTGAACTCGACGCCCGCGATGACGTGGTCGCCGGGCCCGGGGCCGGCGCCGTCTTCGACCCGCGGGGTGGCGGGGAAGCCGTGGCCGTGTGCGGGCATGCCGCCGCCGACCTCGATCTGATCGACCAGCGCGGGGCGGCCGTCGGCGGTGGTGATCCGCGCGACCCAGCGGTGGGGGCGCCGCAGCGGGACCGGCAGGGTCTGCGAGTGGATCTGCACGCGGTAGAGGCCGCCGCGGGTGGGTTTGTCGGTCTCGAGCCGCGGCAGATCTCGGGCGGGCGCTTCGGCGGCGGCCCGCGACGCCACGGTCGCGGGCGGGGGCGCCGAGGGCGAGGCGGGCGCGGGCGCCGGCTGCCGCGAGCAGGCCGCCAGCCCGCTGGCGAGCAGCAGGGCCGCGACGCACCCGAGCCGCGCCGAGACGCGGAGCCGCCTCACGCCCGGGTCAGCGCGCGGCGGCGGCGGCGGGTGAGCAGCAGCACGAGGCAGGCCAGCACGAGCAGGGGCAGGCTGGACGCGCTCTCCGCACCCGAGCAGCCGCAGGACGAGGTCTGCGCGTCCTGGCAGGTGACCTGGCCGGCGCAGAAGGCGACCTGGGTGCAGGTGAGGCAGGCGCCGTTTTCCTCGTAAAATCCTGGGTCGCAGACGCACTCAGCGCCGGAGGCCCCGCCGCTGCAGGTCGCGTTGGCTTGGCAGGTCAGGCCGGCGGCCGCGCAGGGGTCGGGCTCGACGCAGGCGCCGTCGGCGAGCTCGTAGCCGGGGGCGCAGGGGCACTCGTAGCCGCCGTCGGTGTTTGTGCAGATGGCGTGCTCGCCGCAGGTGTGGGTGCCGTCCTGGCACTCGTCCAGGTCGGCGCAGGCGCCGCCGGACGGGCCGTAGCCGGGCGCGCACTCAGGGCAGACCGAGACGGTCGTGTCGGCGCAGGTCGGGGCCGTCGCGCAGTGGGCGACGGGCGCGCAGGGGGTGCAGGTCTGGCCGTCCCCGAAGCTGCCCGGGCGGCAGACGCAGCCGTAGCCCGGGTCGCGGTTTTCGCAGTCCGCGCCTGGGTCGCAGGTGTGGGTACCGTCCTGGCACTCGTCGATGTCGGCGCAGTCGGGGGCGGCGTAACCCTCCTGGCAGCTTGAGCAGGCGGCGTCGGTGGCGTCCGTGCACGTGATCTGGCCGGTGCAGTGGGCGATGGCGGCGCAGGGTTCGCAGGTGTGGCCGTCGCCGAAGAAGCCCGGGAGGCAGGCGCAGTCGAAGGCGCCGGGGCTGTTGGTGCAGGCGGCGTCGGCGGCGCAGGTGTGCGAGCCGTCGTCGCACTCGTCGACGTCGGCGCAGGCCGGGCCCGCGTAGCCGGGCTCGCAGGCGGTGCAGGCCGCGTCGTCGGGGCCGGTGCAGGTGACGGCGCCGGCGCAGTCGGCGACGGGGGCGCAGGCCTGGCAGGTGAAGCCGTCGCCGTAGAAGCCCGCAGCGCAAGCGCAGCCGAAGGCGCCGGGCGTGTTCGCGCAGACGGCGGCTGGGTCGCAGGGGCCCGGCTCGGCGGCGCACTCGTCGATATCGGCGCAGAGCGGCGGCGCGTAGCCGGGGTTGCACTCGTCGCAGGTGGAGTCGTCAGCCGCGCTGCAGTGGAGCTGCCCCGCGCACTCGGCGATGACTGTGCAGAGCTGGCAGCTCAGGCCGTCGCCGAAGGAGCCGGCCTGGCAGGCGCAGTCGAAGCCGCCGACGGTGTTGGTGCAGGTGGCGATGGCGTCGCAGGGCGGGGTCGCCAGCGCGCACTCGTCGACGTCGTCACAGCCCGGGCCGTCAAAGCCCGGCTCGCACGCGGGGCAGACCGAGTCGGCCGGGCCAGCGCAGGCGACGGCCCCAGCGCAGTGCGGGACGGGCGCGCAGGCGGTGCAGGCGGCGCCGTCGCCGAAGAAGCCGGGCAGGCAGGTGCAGTCGAAGCCGCCCGCGGTGTTGGCGCAGGCCGCGTTCGCGTCGCAGGTGTGGGCGCCCGAGGCGCACTCGTCGATGTCGGCGCAGGTTGGCGCGGCGTAGCCCGGCTCGCAGGAGTCGCAGCTCGAGTCGTCGGCGGTGCTGCAGACCACGGCGCCGTCGCAGTGGTTGACCGGGGTGCAGATCTGGCAGGCCAGCCCGTCGCCGTAGGAGCCGGCCATGCAGGCGCAGTCGAAGCCGCCGTCGCTGTTGGTGCAGGTCGCCAGGGGGTCGCAGGGGGGGCTGGCCAGCGCGCACTCGTCGATGTCGTCGCAGCCCGGCCCGCCGTAGCCGGGGGCGCACTCGAGGCAGGCGGAGTCGGCCCCGTCGGTGCAGGTAAGCCCGCTCGCGCAGTGGGCCACGGGGGCGCAGGCGGTGCAGGTGGCGCCGTCGCCGAAGAAGCCGGGCTGGCAGGCGCAGTCGTAGCCTCCGTCGGTGTTGGCGCAGGCCGCGTTGGCGTCGCAGGTGTGCTCGCCCGAGGCGCACTCGTCGACGTCGGCGCAGGCGGGCACGGCGTATCCGGCCTCGCAGGCGTCGCAGTTGGCGTCGTCGGCGCCCGTGCAGACGACGGCGCCGACGCAGTGCGCGACCGCGGCGCACGGGGTGCAGGTTTCGCCGTCGCCGTAGAAGCCGGCTTCGCAGGTGCACTCGAAGCCGCCGACGGTGTTCTCGCAGGTGGCGTCCGGCGCGCAGGTGTGCGAGCCGTCCTGGCACTCGTCGATGTCGACGCATTGCCCGTCGGTCAGCGCGAAGCCGCCCTCGCAGACGCCGCACGTGGAGTCCTGGGGCGTGGTGCACTCGAGCTGCCCGGCGCAGTGGGGCACGGGGGTGCAGGCCGGGCAGACGAAGCCGTCGCCGAAGTGGCCGGGGAGGCAGGCGCAGGTGAAGCCGCCGACGGTGTTCGTGCACTCGGCCGTCACGGCGCAGGGGGCGGTGCCGTCGCTGCACTCGTCGATATCGGCGCAGAGCGGCGAGGCGTAGCCGGCCTCGCAGGCGTCGCAGGCCGAGTCGGCGGCGGTGGTGCACGTCACCTGGCCCACGCAGAGCGGGACGGGCGCGCAGGGGGTACACGCCGAGATCTCGCCGTAAAATCCTGGGTCGCAGACGCATTGGCCCAAGATGCAGTCCAGGTTCGCGCCGTCTTCGGCGTCGTCGATCTGGAGCAGGTAGGCGACCAGGGCGTCCAGGGCGGCGCCGCTCAGGTTGGTCATCGCGTGGGCCGTGACGGCCTCGCGCACCGTCGCCGCCGAGCCGTCGTGCAGGTAGGGCGCCGTGTCCCACAGACCGCGCAGGGTCGGGACGTCCAGGCCGAGCGCGGCGCCGAGGCCGCTCGCCGGCGTGAGGGTCCCGACGTCGTGTTTCGCCAGGCTCTCGCTGTCGGTGAAGGCGATCCCGCTGTGGCACGAGCCGCAGCCGGCCGTGGCGAAGACCGCCCGACCCAGGGCGCCCTGCGCCGTGAGCTCGCCGCTCTCGCCGCGCGCGGGGCTCGCTCCCGCCTCGGTCAGCGAGCCGACGTAGGCCGCCAGCGCGTCCAGATCCTCGCTCAGGCCGGCCTTGGCGTCGCCAAGCGCCTCAGGCCGCGTGCCGACGTAGAAGTCCGCGTTCGCCATCAGCCCGCTGCCGCTGGCGAAATTGCGGATCTGCCCCTCGAAGTCCTGCACCTCGTCGAAGTTGGCCGTCCAGTGCAGCGGGCCGTGTCCCTGGCCCCGTCCGCGCAGCCCGATGGTGTTGCGCAGCCCCTCGCCGAACTGTGTGAAATCCCACACTCGCCCGTCCTCGCCGCCCTCGTTGTGGCACGCCGCGCAGGCCATGTAGCTGTCCAGGGACAGCCGCGGGTCCAGCGCGTCGTAGAAGAGCTGCTTGCCCCGGAGGACCGCGCTGGACAGCTTCTCAGCGCCGACGAGGCCGATGGTGGCGACCCGCGGGACCGTGACGCGGCCGAAGTCCAGCAGCTCCGACAGGTCGTGGACGGTCAGCGCCCGGTCCATGAAGCCGTGGACGTACAAGGTGCGGCCGTCGGGCGAGATGCCGAGTGATTGCGGCGCCCGCCCGCAGTCGAAGCGGCCGAGCTCGGCGCCGCTGAGCACGTCGACCACCGCGACCTCGCGGTTGCCCTCGAGCGCCACGTAGAGGTAGGCGCCCTCGGGCCCGTAGACCGCCGCGCTGGCGATGCTGGCGTCGTCGAAGTCCAGCCGCGCCGCGAGCTGCTCGGTGCGGGTCGTCAGGTCGATGCGCGAGCCGATGGCGCGCACGCTCGAGTCGAAGTCCAAGAGCTGCCCGTTGCGCGCCGCGCCCGCCAGGATGTTGTCCTGCTTCGACGGGACCCACCCCGTGCGGCCGTCCGGCGAGATGGCGACGGCGCCCAGGTAGTTCGGCACGCCCGGCCCCGAGTGCTCGGTCGTCTCAGCCTCGCCGTGGGCCAGCACGATGGCCGGCCCAGCGCTCAGCGTCGCGACGTCCACGGGGACCACCTCGCCGCCGACGGGCTCGCCGCCGGACGTGGTCTGCGGGGCCGTGGTCGCCTCGCCGGGCAGGGGCCGCGTCACGAAGCGTGAGACGTAGAGGGTCGCGCCGTCGGGCGAGAGTGCCAGCCCCCGCGGCGCCGGCCCCACGTCGATCTGGGCCACCACCGCGCCGGTCGCGACCTCGACCCGCGCGACCGCGCCCACACCCTCGAGGCTGACCCACGCGAAGGCCTCGCCCAGCTCGAAGACGACGGCCTTCGGGCGCGAGCCGCGGGGCAGCTCGACGGTGCGCGCTACCTCCAAGAGCACAGGATCCACCACGGAGATCGCGTCAGCGCGGCCGCCGGCGACCCACAGCTCCGACGCGGACGCCGCCACGCCGCGCGGACCAGCGCCGACCGGGATCTCCGCCTCGAGCGTCAGCCCGACCGCGTCGACCACGCCCAGGCTGTCGTTGTCCGGGTTGACCACGAAGAGGCGCTGGGTGGCCTCGTGCCGCGCCACGCCGCTGGACGCCCGCGCGCCCTCGCCCACCGCGGCCGGCACCACCATCTGCACGAGCTGGGTCCGGTCGGTCACGCCCGTCAGCGGGTCCAGCACGTCGATGGTCACGACGTAGCGGCCGGGCGCCGGGTAGACCATCGACCGCTCGGGGCTGCCGCTGGGCTCGGTGCTGCCTTGGCCGTCGCTGAAATCCCAGACGAAGACGAAGCTGCCCTCGAAGTTGGTCTGCGCCGTGTAGTCGACGGTCGCGCCCACCAGCACGGGCGGTGTGGCCATGGGCACCAGCGCCAGCCGCTCGCTGACCAGCCAGGTGAACTCGGCCGTCCCCGCGGCTCCCAGGGCGTCGGTCACGGTGATGGTGACCTCGAAAACCCCAGGCGCCATCAGGATCCCCGAGATGGCACCGCTGGCCTCGTCGACGCTCAGCCCCGTCGGCAGCCCCGCCGCCGCGAAGCTCACCGGGTCCCCGTCGGGGTCGCGGGCGTCGATGAAGCGGTTGACCAGATCGCCCTCCACCCCGATGAGGTCGCCGGGGTCGCTGACCGTGGGCGCCTCGTTGTCCACGCGGATGAGCGGCAGCGCCTCCACGTCGACGCCGATGGCCAGATAGCCGACGGCCTCGAACCCGTGGTCCACCTCGGCGTCGAGCGATATCTCCTCTTGTAAGAACAGCTTCACGTTCGTCGCCGCGCTGGTCCGCACCCGGATGGCCACCGGCTCGGCGTCCACGAAGGTCTGCACCGACGCGAACACGTCGGGCTGCGCCGCGAAGGGCGTCGCGTAGTTCAGGACCAGGTCCTTCTCGTCGACGGCCGGCGCGCGGCCCGCCTCCATCTCGGCGCCGGCCACGGTCGACGCGCCAAGCTCCAGCGCCACCCAGTGCACCCGCTCGGGCACCACCACGCCGTCGCCGCTCTCCTGCTCCTGCAGCCGCAGGGAGAAGCCGGTCGTCGTGACCGCGTCCAGCCGCACCACCACCGACTCGCCGCCCTCCGCCGTCGCCACCTGCGCCAGCACGATGGGCGCCGTCGCGAAGAGGCCCTCGGGGAAGCTCTCGCTGACCCAGCCGCCGCCTACCTCGTCGGTGTGCGCCGCCAGCAGCCCGCGCCCGCCCGGCAGCGTGTACGCCCCGGCCTCGACCGCCATCCACGAGATGGTCTCGGCCCCGTGCGCGCCGTCGCGGTAGTCCCACTCGTCGAGCTGAAACTCAAAGCCCGTCGGCCCCACCGCGCGGACCCGCATGTTGGACGGGTCGCCGCCCACCATCGTCGGCGGCCCCATCACGACCACCGGGTCGAAGTACAGGTGCTGGAGATCGACCGAGTGCCACACGTCCTTGTGGCCCTGCGAGACCAGCTCGCGCCCCACCTCGCTGTGGCTGGACCGGCTGGTGACGAACCAGCGGAAGGTCGTCAGCGCGATGTCCACACCGTCATCGACCAGCACGGTCACGTTGTAGATGCCGGCCTCGGTAAGCACGCCCGAGATCTCGCCCGTCGCCTGATCGATGCTGAGCGCTGGCGGCAGGCCGGTCGCCGCGAAGCCCATGGTGTCACCGTCGGGATCTCTGGCCGCGACCACCAGCGACACGAAGTCGTTGAGGCGCCCGTACTGGTCCTTCGGCGCCACCACGCGCGGCATCCCGGTGCTGACCACCTGGACGATCTTGCTGACCGAGGGCACGCCCGCCGTGTCCACCGCGAAGAGCATCCAGTAGCCCGGCGTGAGCACGTTGGGGTTGGTGTGCAGGGTCAGGGCGAAGCGGCCGGGCTCTGGCTGCGAGAAGGGCACCGGGAGGAAGCGCGAGTCCGTGTTCATGGTGTGGGTGGTCGCCGAGAGCTTCACGAGGCTGAAGCTGGCGATGTCGCCGCTGACGTCGAAGGTGTACGAGCCTCCGGTGCGCATCAGGTCGGGCCCGGCGGTGATCTCGGGCCGTGGTGCCAAGGATCCATCAGGCAAGAACAGGTAGGGCGGCGAGAAGACCTCGCCGTCCCAGTGGTTGACCGGCGGGTTGCCGCCGTCGAGGCCACCGCCGGCCGAGATGACGCGGCCGTCGGGCAGCAGCACGGCCGTGGAGTGATAGGTGCGCGGGATCTGCTGGGCGTTGAGCAGGGTCCAGGCGTCCGCGTCGGGGTCCCACATCTCGGCCTGAAAGACCGGGGCGGCGTCGTTGAACTTCACGCCGTTGGTGTTGCCGCCGACGACCAGGACCTCGCCGGTGGGGAGCATCACCTCGTTGAGGAACTGCCGCGCCGAGTTCATGGACGCGGCGGGCGTGACGACCGGGGCGGGGCCGTTGACGTCGATGACCATGGCCTTGGGGCTCGACGCGTTGTTGTTGCTGGCGATGGAGCCGCCGGCCACGAGGATCTTGCCCTCGCGGTACATGATCGAGACGCCCTCGTCGGGGAACCAGCTCGCGCCGTGGTTTCCGAGCGAGGTGATCTGACCGAGGCCCGCCATCTCGACGCGGTACATGCCCGGGATGGCGCCGTGGACGAAGACGTCGCCGCGCGGGTCCAGCTGCAAGAGCGGCCACAGCCCGCTGCCGTCGCGCAGACCCAGGGCGAGCAGGGTCGAGCTGAAGTCGATGCCCGTCAGCAGCTCCCAGCCGCTGCCTGGGGTGTAGAGCTCGGGGTACTGGCCGCCGCCGTCGCCCACCGCGATGAAGACGCCGCCGGTCGGCAGCGCCACGCTGGTCGGGTACCAGCGCCCGCGGTTCATGTTCTCGAGGTGGGTCCAGGTGTTGTCGCGGAAGTCGAAGACCGTGGTCCACGGGCTCTTCGACATGTTGCGGCCGCCGGTGATGAAGACCTTGCCGTCCTCGGTCATGACCAGGGAGGCGCAGAACATGTCGTGGGACGGGTGGGGGAGCTCGACGAAGACGCCGGTCGTCGGGTCCCAGGTCGCGGCGTAGGTGAACTCGGGGCCCGCGGGGAAGCGGTCGCGCTCGTTGGAGGCCCAGGTCAGGATGCGGCCGTCGGGGAGGTTCGCCATGGAGACCGCGACGTGCGGCCACGGGATCACCGGGCCCCAGGATCCGCCCTCGTGCGGGGGAAGCGGCGCCGCGTGGCTTGGCACCGTGACGGCGACTGCCAGCAAGGCGGCCAGCGCGACGAGGCCGCGGGCCGGCGTGCGTGAGTGCGAGTCGGGCATGTCAGCCTCCTCCATGAATCGATGGCGGCCGGGGCACTTACCCCAGCCGGCATCGAACGGGAAGGACGATCCTGGCTGCGGAGACCGCTATCTTTCGGCAGAAGCGCTCATCCGCTGTAGGCAGAATCGTCGGCCGCCGTGGTCTTGCGGCCGACAATTCTACACGTGCACTGGCTACTTGGTGCCGGTGAAGCTGCCGTCGACCTGAGCGGTCGCCTCCACGACGAAGCCGGGGATCGGCTCGAAGGAGAAGGCGATCAGCTCGCTCAGGCTGCCCGTGAGCGTGTTGCCGGAGAAGCCGCCAACCCAGGCGCCGTCGACCGGTCCGAAGGGGCCGGCCGTCGTGTCCACCGCGATGCTGAGCACGCCGCTGGCGTTGCCGTCGGGCGTGAACGAGCCGCTGACGTCCGCGGTGCTCAGGGTCACGGTGATGCCGAGGAGGCTCGCCGTGGCGGGGCACTGAAGCACGCCCGCGATCTGCTGAGCGCTGTCTTCGTCCACGACCGCGTCGAAGGCGCCGCTGCAGGAGACCGTGAGCGTCTGGTTGAGAGCGGGGATGGAGATGACCACGGTCGCGCCGCCGTCACCCGCGTAGGTGCCGTTGAAGGGCGAGGGGCAGGCGCCGCAGTCGTCGGTGCAGGTCCCGCAGTCCTCGCCGACGCTGGCGTCGCAGGTGCCATCGCCGCAGCACGCGCCGCAGTCGCTGGCGCAGCTAGCGCAGTCCTCGCCGACGGTGCCGTCGCAGACGCCGTCGCCGCAGCAGGCGCCGCAGTCGGCCTCACATACGACACAATCCTCGCCGATTGCTGCATTGCACACACCGTCGCCGCAGCAGGCGCCGCAGTCGGCTGCGCAGGTACTGCAGTCCTCGCCGGGTGTGTTGCCGCAAACGCCGTCGCCGCAGCTCGCGCACGCGCCACAGTCGCCGGGGCAGCTGTTGCAATCCTCGCCAGGAGAGTTGCCACAGATCTCGTCGCCGCAGATGGCGCAGGCGCCGCAGTCCGACGGGCAGGACGAGCAGTCCTCGCCCTGGGTCGACACGCACACGCCGTCGCCGCAGCAGGAGCCGCAGTCGCTCGGGCAGGTGTCACACGCCTCGCCGGGCGTATTGCCGCAGATGCCGTCGCCGCACGCCGCGCAGGCGCCACAGTCGGCCTCGCAGGTCGCGCAATCCTCGTCGCCAGCGGGGTCGCACACGCCGTCGCCGCAGCAGGATCCGCAATCGCTCGGGCAGGTGTCACATGCCTCGCCGGGCGTGTTGCCACAAATCCCGTCGCCGCAGGTCGCGCAGGCGCCACAATCGTCGGCGCAGGTGCCGCAGTCCTCGCCGCCGTCGCAGGTGCCGTCGCCGCACACCGGGCCGCCCGGGTCGCAGACGGTGCCGCAATCGTTGATCGCCTCATCGACGCAGATGGCGTCCCACGCGACCGCGCAGCAGAAGGGATCGAGGGCGCAGACGCAGTCGGTGACGTCGGGGTCCTCGCAGCCGGGCGTCCCGGCTCCGGTGCCGTCGTCCGTGCTGTCCACGCAGCAGTCACCTTCGAAGCCGGGACCACAGTCCGCTCCGGCCGAGACGTGCACGGGGAAGCTGAGCTGAGCCGTCGCGCCGTGGCCGTCGTCGACGACCACCAGAAGCTGATGCACGCCGGGCTCCAGCGAGCCGTAGCTGAGGGTCGCGCCGCTTCCCGCCAAGGGGACGCTCGTGCCGTCGGCCAGGGTCTCCGACCACGTGTAGTTGAGCGCGTCGCCGTTGGGGTCGCTCGCGAACACGGTGACCGTGGCGGTCTCACAGGTGGTGATGAACTTGGACGGGTCGATGACCAGATCGTCGATCTGGGGCGGATCGTTGAGCGCTACGACGACGTCGAGGCCGCCGGTCGGGTCGCCCTCGCACTGAATCATCAGCACGACCTCGGTGGTCTGCTCGGCGACCACGGTGGCGGTGCCAGAGACCGAGCCGCAGTGGGTCGACGGCACCAGCGAGCCGTCGCCGGCGGTGGCCATGGCGCGGGCGCAGATCACATAGTCACCGGGCGCCACAATGGCCAGCAGGTCCGCGAAGGGGTGGTTGTCGCCGCCGGGCGGGTCGGGTTCGAGCCAGGGCGGGAGGCTCTCGCTCTCGAGCGGCTGGAAGGAGGGCCCGACCACCACCGTGGCGGCGGCGTCGGCGCAATCGGCGCCGGCCTCGAGGATTCGGTAGCCGACGTGGGTCACGTCATGGGTGGGCCCGTCCATGCCCAGCGCGGCGTGCAGCGTCCCGGTGGGCGGGCTGCCCTGGTCGTCGGACGCGCAGCCTCCCGCGGCGAGAGCGCCGAGGGCCACAATGAAAGTGCATGCGAAGACAGACGGACAATCACGGAGTTTCATGGCTTCCCCCCAATGGAAGATACGCGCCGGAACGCGGGTCGCCGGCTCGCTCAGTTGAACGAGTCGCGCGAAAAGACACAGATAGCGACAGCGGATTTGGAAAGCCTAGACCCCCAGATCCGCATCGTCAACCCCGGGGGTTCTGGAGGTCCCGAGCCCGAAACGGCTCGGCGCTATTGGCAGCGGCAATGTGCTGCGGTGCGCGACTTTGTCGCGATGAGGGGCAATCTTGCGGGCGATTTGCGCGCCCCCGGTTTACGCGGCGTCTCCTCAAGAACATACTGGGGCGTGAACCCGATGACCGCTTTGCCGCAGGACCGCTTCGCGTCCCGATCCCTCTGATCGCGTCGCGTGGACGGAAGGACCCAAAAGGCCGCCGTGCCGCCACCTTCCCCGCCCACCGCTCGCTTCGCTCGCCGCCTGATGCTGCTGGCCACGACCGCCGCGGCCGCCGGCGTGGTGGTCGCGACGGTCGGCGCGGTGGCGATGGACGTGCGAGGGCTGCGCCAGCAGGCGGTCGCGACGGTCTCCAGCCTGGCTGAGACCGCCAGCATCCACTCGGCGGCGGCGCTGGCGTTCACCGACCCGAACGCGGCGACCGAGACGCTGGCGGCCTTTGGGGCGGTGCCCAGCGTGGTGCGGGCGACCCTCTTCACGCCGGCTGGCGACCCGTTCGCCGAGTACACGCGCCCGGAGGCGGAGGCCGTGCCCGGCCACGCGATGATGGAGCCCGGGCACGAATTTCGCGGTGGCTACCTGCACTTGGCGACGGCGGTGCGCGAGGGCGACGAGCGGCTTGGCGTGCTGGTCATCGCCGACGACATGGCGCCGCTCGAGGCCGCGGTGCTGCAGAAGCTGCTGCTGCTGGTGGCGCTGGGCTTCCTGTCGATCATCGTCGCCTCACTGGTGGCCGGGCGGCTCGCGCGGATCTTCGCGCGGCCGGTGCACGCCCTGGCGGAGGTGGCCCGCGCGGTGACGCAGACGCAGGACTATCGCCTGCGGGCCGAGCGGCTCAGCGACGATGAGCTTGGCGAGCTGACCAACGCCTTCAACGGCATGCTCAGCCACATCGAGGCCCAGAATACGCAGCTCATGTCGGCCCACGATGACCTGGAGCGCCGGGTCGCCGAGCGCACGGTGGAGCTGGAGGCCGCGCGCGAGCGGGCCGAGGCCGCCAGCCGCGCGAAGAGCGCGTTCCTGGCCAACATGAGCCACGAGATCCGCACGCCCATGACGGCGATCTTGGGGTACTCCGACCTGCTGCAGGAGCGCCAGTGCACGCCGGACAAGCGCGACGCCTATGTGGCGACCATCGCGCGCAACGGGCGGCACCTGCTGTCGATCATCAACGACATCCTCGACCTGTCGAAGATCGAGGCCGGCAAGATGGTACTCGAGAAGATCGAGTGCTCACCGCTGCATCTGCTGGCCGACACGGTCAGCGTGATGGGCGCGCGCGCGGCCGAGAAGAAGCTGGACTTCGAGGTGCGCGTCGACGGACCGCTGCCCGAGGTGGTGTTCACCGATCCCACGCGAGTTCGGCAGATCCTGGTGAATCTGCTGAGCAACGCCATCAAGTTCACCGAGCGCGGGCGCGTGGTGCTGCGCGTGGTCACGAAGGTCGGCGCGCCCGGTGAGGACGCAGCGCTCATCATCGAAGTGGAGGACACCGGGATCGGCATGTCGGAGGACCAGATCGAGGGGATCTTCGCGCCGTTTACCCAGGCGGACCAGACCATGACGCGGCGCTACGGCGGGACGGGGCTGGGGTTGGCCATCAGCCGCAGCCTGACCGAGGCGCTGGGCGGCCACATCAGCGTGACCAGCGTGCCGGAGGGGGGCTCGATCTTCCGGGTCGAGCTGCCGCTGGGGCCCCTGGGGGATGTCCCGATGATCGTCGCGCCGAGCCCGACGCTGTGGGGGCCGCCGGAGCCCGAGGCGCGCATCACGATACGCCTGTACGGGCGCGTCTTGTTGGCGGAGGACGGGACGGACAATCGGCGGCTGATCTCGGCCGTGCTGCGGCAGGCCGGAGCGCGGGTCGACTACGTGGAGAATGGGGCCGAGGCGGTGCGGCGCGTGCTGGAGGCGAACGCCGCCGGCGCCCCCTACCACGTGGTGCTGATGGACATGCAGATGCCCGTGCTGGACGGCTACGCGGCGACTCGGCAGCTGCGTGAGGCAGGCTACACCGGGGCGATCGTCGCGCTGACCGCGCACGCGACGACCGAGGATCGCCAGCGCTGCCTCAACGCGGGGTGCGACGACTACGCCTCCAAGCCGGTCGCGCGCGCCGAGCTTCTGGGCGTCGTCGCGCGCTACAGCGCCGAGGCTGGCGCGGTCGGCGGGCCCGAGGCCGCCAACGAGGCGCTGGTCGCGAACGGGGGCGCAGCGCCGCTCTTCAGCAGCTTGGCCGGGCAAGAGTCCATGGAGTCGCTGATCGATGGGTTCGCGAACGCGATGCCGATCTTCGTGGCGAAGCTCGAGACGGCGCTGGCGGCGGGCGAGAAGGAGCGCTTGCTGCGGCTGAGCCACCAGATGAAAGGAGCAGGCGGGAGCTACGGGTTTGACGCGGTCACGCTCGCCGCCGCGCGGGTCGAGGCCGCCCTCAGCAAGCCCATGGCAGACGGAGATGTGCTGGCAGCGGTGAGCTCGCTCATCGCGACGTGCCGGGCGGTGCGCTCCGGTCCGCCATCGGCGTCGGAGGCTCGATGAGCTTCGTCGTCGCGCTGATCATGGCGATCTCTTTGACCGGGGCGCCCTCGGGCCCGGACGTGAAGTCGGAGCTCGTGCGCCGCCTGACCCACTACGTGACGTGGCCGGCGTCTTCCAACCCGCCGGAGCAGTTCGTGATCTGCGTGATGGCAGACCCGGAGATGCGGCGGGCGCTGGACGCCATGGTCTCGCGCGCCAAGGAGCTGCGCGACGCGCCCTGCCGGCTCGAGGTGCTGGAGGACGGCGACGACATCGCGGGATGCCATCTCGCGTGGCTGGGCAAGGCGGCGCTGCCGCGGGCGTCGGAGCTGCGACGGCGGGCGCGGGCCACCGGGTCGCTCCTGGTCTCGGGCGAACCCGCCAGCTGTCGGAAGGGCGCTCACTTCTCGCTGATTCAGCGCGAGTCCGGCTTCACCGTGCAGATCGATCGCGCCGGCACCCAGGCCGACGGGTTCTCGGTCAGCTCTAAGCTGCACCGCGTCGCGGAGGACTGCCCATGAAGCGCACCCTCGCCACGGTATTGACGCTGCTATCGATTGCTGCATTGCACGATAAAATGGCGGTGGCTGGAGAGCCAGCCCCCGAGGATCTCGAGCTGGAGGGGCTGGAGACGCTGAGCCTCGAAGAGCTGCTGCGCATCAAGGTGCGGACGGTGGTGACGGCGTCCAAGCGCCCGGAGGCGACCTCGCAGGCGCCCGCGACGACGGTGGTCGTGACCCGCGACGAGATTCGGCTGCGCGGCTACGCCTTCCTGCGCGACGTGCTGCACGATCTGCCTGGGATGGAGACCACCGAGACCTACTTCAGCGAGTTCGGCACGCTGGTTCCGGTGCGTGGGGTGGTCGGCAACAACAAGATCATCGTGCTCATCGACGGGGTGCGCGTGAACCCGCCGGGCGGCGAGCCGATGATGTTCCGCAGCGACATCAGCGTGCGCGACGCCGAGCAGGTCGAGGTGATCTACGGGCCCGGCTCGACGCTGTACGGGCAGGACGCCATCAGCGCGGTCATCAATATCCGCACCGCCGAAGCGCGCGATGACCACTGGCTGGAGGTCGGCAGCGCCGGTGGCTGGCCGCTGCGATACGAGGGCTGGGTGTCGGCGAACAAGCGCTTCGATCGCCTGAAGGTGTTCGCGAGCACGCATGTGTTTCGCGCGAAGCTGACCGATCTTTCGAAGGCGTGGGAGCGCGAGTGGAACACCACGTACCGACCGACCGCCGAGACCAAGACGGAGGGCCCGGGGACGGACCGCGGGCTGACCGACGACCGCTGGGATTTCGGGTTCACCGGGCTGTTTCGAATCGAGTACGACAACGCGCGGCTGCAGGTCTGGCACCGTCAGTCGCAGCGCTCGAGCTCCGAAGGTCTGGACGGGGGCTTCGCGAAGATCGAGGACGCGCGCTGGGGCGATATGTCCACGGTGGTCGAGGCGCGACACAAGGCCGCGCTGACCGAGAAGGTCTCGCTGACCTCGACCTTGGTGTTCAATCGATACGAGATTGACCCGAAGAGCCGCTACGTCTTCGAGGCGTCGGAGACCGAGTGGTTTGCTGACGATTGGAAGTACGGCATCGGCATCGGGGCGACCCTGGAAGAGCAGGTGGTCTGGTCCCTCGGCGATCGCGGCAGCATCACCGGCGGGCTGGTGGTCTCGCACTTCGACATTCAGCCCAAGGCGACCATCCCTGGCGGCGCGGACCGGTCCAGCGACGTGACGAGTCAGGGCGGGAATCTCGAGTATTTCGTGGGCGCTGACGGCTCGCGGGAGCGCTTCACGGTCGCCCGGGCCAGCAACATCGTCTACCAGTCCATCGGCGGCTACGTGGAGGCGGCCATCGACATCATCCCGGCCCTGCGCGTCATCGCCGGGCTACGCATCGACTACGACACGCGCATCGACGAGTTCCCCATCAGCCCGCGCGTCGCGCTGGTGCTGCAGCCGCGTAAGGAGCTGGCGCTCAAGGCCATCTTCACGCAGGCGTGGGTGGCGCCGCCGCCGTACTTCTCGCACAACGTCTTCTTCAACGGCGCCAGCATCAACACGTCGAACGCCAAGCTCGAGCCCGAGCGCGCGCGGTCCTTCGAGCTCGGCTTCTCGTGGACCGACGCCAAGTTCGAGCTGGGGCTGAGCCTCTACTACAACCAGCAAGAGAACCTGCTGGTGACCGGCGACCAGCAGCTGGACGTGAACATCGTCAGCGACGCGATCTACACGACCGAGACGGGCGGGACCCCGATCCTGCTGACCCACAGCGCGAACAGCGGCGAGAGCATGGCGTTCGGCGGCGAGCTGCGCGGCAGGCTCAACCCGGCGAAGGCGCTGTCGCTGTGGGGGTCGTACTCGATCGTCGAGTTTCAGACCAAGCGCAAGGACGGCGGCGCCACTCACACGTCGGGGCTGCCGGGGATCTCGCGGCACAACCTGCGCCTGGGGGCGACGGTGAGCCCGGTGGCGGAGCGGCTCTTTATCTCGGGCTCGTTCAGCCTGCGCTCGACGCCTGAGAACATCCCCGAGTTCGCGTCGGGCCAGGCGAGGACCACGCTGCGCGGCGCCATCAAGACGCCGTGGGAGCTGCGCCTGCACGTGCTCTTCAGCCCCATCGAGGCGCTGGACCTCTACCTGGACCTGAGAAACCTGACCAACCACCGCTACGCCCTGGGCGGCCTCATCGGCAACGCCGTCCCGCAAGAGGGCTTCAGCGGGACCCTGGGGTTGCGCTGGCGCTACTGAGCGAGCGGGGTCAGGCCGCGGCTGGACCGGCGCCCTCGCTCGGGGGCGGCTGGATGCACAGCGCGGCGATGAGGTAGGCGCCGACGCCGACGAAGACCACGGTGTTGAACCCGACGACCATGGCGAGGGCCAGCGACGAGATGCTGGCGAAGACGCCCATGGCGCCGTTGATGGCCCAGAACCACGCCTTGGAGCGGTCGCCGAAGTAGATCATGCCGGTGGGGAAGGCGAAGCCCATGAGGAAGCCGGCCGGGAAGAGGACGACCACCGAGAGCAGCACGCGCACGGCGAAGTCGGCGCCGATGGTGGCGTCGAAGAGCGGGGTCATGGCCTGGTTGGCGACGAAGATGACCACGGCGAGCAGCGGCGCGAGCTTGCGGGCGAGGGCGAGCGGCGTGCGGGCCGAGAGCGTCGAGCCGATGCCGGCGCCTAGCAGCAGGGTCGCGAGGACGGCGGTGGTCGCGTGGCTTGGGTGGCCGAGATAGAGGATGAAGCGCTGAATCCAGCCGATCTCGACGAACATGAATGCGATGCCGATGGCGGCGAAGTAGGCGCTGCCTCGCCAAAAGCCGGCTCCGGTGTTGAGCTGACGGGTCAGGATGAAGGGCGCGACGAAGACCGCGAGGGTCAAGAGCGACACGATGAGCAGCAGCCAGCGCAGCAGCACCACCGAGTGTTCGTTGGGCGAGAGGCTGGTCATCAGGTCGCTGCTGACGCTGGTGAAGGGCGCGACGGACTGAAAGAAGAAGGGGCGCTCGTCGGTGGGCGGGGAGAGGTCGACGCCGAGGCTGGCGAGGGCGTCGCCGCCGCCGAGCAGGGCGACGGTCATCGCCGATTTCTCAGGCGTGGACGGGCCCGGTGGCCAGTGGCGGGCGAAGCCGCGCTTGGCGCAGATGGCGTCCAGGGCCGCGGCGTCGGCGTCGGTGAAGGGCTCGTTGGAGACCAGCAGGGTCAGCACCGTGCCGGCCTGCACCGCGAACATGTGCTTGAGCGGGTCGGTGACGCCGCGCGATATCAGCGCTTCCTTGGCCAGCACGACGAGGCGGGCGGCCTCCAGCACGCGCTGCCCGTAGGCCCAGCGGCTGACCGAGAGCACGCCGCCGGGGGCGAGGCGGTCGAGGTAGAGGCGGAAGGCCTCCATTGTATAGAGGTAGTTCTCCGACAGGGCGAAGGCGCCGGCGGCGGTGGCCGCCCAGCTGTCGATGAGCGAGATCTGGAGCAGGTCGTAGCGGTGGTCGGTGCCGGTGAGGAAGCTGCGCCCCTCCGACACCACCGGGTTCACGCCGGGGCGGTGGTAGATGTTGCCGGAGAACTCGGCGAAGGGGCCGGACAGGGCGTCGACGATGTGGGGATTTAGCTCGACGGCGTCTACGCTTTTGGCGCCTGCGCCGAGGGCTGTCAGCACGTCGCGCCCGCCGCCGACGCCGATGACGCAGACCTTCTCGGGCGACTTCAGGTCGTAGCCGACCGAGGTCACGTCGAAGCGCAGATGCCCGAGCTCGGAGGGCTCACCGGCCAAGCGGGTGATGGGCGTGCCCGCGCTGCCGTCCTGCTCGAGCCAGAGCTGCTCGATGTGCTCGGGCTTGTAGCGCTCGCCCATGCCCCAGCCAAAGCCGAGGGCGCCGTCCTGCTGAAAGATGACGTCCTTGAACACCGTCAGGCGCGCGGTGGGCGTCCATTTCTCATAGAGCAGCTCGTATTTCTGCTCGGCGTACTGCTTGGAGTAGGTCAGCTCGAAGGGTTTGCCCCACACCATCAGGGCCAGCAGCAGCACGGCGATGGGCACGGTGACGCGGGGGCGGACGCGACCGGACACCGCCGCGCCGAGCAGGGGCAAGAGCCCGCTGGCGCCGACGATGAGGGGGGTCGGGACCACGTGCATCAGCGGGACCACGAGGGCGGCGCCGATGGTCGCGCCGATGAGGTCGGCGCCGTAGACGCGGCCTACCTCGGGGCCGCGGGCCTCGATGAGCAGGATGCAGACCGCCGCGCCGAGCGAGAGCGTGGCCAGGAGGATGAGCAGCACGATGAAGAGCACGCCCGACGGGAACATGGCCGCGACGCCGCTGATGATGCCGTCGCCGCGGTGGAGCTGGTCGCCGAGGCCGAAGATGCCGATGACCGAGAGCGGCAGGGCGATGGCGGCGGCGAGCAGCGCGCGGCCCAGGGAGCGCTCGGTCGGCGGGCGCAGGGCGAACCACGCGCCGGGGGCGCCGAGGCCAAGCATGGCCAGCGAGATCGACAAGAACGCGAAGTGGTACCAGAGGACCACGCTGAGGACGCGCGTGATGGCGACCTGGAAGACCAGGGTCGCGAGCGAGACCAGGGCGATGGTGACGTAGCGGCGCCAGCGCTCCGAGCGGTCGGGTGGGGTCGGCGAGTCGGTCATGGTGGCGGTTTCCGGACGGTGGGGGCGGCGATGGGGCGGGCGGGACGTGGGCGGCTACTTGGGCGTGGTGCCGGGCGGGTCACCCGGCGTCTCGATGCGCTCGACCCAGGCGGGGTCGTCGGTGACGAAGGCCTCTAGCCAGTCGCCGACGAGGGTTTCGCCGGACTTCGTCACGTCGAGGCCGCCGATCTTGACCTTGGTGAGCAGGTCGCTCGAGTTCGGCGGCAGCTCGATGGCGGTCAGGTCGCTGCCGATGATGCCGGTGGGGTCGCCGAGCATCGCGGTGTGGGTGACGCCGTCGACGAAGAAGCGGCGGTAGCGGTCGGGGTAGGCGGCGTGGATGCGGTCGGTCTCGCTGAGCAGGGCGTCGCGGAATGCGGCCGGGGCGATCTTCAGGAAGACGTCGGCGATGATCGAGTCGTAGTACGAGCTGAAGACCGCGATGCGGATGTCCGTGTCGCGGGCGAGCGTCCACTCGATGAGCGGCGTGATGTGGCCGGTGGTGACGCAGTCGGGGCAGGTGTCGGGGATGAAGCGGGTGGCGTTGAACTCGTCGAGCAGGCCGCTGATGAAGGCGGCGTCGCCGGGCTTGGCCACGCCAACGCCGGAGTCGTTGAACACGTCGATGTGGGCGCGCTCCCAGGTGGCGCGGACGAGGATGGTCGCCGGGATGGTGCCGAAGCCGCCGGCGCTGGAGCCGACCAGGAGGACGCGCTTCGGGTTGGGGAAGATGTCGTGGGCTTTGCGGAGCGCCGCCGACAGGTTGTGCAGGCCGCGGTGGAAGCGGTCGGGGGTGCCGTCGTCGTCCTCGTCGACGTCGGCGTCCCCGACGAAGAGCGAGCCGTCGCAGTAGGGGAGGTAGACGACGCTCCAGTCGCGGAGCGGGTTGGCCTCCATGTCGCGGTCCAGGGCGTCGACCGACGGGATGCCGGAGGGCGCCGCGTTGACGGCGAGGCAGAACTCCGACCAGCAGGCGCCGCCGCCTTGGAGGAAGATGACCACGCGGTCGCTGGCGAGCTCGCGCACGGCGAAGCGGAAGGGGCCGCCGCGCATGCAGAGCGGGCCGTCGCCGGGCTCCATGCGGTAGGTCGTGGTGTCGCCGTCGACCTCTTCGACGACCGGCTCGGGCCCTGTGAAGAGGTAGCGGTCGAGCTCGAGCCGCTTGGCTTCCTGGGCTAGCGCCGACGGCGCGGCGTCGGGGGTCGCGTCGGAGCGCGTGTCGCCGGTGGCGTCGGCGAGCAGGCCTTGGCCGCCGCCGCCCTCGTCGCAGCCCGCGGCCGCGCACGCCAAAAACACAGTCGCCACCAGCGAAAAAGCTCGCACCCGCCACCTCCTGACCGGCCCCGCGGCCGCGGCCCGCGCGGATGATAGCGCGAGGCCCGAGCGCGGGCGAATCGCGCCGACGCCTCCAACCGCTGGCGTTGTGACGGAGCGGCGACTCGTGGTGTCATCGACCCCGGAGGTGTCCATGAAGAGTCGGTTCAAGGTGACGGTCGAGCGGTCCGAGCAGGTGGCGCTGTGCGAGGGGATGTGGCCCGTGGCGCGGCGGCGGGAGCTGCTGGCGGTGCTGATGGGTGAGGCGGTCGAGTGCTCCGAGAGCGAGCTCGACGAGATGCTGCAGATGGCGCTGCAAGACCAGGATCCTGTCGAGTGCGGCGCCCAGATGCTCGAGTTCGTCTTCGGCGACGTCATGACACCCGGCCAGCGCGACGAGATCTCGCGGGACATGGCCGAGGAGAAGCCCTGGGAGCACGGGTCGCATATCGAGTGGCACCGGGGGATCTTCGAGGCGGCGTACATGGTGCGGCGCGCGCATGGTGGCAAGGTGCAGAAGCCGACCGCGGTGCGCCTCACCCTCAGCGTGACCGCCCTCGACGACGACGCGCGCGAGGCGGCCGAGGCGCCGCTGACGCCGGCCTTTGCGGCGCGGCTGGTGGCGCCGGTGCGCCCGTCCTCCATCCTGATGCGGCTCTTCGACGAGGCCATCGAGGGCCGCGCGTTCCCGGACGCGCCGCACGTGGTCTGGCACTGCGCGTGGGCGAGCCCCGACGCGAGCCGCGCGACGGTCCAGGGCTCGGAGCACTGGTTCAGCCAGTTCGAGGAAGGCGACACGGCCGAGCTCGCGGCGTGGCCGGACCGGGAGCCCGAAGGCGACTAGCCGGGGGGGCGCGCATCCGCCTCGCGCGGGGCTGGTGCGCGCCGCGATTGCGCGGTAATTCAGGCCATACCTGACGAGAGGGGCGAGCCGTGACCTGGGCGGACCTGCTGGCCGAAGCGCGAGACGACTGGAGCCTCTGGGCCCTGGGAGCCTTGGCCGTGGCGACGCTGCTCGTGCGCGGGCTGAAGCCGGAAGAGCGCCCGCGCCTGCGCACCTTCTGGGTCCTCTTCGGTCTGCACCTGGTCTTGGCGCTGGTCGCCGCCGGCCTCCGCGACGAGGGCGGCCAGTCCTACGTCGAGGTCCAGCTCGCCGCGCGCATCTTCGGCGCGGTCGTCCTCATCGGCGTCCTGGCCAACCTGCTCTTCCGGGTGGTGGCCCCGCGCCTGGGGCTGCGACCGCCCCTCATCCTCGCCGACGTCGCGGGTGCCGGCGCCATCATCGTGGTGGTCTTCGTCCTCGCGTCGAAAGCCGGCTTCAACCTGGGCGGCCTCATCGCGACGTCCGCCGTGCTGACCGCCGTCATCGGCCTCTCGCTTCAGGACACCCTCGGCAACGTCATGGGCGGGCTGGCGATTCAGTCCGACGACTCGCTGGTGGTCGGCGACTGGGTGCGTATCGGCGACACCACCGGCCGCATCGTGCAGATCCGCTGGCGCTACACGGCCATCGAGACGCGGAACCGCGAGACCCTCATCGTGCCGAACGGGATGATGGTGAAGGAGCGGGTGACCGTGCTCGGCCGCTGCTCGGGCCGGCCAGCGCCGCTGCGTCGCTGGGTGTGGTTCAACGTGGACTTCCGCGTGTCGCCCGACGAGGTGGTGCGCGTCGTCGAGCAGGGCCTGCGCGAGCAGGTGGTGCCGCGCGTCGCCGCGAGCCCGCAGCCCGACTGCGTGGTCATGGACCTGGGCGACAGCTACGCCCGCTACGCCGTGCGCTACTGGCTGACCGACCTCGCGGTGGACGACCCGACGGACGGCCAGATCCGCACGCGCGTCTATCTTGCGCTGCAGCGCGCCGGGATCTCGCTGGCCCTGCCAAGCGCGGCGCGGCTGGTCAGCGAGTCCGCGGACCGCGAGGCCGAGCGCGCCCGCGTCGACCACGAGGACCGCCTCGCTGCGCTGCGGGAGATCGACCTGTTCGCCCATCTGCCGGAGGAGGATCTCGAGCTGTTGGCTCGCGGTCTGCGCCACACCCCCTTCGGCCGCGACGAGACCCTGACGCGCCAGGGCAGCGAGGCGCACTGGCTCTACCTGATTCGCCGCGGCTTGGTCAGCGTGCGCGTCGCCGGCGAGGGAGGCCTCGAGCGCGAGGTCGCGCGTCTGGGCAGCGGCACCTTCTTTGGCGAGATGTCGCTGATGACCGGCGCGCCGCGCTCAGCCACGGTCGTCGCCCTCGAGCACGTGGACTGCTACCGCCTCGACCAGCACGTCTTTCAGCGCCTGCTCGCCCAGCGGCCCGCGCTCACCGAGCAGACCGGCCGCCTGCTCGCCGCCCGCCAGGTCGAGCTCGACGCGACCCGCCAGGGGCTGGACGCCGAGGCCCGCCAGCGCGCCATCGACCGCACGTCCAAAGACCTCGTCAACCGCATCCGGTCCTTCTTCCACCTGGACAACTGACCCGGGCGGCGAGACGCCCGGCTCCCGTTTCCTAGAACCAGACGCCGAACTGGGTCCCGAAGGTGATGATCCGGCCCTTGCCCGCGCTCTGGCCGTCCACGACCGCCTTCGCCCACATGAAGCTCGGGCCGATGCGGATGATGCCGCCGCGCCGCTCGCCCAGGCCGATGGCGAGGCCAAACTCGAAGCCGCCCGCGAAGCCCTTGGCGTCCGCGACCTTGCGGAGCCCCAAGAGCACGTCCCCGTAAACCGCGACCATCCCGGAATCGCCAAGCTGCATGTAGTAGCCCGGCTTGAACAACACCGAGACGGGGTCAGGGCCTTTGGCGATGGTGGTCTGGAGGCTCAGCTCGAGCAGCAGCCCGTCGACGACGAAGTACCCGACGCTGGGCGACAGGGTCAGCGCGGTCACGCTGTCGCCGCCTTCCGGCTTGGAGTTGCTCATGGTGAAGCCGCTCGAGATGATCACCTGTCCGCCGTCGGTGAATCGCTGGGCTTTCGCCTTGGCCTTGGCCTTGACCTTGGCTTTGGCCCGGGCGGGCGCGGCCGCGGGGCCCGAAGCGACCGTCGGCGGCGCTGACCCGACCGCAGGCTCAGCGGCGCGGGCTGTCTGCCCCTCGCCCGCCGCGGCCTGCATCGCGCGCACGATCTGCGCGGAATATCCCGCCCGCACGAGCCCGACGGCCTCGTCGTCGGTCAGCTCCGTCACGTGGGGCGCCGACGCCTCGATGGCGGCCAAGATCTGCGCGTCGGTCGCGCCCGTCTCCCGCGCCAGGAGCAGCTCCGCGCGGTCCCGGATGCGCCGCGAGGTCCAGCGCACCGGCGGCGCCTCCGCCGCGGCCGCCTTCGCCTTCGGCCCCGAGGTCTTGAGGTAGCGCAACAGCGCGTCGGAGGCGCCAGCCGTCCGCAGCTTCGATTCGTCAGCCGGCGACAGGCTCTTTTCAAGTCCGCGGCGCGCCACGGCCCGGACCACATCGCCGTCGGGCGCCTTCTTCTTCACCGCCGCGACCAGCTCGGAGACCGTGATGGGGCCGCCCTGCCCCAAGCCGAAATCGTCAGGCGCCGCGGGCACAGGCGCGGCCGGAGCCGTCGGTGCGGCCTCCGCCCCGTAGAGCGACGGCGTCAGCAGCATGAAGTCGATGACGTCGTTGGGGAGCCCCGCGTCCATCAGCCGCGCCACGTCCGCCGCGTCGAGGTGGAAGACCGTCCGGTCCGCCGCGATGAGGGCCGCCAGAGCTTTGGAGCTCTCGCCCTTCTTCGCGCCGGCGAGGAGCTGAGTTTCGGTGACCGCCAGCGCGGAACTCGACGCGGAGACCGCGCACAGGACTGCGAAACAAAGCGACAACGAGCGCTTCATTGGGGGCTCCAAGGGCCAGGTCGGCCGGGTGGATCGCCTGCGCGATAGAGAGCTTCGACGAGGCGGCGGTCCGAGTGGAGCCAAGCGCTGGCGGGCAGGATATGTCGCGCTGAATCGGGGCGTCTACCCCAACCGCAGCCGCCCTGAGATTCAGCGGCGAGGTCGTAGATTCCGCGCCGAGGTCGCGCGCGCGACGTGGGAGATACGCGCGCTCGGGCGGCCTGAGCGGCCAGCGCGAGCCGCCCTCAATCCCACCAGATGCGCGGCCGGACTCGCAGCGGCACGCCGTCGATGCGGACCTCGATGACGGTGGAGCCCGGCTGCGTCGGCGCGACCAGCGTGCGACGCACCGTGATGTCGCCGACGGTCGTCGGGCCGTTGAAGCCCTGGTGGCCCCAGGGCGCATCGATCTCCACGGTCGCGTCCGGCATCGGATGCCCGGCGCGATCCCGCGGCGTGACCTCGATGACGACCTCCGTGGTGCCGTCGGCCGCCACGTGGCGCCCCGGCACGCTGATCGAGACGAGCTCGGGCTCTTCGATGACGTGCGTGCGCCCGACTTTCAGGTCGCCCACGGCTTGCTCGTAGCCCGACGGCCACCGCACGACCACGTCGCGCACGGTCCCGCCGTCCGTCTCGGTCAGGAAGGCCAGGGCCGGCGCGGCGGTGCCGGGCGACGCCATCGCGCCGACGTAGAACGACTGCCGCTTGCCGCCCGGGCCGGCGGCGCTGACCTGGGCGCCATATCCCGGCCGGTTGCTCAGGGAGCCGCGGAGGCGAATCGACGCCGTCCCGCGCGGGCCTTCGGGGCCCTCGACCCGCACGTCGTTGCGGTAGACCCGAGGCAGTTGGCCGTAGCCGCCCACGATGAGGTCCACGTCGCCGTCGCCGTCGGGGTCGCCGAAGTTCAGCGCCCGCCACTGGCCCAGGCGGCCGAGGCCCGCGAGGTCGGTCAGCTCGGCGAACCGGAAATCCCCGCCATTCCAGTGCATCGTGGCGCGATGGGGCTCGGTCGGGGGCCACGGCTCGCCGCCCTGCGGGCCCTGGTCGGCGCCGTGGACCGTGATCACGTCAAGCCAGCCGTCGCGGTCGATATCCAGCAGCGCCGTCCCCCAGCCCAGCATCAGCCGCTCCAACCCGGGCTTCTTCATGCGCCCGAAGCCCGCGCGCTCGGTCTTGTCGACGTAGGGCCACTGGCCGGACCAGGAGAACACGGCGTGCACGGGGTCCAGCGCCGCCACGAGGTCAGGAAATCCGTCCAGGTCGAGGTCGCCGTAAGCTCCGCCCATCGGCGCGCTGTTGGCGTACGAGATCGGCGTCAGCGGGCCGTTATTGCCGTGAATCTCCGCCGGCACCGCGGCCAGCGCGCTGAAGACCGGGTACCCCTCGGAGTCGTGGCCACTCTGCTGCAGGAAGCTGGTCCGCTCGCCCGCCGCGTCGGAGTTCCCGAAGCCCATCATGATAAGCCCGCCCTCATCGAAGAGCGCGACCTGGACCCCGCAGTTCGCGGCAAAGGCGTGCCCCGCCAGCATCTCCGGGCGCGGCTCGAGGACGCGACCGCCGCGATTCAGCGTGACGACGGCCGAGGACGCGGTCGCGCCCACGACGTCCACGAGCCCATCCTGGTCGACGTCCGCCAGCGCGACGCCGACCTCGAAGCGGTAGCTGAGCGCCATGGCTTGGTAGCGCGGGGAATCCGGCATCACCTCGAAGCCGAGCGCGCCATCGCCCCACACGATGCCCTCGAGCGGCGCGCCCAGCCCCGGGATGTCGTTGGGGCCGCCGTTGGCCAAGAGCACGTCGATCAGGCCGTCGCCGTCGAGATCTTCGGTGCCGAGGATTCGGCCCGTGGGCAGCGCGATATCGGGGCGCTCCACCAGCGCGCCGGCGCCATCGAACCCGTAGACCCGGTTCGAGCGCCCCTCCAGCTCCGCCCAGGTCGCCAGGATGAGCTCGGGCGGGTCCACGCCGTCCAGGTCGGCGAAGAACCCGAAGGTCACGGCCGCCGAGCTCTCGGGCCCGTCCCAGGGTCGAATCGTGAGCACGTCCTCGGCCCCCGGCTCGTCGAAGAACGCGGTGAGGTCGGTGAATCCTGGCCCCAAGCTCGCGGGCGGCGCGAGGGGTTCGAGCCCGTAGTCACCGTCCGCGGCGTCGCCCGCACCGGCTGAACAGGCGCTCGCGAAGAGGAAGGCGAACCCGACCGGGAACGGCGCGTAGCGAGGGAAATTGCACATCACGGCGGCGCCCTCCCCGGCGCGTTCGGCGGTGGTGACCGCGGTGAGACGCTATGGACGCAGCGGGTTGCGGTCAAGCCGGGCGGCCGAGGACAGGCAATCCCTCTATTTTCGGGGGCCAGAAACCGCGTCGTTGACTTGCCACGCAGAGAATCGGTACTGCTGCGTTGCTGTTCCAGATGGGTGTTTGGGACATCGCAAGCGGCCGGCCGCGAGGTCGGTGTCGGGGGTGGCGCACACCGCCACAGCGCTCCCTCGCCGCGAATGCAGCTTGGACCGTCGAGGGCGGTGGAGAGGCAGCATGCGGATGTCCGTTGCCAAGGTGTGTCTCGCGCTTGGCTTGGCGTGTTTGGCGATCGGCTGCGACGGCGACGCGGACGGCACGGAGACGCAGGCCGACGTGTCGGAGACTCAGCCAGATGCTGGCGATTCGGAGGTCAGCGCGCCCGATGGCGCCGCGGAGGACGCGGGTGGCGACGGGCCGGAGACCGCGGCCGAGCCGGACGTGGCCCTCACGGGGCTCGAGTTCGACGGGCTGACCATCGGCCCCCACCCGACGAACACCCTGGCGTGCGTGGTGCGCTGGACCACGGCGCGGCCGGCCCACTCGTTCGTCGAGGGGGGCCTGGGCGAGGCCCCGGAGTGGAGGACGTGGCGCAGCGAGCCGCGCACCGACCACGAGGTCACCGTGATGGGGCTTCGCGAATCGAAGAACTACTCGGTGCGCGCGGTCGCCGAGACCGAGGGCGGCGAGCGCGTGATCTCGAAGCGGCTGCGGTGTGCCACCGGGACGCTGCCCGAGGAGGCGCCGCGCGCGGAGATCGTCGTGAGCTCGCCGGACCCCGAGCGCGGCTGGACGCTGGTGCCGTGGGCCGTGTTTGAGGGCGGCAACCCGCGGCGCTCGAGCATGGTCATGTACGACGGCGAGGGCGAGCCGGTCTGGTACTGGCTGAACAACGACGGCGCGACGCTGATCGTGAAGTCGCTCACCGAAGGGCACGGATTTCTGGTGGGTCGGGTCAACGGCATGCTCATCAACGGCGGCATTCAACTGCAGCCGGATCACTCGGTCACCTGGACGACCCCGGGCGAGGACGCCGTCTACGACTCCGCGACCAGCTTCGCTCCCCAAGACGGCGCGATGCACCACGACCTGAGCCCGCTCGCCGGCGGCGCGTTCAGCACGATTCGCTTCGACGTGCGCGACGTGATGGTCGACGACAAGCTGCAGGGCGTTCAGGGCGATATTCTCGAGATCTTCGACGCGGGCGGGGCGCTGCGCTGGTCCTGGAACTCGTTCGATGAGGGCCCGGCGCCGACGGACCGCGGCGATTGGCTGCACGGCAACGCGCTGGTCGTCAACGAGGCGGAGCGCGCGGTCTACTACAACGCGTCGCGTCTTCGGCAGCTTTGGAAGATCGACCAGGTCACGGGGCGCGTGGAGTGGCGGCTGGGCGACGGCGGGGACTTCGCGCCCGACAAGACGGCTGACGTCGCGTGGTTTGAGCACTCGCACGCGCCGGTCCAGACGGGGCCGAACCGCTGGCTCGTGCTGGACAATGGCTCGCCAAAGCGTGGCAACTCGCGGGTCGTCGAGTACGAGCTGAACACCACGACGATGGAGTCGCGGGTGATCTGGGTCTACCCGCCGCCCACGAAGATCGACGTGTGGTGGACGGGCGCGATGGGGTCGGCCACGCGGCTGGACAGCGGGAACACCTTCATCTCGGGGATGCTCGGGCTGCCACCGGCGAAGTCGCGGGCCTTCGAGGTCAAGCCGGACGGCGAGATCGTGTGGGAGATCGGGATCCCGCTGGGGATGATGGCGCACTCGCGCCGCGTCACGCCGTGGCTGGAGCCGATCCCCGCGAGCGAGAGCGTGGCGCCGTTCGAGCCGGCGGCGGACTAGACGGGCGGCGCGGGCTGGCGACGCTGGTGCGGGCTGGGCTAGAATCGCCAGCTATGTCCTGCCGATTCGCCGTGGTGGTCATCTGCTTCGCGCTCTCGGGCTGCTCCGGCGGATCGGGAGCGCGCGACGTGGGCGCGGGCGCGGACGTGGGCGCGGACGTGGGCGCGGACGTGGGCGCGGACGTGGGCGCGGACGCGGATGCCGACGCAGACGCGCTGACAGATGCTGACTCAGCCGCCGATCTCGGGCTGGACTTCGACGCCGGGCCAGACGCGGACGCGGACGCGGACTCCAGCGCGGACTCGGAGGCCGACGCCGACACCGTCGAGCCGCCTCCGGTCGCCTGCGAACCCGGCGAGGCCTGCGGGTCGCGCCTCACGGTGGACGGCCTCTGCCCCGGCACGTGCGTACTCCAGGACCCCGAGCTGGCCTGCCTCGGCACGGTCGCTTACGGCCTGTGCTGGCCGACCCCACCGGGCGAGGTGACCCCCGCCGACGGGGTGCTCGGCGGGATGCGTTGGCACGTCGACGGGCACAGCGAGGTCAGCCCCGCGGGCGAGCCGGTGACCCTCACCCTGACCGCGACAAACGACACGGGCGGGAGCCTGAGCGCCTTCGTCGCGCTCGAGGTCTCGCCCGACTGGGCCGTGCAGGCCACCGACTTCGAAGGCCTCGCGGGGATCACCCTGCCCCCGGGCGCGTCCAAATCGTTGGACGTCACGCTGCTCCCCACGCGCGCCAACGTGTTCGAGCCGTGGACCTGGAACATCCTGACCGTCCGCGTCGACGGCAAGGGCTGGTCGGTCCCCGGCATCATCGGCTTCGGCTCCGCCGACGGCCCCTCCTGCGGCGGGCAGCACTTCCCGACCTCCTGGTGCCCCGACCCCGCCTGCGGCACGCCCATCGGGGGCTACTACGTCTCCGCGGCCTGCTGCGACGACGTCTTCTACCCGGGCGCGACCTGCTGCACGTCGGCGGACTGCTTCGGCATCGCCTGCGTCGACGGCCGCTGCATGGCCGAGGCCCCCAATTTTAGCTGGGCCAACAACGCCCCGACCGGCCACCAGCGCATCGTGCTGGTGCTGGTAGACCAGCCCGACCTGACCACCGGCGACGTCTGCGCCGACCGCTCCGAGACCCTCGGCCCCGCCTACCAGCTTGAGCAAGTCGAGGCCTGGTTCGACGAGGTCTCCCAAGCCCGCCTCGGCCGCGACACCCTGTCGCTGCAGTGGACCGTGCGCGCCGGCCTCGTCACCGAGGACTTTTACTCAGGCAGCAGCTACTTTTTTAACGACTACTTCGACGCCCTCGAGGCCCACCTCGACGCGCAAGGCTGCGCCCCCTTCGCCGACTACGACAAGGTGGTCGTGGTCAGCCCGGTCATCGACCTGCTGGGCTCCACCGCCCAAGCGGCCACCGGCGGCCGCATCGGCTCCCACACCGCCAGCATCCCGCTCCTCTTCGCCCACGAGCTAGGCCACACCTACGGCGCCAGCGATCTCTACCTCGACCTCGGCGCCCGCTTCCGCTACCGGGTCGACCTCATGGGCGACAACCTCGGCGGCTACGGCCCCCCGACCGACGGCGTGCTGCGCGGCGAGATCGGCTACATGGACCTCGACCAGGACGGCGTCGTCGACCTCGCCCAGTTCGCCGACGCCCCCGACGCCCTCGTGGTCTCCGAGATCACCGCCACCGCCAGCAAGAAAGGCACCATCGAGCTGCACTACCGCATCGAGGGCCTCCAAGGCGGCACCACCGGCCGCCTCGTCATCCCCGCCGTCACCATCACCGCCGGCCAGAGCGCCCCCGTCCTGCACCAAGACACCCGCGCGAAGAAGGTCCTGGTCATCGACCCCACAGCCGCCCCCGGCGAGAGCCTGACCATCCGACTCGAGGCAACCTACCGCTACTCCGACGCCACCTTCACGCCGCGAGTGCTCACCCTGGACGAGACGGTGTCGGTCACGGTTCAATGAAACGGGGAGGCGCCGACCGACGCTTCGGAGCATCCTCCTGGCGGGAAATGCAGGCTAGCTGCTAAGATCCGCGCATGGACCAACACACACGGCAGGCGCTCTTTACGGCGTTCGATCCCCAGCAGCCGCTGCGGCGCGACACGGCGGGTTTGTATGTCCCGCGAGCGGGTTCCGTAACCGAAGAGCTGATGGAGGAGTTGTCGTTTTCAGGCCCGCGACGCTTCCTGCTCGCCGGCGCCGTGGGCAGCGGCAAGAGCACGGAACTCTACCGGTTCCTGCAGCAGATGGAGGGTGACGCGCGGCGTGTGACCCTGTTGGTCGATCTCTTCGCGCAATTCGATGTACGGGCGTTGACCGCCGGCCAAGTGGTCTTCCTCGTGGCGACCGCGATCTTGGGAAGTTCGGGCGCATCTGGAGCGCAGTCCAGAGCGCTGGAGGAGCGTCTGGCGCGAGTTTACCGTGGCCTCGTCGAGGACGAGCAGCACGCGGAGATCGACCTCGCTGCGCTGCTCTCGGGGCTGGCGACCGCGGTCGCGGGGATCGCGTTGTCGGTCCCAGCCGCTGCCGCGGCGACTGCAGCGGGTGCGCTGGCGAGCGCCGCGGCTCCCAGGCTCTCGCTGCCAGGGAGCGGACGCCCCCTGCCTCCCAACGCGCCGCAGGCCCGCGAGCTCATCGACCTGCTCCGCGATGTCGTCCAGTTGGCCCGCGAGCGCAGCGGCAAACGCCTCTTGGTCCTCGTCGACGGGCTGGACAAAGTCCGCGACGAAGAGCAAATCCGCGACCTCTTCTGCAGCGGCGTGTTGAGTTGCCGCGAGGTGAACAGCCTCGACTTGGTGTTCTCCGCGCCTCCGTCGCTCCGGTTCCAGGTGGGGTTTTCCGGTGGCGAGGGCTTTCAGATGCTGCGCCTTGGGCTCTTCGGCATCATTCACCGCGATGGGTCGATGGAGCCCTCGGCATACGATTCGATGTGGGAGGTGCTGCGTCGGCGAATCATCAGCGCAAACCTCGACCCGGCGAAGGTTCTCCCCGGTGGTGATAGGCGCGATTCCACCGTCGACGTCGCAATCGAGCAGAGCGGCGGATTGGTGCGAGATTTCATGCACATCTTCCGGCGCGCTGTGGTGAAGACCGGTGATGAAGCGGGCAGCTCCCTGCGCCCCGAAGACATCGACGCCGGGATTCAGCGCCGTCGCCTCGAGTACCTCGATCTTCTCGACCTCGGCAGGGAGAACCTGCTCATCGAGACGCTCAAAACTAAGCAGCGGCCGGGTGGGGATGAGGTTGACCACCTGCTCAATGACAACCTTATCCTTATCTATGACAACGGCGCTCCGTGGTGCCGACCGCATCCGATGGTCTTGAGTCGCCTCGAACAGCGCTCCACCGAGGAGCGACGGCCATAGGCGCACCCGACCCGGCGTGGGACGAGTTGCAGCAGCTGCTCGAGTTGGCCGGCGACCAGGCGCTGGTGGTGCTCGCCCTGGGGCGCGACGAGACGGACGCCGAGCGTCTGCGCGAATGGCTGGCTGCCCGCGGTCCCGTCGAGACCTGCATCTTGGGCGTCGACGACCCCCTCGCCGTCGGGAAGCGACGCCGCTTGGTGATGGGGCTGGGCCGACTGAGCGCCCCGGAGCGAACGCGGGCGCTCGATGATTTCAATGCAGCCCGCGACCGCATCCGCGTGCTGGGACTGCAGATCATCCTGTTCATCGAAGCGGCCCAGTTCCGGGACGCCGCACGCCAGACCACGGACTTACGCGCTTGGTCGTCGATGACCTTCCGCGTCCCGGCGCGGCCCGAGCCCGCTCGCCGTGCGACACCGCCGCGCGCGCTTCCAAAGCAGGACCGCCTCGCGCACGCGCCCCTCCCCTACCTCTGGCCCACCATCGTCCAGCGCCCCATCTTCGGGCGTGAGCGCGAGCTTGACGCGATGGACGAGGCGAATGCGAGAGGCGGCGTGCTGGCCTTGGTCGGCTGGCCCGGCACGGGCAAGACCGCGCTGGCACGGACTTGGCTGCGAGACCGGGCGGAGCCGGGGCGCCCCCAATTCTGGTGGTCATTCGACGAGCAGCCACTCGGCCGCTCGGTGTTTTCGCCTACCGACTGGTTCTGGCATGAGGTCCAAGCGTGGATGGGCCGAGCGGGCGAAGCGCTGTCGCCCTGGCAACGAGCGCAGGCCCTGGCAGCCCATCTTAAGGCGCGGCAGGGCATCCTGTTTCTGGACGGAGTCGAGCGGCTCAGCGCGTTTGGAGGTGGGACCGGTCGATTCGACATCAACGCGCTGCTCGGGGCGGCTTCCTCTTCCGGTTCGTCCCTGATCGTTCTGACGCTGGAGCGACCGCTCGACGAGGGCGTGGCACCGGGTTGCTCGCTCGTGGCGGTCGGCCCGGCTGCGTTTTCGGAGACAGGCGAACGCGCGCCGTCGCTGCTCGGCGCGGGCGTGGATTCGGACCTCCCGGCGCTCACCGAGGCCCTCGCCGACGCGGGGAGTGCCGCCCAATCCGTGCTGCTGACCATCGCGTGTGGCTTCGGCTACGTCGAACGTGACGCACTGGCACAGCTTCCGAGCAATGCCGACCTGGATCTCGACGAGGTGCTGGCGTCGCTCGCCGAACGAGGGGTTCTGGAGAGCCCGAGCGACGCGCCACTTGTGAGCGTGCACTACCTTACCGAAGCCAAAATACAAGCCACGGCGACCCCGGAGAATCTCGCCCGGGCACATCACGAGTGGGCCGACTACCACGCCCACCAAGCCGCTACCTCCGGCGCCGCGGCCTTCCAGCGGCTGCTGGCAGCGAGCCAAGAGCTCGCTCATCGTTGGGCTGGTTCCTCGCGAGACGAGCGCGCCGCAGCTCCGCCGGCGCTGTCCGTACATGAGGAGTTGAGCCGCATTGGCGCGTTCAGTACGAGTCTCTCGTCGCTCCCACCGGGCGGAGACTTCGCCTTCTCCCCCGCGCTCGCCGACTTGTGCGCGACGGCTGATCTCGGGCTCGGCCGTACCGCGCTGGCAACGGCATTCGTGCCGAAAACCCCGTGGGATGCTTGGGCGCTCCTGGAGTGGGGACGCCTCGAGAAGAGCGAGGAGTTGTCCGTTAGCATCATGACCACGGCACGCCGGCCCGCCGGTTCGTGGGCGGACTACACCGCGTCTCTGTTCGGACAGTCGGTAGCGGTGTGGCTGGCCCATGGCCCAGGAACCATCGACCCATATTGGGGATCACCCGAATATGGGTCGTGGCGCGCGAGGCTCCAAAGGAGTCTCCAGCCGGAGGTGCGACGCGCTCAGCTCATGGCTGCTCGTCTAGCGCTCGAGCACGTCGAGCGCGAGGTGGAGACCGCCGCATCCTCGGTGCCCGGCCACGAAGTGCTGCTCGCCATCCCCCGACTCGCGGCCGGCGATGCCCTGGGCGCGAAGTCCGCGCTCGACGCGGGTCTGCCAGCCATCCGCCGCCGTGGGCACCTCGTCGACGTCGCGCTCGCCGTGCTGATCGAGGCGCAGGTCGCGCGCGCTGTGGGCGACTCGGACGCGGCGGCCCTGGCTCTGGACGAAGTCGAGGCCATCGCGCGCTTCGCGGCGCTGCGACTGATCCTCGTCGACGCGCTGCTCGAGCGCGCCCGGCTCATCGCCGACGAGGACCGCGAGCGGGCGCTGGACCTCGTCTACGAAGCCCAACGCCACATCGAAGACACCGGGTACGGCCTGCGCCGCCCCGAGGCACAGGCGCTCCGAGAGGCGCTGGGCGGCGGCTAGTTCGCGGCTTCGGTTGGGGACGGGCCGGCCACTTGACGCGCAGCTGACTCTGGCGCGATAGGTTCAACCTCCCACGGCACAGGAGCCCCCCATGCCCCCCGCCGCCACGCCAGACCCGGCCGCGCTTCGGCGCCTCACCCAGTTCCTCGCGGCCAATGGGTCGAAGCTCGGGAAGCGGGCGCGGGCGGTGGTTGACGAGTACGGCGACGACGCGGTGCCGCTGTTGATCGCGCTGGCTTGCGACCGAGATCTGGGCGACGAGGAGGCGTTGGGCGGCGGGTACGTGCCGATACACGCGGTGACGCTTCTGGGCGAGCGGGGTGACGCGCGGGCGGTGGAGCCCTTGCTCGAATTGGTCGAACAGCTCGACCTGGACTCGATAATCTATGGCACCTGCATCGACGCGCTGGGGAAGTTTGGCGAGGCCCTGGTCGAGCCCGCCCTCGCGCTCCACGCGCGAACCAAACGCGCCGACGCCCGCACCGCCGTCGCCGAGGCGCTGTCGGACTGCGGCGTGAAGGACGAGCGCATCTTCAGCATCCTGTGCGATCGACTGACGCGCGATCCCGAGGTGGCCGTCACCGCGCTCACGGCCTACGGAGATCCCGCGGCCCTGCCTAGCATCTACGAGGCGTTGCGCGTGTACCTGTCGAAGCCGCGCGAGGTCCCCATGGGCATCGGCGGCATCAACGCGTTTCGGCGCGCGCTGGAGGTCCTGGGGGGGACGATGCCGCCGGACCTCGAGGCCGCCGCAGCCGCCCAGCGCGCGCTGCAGGAGCGCGCGAGAACGAAGTTCCTCAGCGAGACCGGCTTCTCCAACATCCAGCAGCTCCCTGGCTTTAAGGCGCCGCGCCCGCGGTGATCCACGCCTTGATGAGGTCCGCGTCCGCCTGACTCAGCCCCTGCGTACCCAGCGGCATCTTCGGCCCGCACCAGGGCCCGGTGTCGTCGTTGGTGACCGGCCGCACCTTCTGCCACAGCATGGACTCCTCGGGCTTTCCGGGCAGCACGCGGAAGGGAATGCACCAGTCTTCGGTGCTCGGCGCGCCCACAAGGTCGTCCCACGCGGCCTTCTCGGTGTGCAGCGCCAGCGGCGCCCCCGGCGAGCCGTGGCAGAAGTTCGTCGTGCAGCCGCGCGCCTCGATGACCTGCTTGTAGACCAACGCGAAGGTCGGTTTCGCAGGCGCCGCCTGACACTTCCCGCTCTGGCAGATCCCGGACTGGCACCACGCGTCGGACTTGCACCCGACCCCGGCGGCCTGCGGCGCGCTGCACTCGCCGGCGTCCTCGCTGCCGTCCCAGGTGCACAGGCCGCTGCAGCACGCCGACGCGTTGTAGCAAGGCGCCTTGGCCGCCAGACACGCCTTCGGCACGCAGACGTTGTCGAGGCATTTCGTGCTCGCGCACCAGGGGTCCCCCGCGCAGTACCCGCCCAGCGGCTGCCGCGGCTGGCAGGTCCCGGGCGTGTAGTCGAATCCTGAGTAGGTGCAGAACCCGGTGCAGCAGTCGAAGTGGCTCCAGCACTCCTGGTGCGCGGGCTTGCACTGGTTCGGGCACTCGCCGGACGGGCACGGGTTGTCGTTGCACAGCCCGTCGATGCAGGTGCCCTCGGCACACGCGTTGTCCGACTGACACGCCGAGCCCAGCGGCTGCGGCGTCGCGCACACCCCCTGCACATAGGCCGCGCCATCCACCGTGCAGAAGCCCGAGCAGCACTCCGCACTCCACGTGCAGGTCGCCGCCTCCGTCAAGCACACCTCGGGCGCGCAGACCTCGCCCTTGCACTTGCCGCTCTCACACCACGCGTCCGAGCGGCAGTACGTGCCCGACGGCTGCGGCACGCTGCACACGCCGGGGCTGTAATCAAAACCCGTGTAGGTACACAGGCCCGAGCAGCAGGCGTTGTGGTCCCAGCACTCGACGTTGGCCTCAGCGCACCCCGGCCGCTTGGGCACGTCAGGATCTCCGATCACGTCCGGCGGACTTGGCGTGTCGGGGACCACATCGGGGTCGCCCTTCTCCGGCACATCCTTCGCCGGCACATCCGCCGCGGGGCCGGTCTCTGCCCCGACCACCACATCGCCCCCTGACCCGACCGCGCTGACGTCGCCGCCGTCTGCCCCCGAGGTACCGACCGGCTTGATGGTCGTCGTTTTCCCATCGCCCGACGTCCCAAACACACAGGCCTGGAGCGCGAACAGCGAGATGGTAGCTACGAAAATGCGGTTCATGGTTCGGCTCCTAGAAGATCGTGTAGACGAAGGGGGCGGCGTATTGGAGGACCTGCACGACGGCCAGGACCACCGCGCTCAAGAGCAAGACCGCCAGCATCGGGGCCAGCCACCAGCGGCCGCCGCGGGTGACCATGGTGAACAGCTCGCGCACGGTCGAAGCGCGGGCCCGCGTTCGCTTAAGTCGTGTGGTCATCGGGTTATCCTTGGCATCTCAGGCCGCCTCGACGAGGCAGCGCTCGAGGACCAGGAAGTCCAGGTCCGAGCGGTCGAACACCGAATACGCCTCGCCGGGTGTCGACGCGATGGGCTCGTCGCGCAGGTTCATCGAGGTGTTCAGCAGGACGCCGACGCCCGTCTCGGCCTTGAACGCCTCGAGCAGCGCGGCCATCCGCGGGCTGTACGCCGGGTCCACGGTCTGCACCCGCGCCGTCCCGTCCACGTGGGTCGTCGCGCCCAGGGTCGCGCGGCCCTCGGCCGTCGTCGGCACCACCGCCAGCATCCACGGCAAGAGATCGTCCGCCCGCTCGCCCGGAAGCTCAAACCACCGCGCCGCCTCGTCTCTCAGCACGGCGGGCGCGAAGGGCCGGAAGCGCTCGCGCAGCTTCACCCGAGCGTTCACGCGGTCGATCGTCGCCGCATCTCTCGGGTCCGCCAGGATCGACCGGGCCCCCAGCGCCCGCGGGCCCCACTCGAAGCCGCCCTCGAAGTGCCCGCCCACCTCGCCGCGCGCCAGCCGCCGCGCGACCTCGGCCGCAAGCTCAGCCTCGCTCTCGAAGGTCCGGTGGCGAATGCGGCAGTCGCTCAAGAAGCCCTCGACCTCCGCCTGCGAGTAAGCCCGCCCGAGGTTTGCGTGCTCCAACCCGCCCCGCCGCGGCTCGCCAAGCACCCCGTGGGCCACATGCCACGCCGCGCCCAGGGCTCCGCCCGCGTCGCCGGCCGCCGGGTGGGCGTGGACCCGCGAGAAGGGCCCGTCTTTCGCCAGCCGCCCGTTCGCCACCGAGTTCAGCGCCACGCCGCCCGCCAGACACAGGTTGTCGGCGCCGGTCAGCCCGTGCAGGTGCCTCGCGGCCGCCAACACCCACCGCTCCGTCAGCGCCTGAGCGCTGGCCGCGATATCGGCGAAGCGCTGGGACTCGCGGTCGCTTCCGCCAGGGTTCAGCGGGCTGCCCGGAGCGCGCGCCGGCCCCAGCAGCCGCTCCAGCGCAGGCGTGAAGCTCTTGGTCGGGTGCCGGTGAAAGCAGAAGTAGTCCATGTCCAGCTCGAGGGACGCGTCCTCGCCGATCGTGCAGATGCGCTCAAGCTCGGCCACAAATCGCGGCTCGCCCCACGACGCCAGGCCCATCACCTTGTACTCGCCCTCGTTGACCCGAAATCCCAAGTACGCAGTCAGCGCCGAGTAAAAGAGCCCGATCGAGTGGGGAAAACGAAGCTCGCCGAGCGGCGTGATGCGCGAGCCCTCCGCGGTGGTCTCGCCGAGATAGAGCCCGACGGTCGCCTCCTCGCCGACCCCGTCCGCGGTCAGGATCGCCGCGCGCTGGTAAGGCGAGCCGTAGAACGCACTCGCCGCGTGGGACAGGTGGTGCTCGCTGAAGAGCAGCCGCTCCGGGTCCGCGCCGAGCTCAGCCGCCAGCCGCGACTTCAGCCACAGCCGGCCGCCCAGCCACGCGCCCATGGCCTGGACGAACTGCCCCAAACCCCGAGGAAACACCTGAAGCTGCGTGGTCAGCAGGCGCTCAAACGCGCGCAGGGGCTTCTCGTGAAAGACGATGTGGTCGACGTCGTCGATGGTGAGATTCGCCCGCTCCAGGCAGAAGCGGACCGCCTCGAGCGGGATGCGCGCGTCGTGCTTCTCGCGCGAGAAGCGCTCCTCCTGAGCGGCGGCGACGAGCGCGCCGTCGACGAGGAGCGCGGCGGCCGAGTCGTGAAAGCAGGCCGAGATGCCGAGGATGTTCATTAGAACTGCCTCCGCAGGTCTTCCAGGCTGTCCTGCTTGGAGCGTGGCGTGTGCCAGCCGGCGCTGCGGCGGGGGTTGGCGCGCTCGATGGCGGCGAAGACCGGGACGGTGACCAGCCAGATGGCGGCGAGCATGGCCTTGGCGACCACGTCCCCAATACGGCGGCCGGCGCGGCGCCAGGCCATCCAGGCCTCGCTGCGGGCGACTTTTCGTAACGCGCGGGCGACCTCTTTGGCGCGGCCGGCGGCGCGCCACTCGTCGAGGAGCGCGCGGGAGTAGGCGACGTGGCGCTGCTCGTCCTTGGCGATCTCGCTGAAGAGCGCGTGCAGCGCCGGGCGACCCTCGAAGTGGCGAATCAGGACCTGGAACTGCCGCAGCGCGCGGGACTCGGAGCGCCAGACGAAGGCGGTGAAGGCGACCAGTCCGTAGCGCTCGAAGAGGTCTTGGCGGCGGGCGTGGTCGAGCTCAAAGGGGCGAGCGGCGGCGCCGGGGGTGAGCGCGCGGGCGGCCTCGGCGAAGCGCAGGGCGTGGCGGGCCTCGTCGAGGCCGTGGCGGTAGAAGAGGCGGCGCAGGCGCGGGTCGGTGGTGAGGTCGGCGGCGCGCCACATGTCCAGGGCGCTGCCGGTCTCGGTGGCCGAAAAGCCCATGAGTTTGCGGGCGATTTTGGCGTCGTCGCGCCACGCGATGGGGGCGGCGGCGCGCAGGGTCAGCGGGTGGCGCTCGGTGGTGGCGATCATCGGGCGGACTCCGCGGCGACTGTGGGGGCGGCGGCCACGGTGGCGGCGATGACCGGGGCGAGGGCGGCGGCGACGGCGGCGTGGCCGGCGGGGGAGAGGTGGTAGTCGTCGGGGAGGAAGGCGCCGGGCGAGGCGGCGCGGAGCGGCGGGCGCAGGTCCAGCGCGGGGATGCGGTGGCGCGCGGCGTCGGAGAGGAGGTGGTCGAGGAGGACCTCGGTGGGGGCGAGGTCGAAGGGGGCGCCGTGATATTTCGCCCACTCCGACGGGTGGACTTGGAGGTCCAGGGGGAGCGCCAGGAGCACGACGCGGCACCCGAGGGGGCGGCAGACCTCTTGGGCGGCGAGCAGTGACGCGGTCAGGCGCGAGCGGTGGGGGCCGTCGGGGCGCGAGAGCTGGGGGAGGTCGGTGAGCAGGCGGCGGGCGACGGCGGCGGTCTCGGGCGGGCGCTCGGCGGTGGCGGCGAGGAGGCGGCGGACGGCCAGGAAGAGGTGGGAGCGGCCGAACAGCCAGGCGCGGCCTGGGAAATCGGAGAGCTCGGGGGCGTCGTGGAGGCGGTAGGCGGCGAAGCCGTCGCGGGCCGTGGTGCGGCGGGCGTTGGGGACGCGCACCTCGGTCCAGTCGTTGGCGAGGTTGGCGGTGAAGACGACCGTCTCGGGGCGGTAGGTGGGGGCGAGCTCGGCGAGGGCGCGGACGGATTCGGGCGGGCCCCAGGTGGGGACGGCGGCGTTGAGGACCTCGGCGCCGGGGGGGAGCGCGCGGGTCAGTGCCGCGGCGAGGCCGTCGGCTTCGTCGACGCCGTAGCTGAAGATCTGCGAGTCGCCGAGCAGCAGCACGCGGCCGGGGACGACGGCGGTCGGGGCGTCCAGCGGGACGGAGGCGGGCGTCCAGTCGGGGCCGCGGAAGCCCTGGGCGTTGATGGCGATGGCGGTGACGTGGCCGTCGCGGCTCACGGTGCGGGTCGACGCCCCGGCCTCGAGGCGCACGCCGTAGTCGGCGTCGGCGACGAAGACGTTGAGGAAGGGGTAGGCGAACCCGTCGAGCGCGGCCGCCGCGAGCTCCGCCAGCGCCAACCCGCAGAGCAGCGACATCGCCACCACGAGGGTGCGAGAGGCGGCGCGGCGAAGTGTGGCGGGCGAAATCACGGTGGCGTCTCCGCGGTGGTCGCGAGGCGATGGTCGCCCCACGCTTTGCAGAGTAGCGCTGACTCAGTGTCGACGGAATCCGCATTATCGCGACTATATTATTCGGCGGCTCGATACGCTCGAGTCCGCGCCGCGGGGCAGGCCGAGTGGCGTCCGGGTTCGCTAGTTCGCGCCGCTCGGCAGATAGATGCCGACGGGACGCGAGGGGATCGTCGCCAGCTCGTCAGCCGGCGGCGCACCGCTCATCTGGGCGCGCGTGAGCCGCAGCGTGGCGAAACCCTTCGTGCGCGCCTCCACGGTCACCGCGACCAGGACCTCGTCGAGGACGATGGCCGCCTGGCCCTCGTCGCAACCGGCGACGACGCGGTAGGTCTCGCCACCGGGCGAACCCGATCCGTCTTCCACCAGCACGAAGTCTGGCCGCTGGTCCCCATCGAGGTCCCCGGTCCAGGTCACGCGGTGCGCGGCGCCGTCGAGGACCGCCCGCTCGCCCTCCCGGGTCAGCGAGACGATGCCGTGACCGTAAACCGGGCAGCCCAGGTCTTTGGCCAGGATCAGGGCCGGCACGTACATCCCGTGGTTTGCGCTGAAGCCCCAGAGGCCCGCGGACGGGTCGGTCGAAGACGGCGCGGCGTCAGCCGACCGCAGCATGCGCCAGCCGCCCCACATTCGAGACTCGGCGCGCAGGGCGGGCGCGCGGGCGCGCAGCACCACGCGCTCGCCGTCGTCACAGCGGGCGACGACGCGGAGGGCCTGGGAGTCCGGCGATGCTGTGGAGTCCTCGGCCAGCACGCGGTCGAGGCGGCCGTCGCCGTTCAGATCGAGGGCGGCGACCTCGACGATGGGCCCGGTGTCGTCGCCGAGCAGGGGGCCGCGGACGGCACATGGGGCGGCGCCGTTCGCGGGCGAGGGCGCGTCGACGGAGGCCGGGTGCGAGGACTGAGCCGCCGACGCGCACGCGCTGAGCAGGGCCAGGGCCGAGCAGACCCACGGGGCCATGGAGCAGCCCCAGCCGCTCGAGACCGAGTCGAAGGATCGACGCGGAGATCCCACAGGTTTCATAAGGGTTCCTGCTTCGTTGAACGGCTGTGGTGGGGAACGGGGCTGCACTATCACGAATGAGGGTTCGGAAAAAAGTGACCGGCCCGTCCGCGGGCGCAGGTGCGCCATACGCAAGGGTTCAAGCGCTTCGCGGGCCAGCGCCCCGCGCGAAAATCGAATACTCATTCGACTTCCGCTTGACGCCTGAACGTTAGCGCCTCACCATCGGCACACGATTTCGAATGATTGTTCGATTGGACTGACGCGAAACCCACCCACCTTGGAGAGACCCATGACGCGCTTTGCTTTTGCCCTCCTCGCTGCCCTGAGCCTCGTCGGCTGTGACGATCTGCCCGCGGGCGACAAGACCACGCCGGAATACTGGAGCGAGCTCTACCTGAACCTGTACGCGGACAAGCTGGTCGTTGGGGCGCTCGAGGCCGGGCCGGGTGAGCTGGAGGAACCTCGGGCGGTGCTGCTCATCACCGGCGTGACGATTCGGGCGCAGTGGTTTGACCCGATCGTCGCGCGGCTCGAGCGCGATGGGTTCCGTCCGGTCGTCTACGAGCCGCCGGCGCTGCTGAGCTACGACCTCTTCGAGGCCAGCGAAGACCTGGCCGAGGTGGTCGCGCAGGTGCTTGAAGACACTGGGCAGGAGAAGATCGACATCCTGGCGGAGTGCACCGGCGGCGTCATCGCGCGGCACTACATCCAGTCGCTGGGCGGCGACTCGAAGGTCTCGCGCCTGGTGACCTTCGTGTCGCCCCACCACGGCATCGACAAGGCGCCGTGGGCCGCGGCCATCGCGGGCTGGCCTGCCCTCTTCGACCTGTCGCCGGGCAGCAAGTTCATGAAGGCGGTCAATGGGGTGCCCCTGCCGCCGAACGTCCCGGTGACGTCGATCTACACGTGCTCCGACGAGTACATCCAGCCCTACCAAGGGTCGATCGTGCCGGGTGCGAAGAACATCGGCCTGTGCGACGGCTTCGTGGGGCACTTCCAGACCTTCTACGACCCGGCGATCTACGAGATCATGTTCGACGCGCTGACCGAGCCGACGGCGGACGAGCTTGCGCAGGCTGAGGCTGAGGCGCTGGCGCTGGCTGAGGCTGAGGCGCTGGCCGCGGCCGAGGCGCAGGCGCAGGCGCAGGCGCTGGCTGAAGCTGAGGCGCAGGCCGCGACCGAGGCGGAGGCGCAGGCGGCTGCTGAGGTCGCGACCGATGGCGGCGCCGACACCGAGGCCGCGGCGGCTGGCGGCTCCGCGGGGGCTTCGGGGACGCTCGCGGCTCCGGACCTGCCGACCCAGACCGCCCCGCAGAGCGTGACCGCGCCTGCGCGCTCGGGCGGCGGGCCGGTGAACGACCTGGCGTGCAACGGCGGCGGTGGGCCCGGGTCCGGCGCGCCCTTCGTGCTGCTGGCGCTCGGGCTGCTCCTGGTCCAGCGTCGGCGGGCGGTCCGTGGTTGACATCGTCCGCGGTCGGTTGAACATTCATTCACCATGAAGGCAACCAAGACCACACGCGGGCGCGCGGCGGCGGCTACGGAGCGGCGAGACGAGATCCTCGACGCCGCTCTCCACTGCTTCGTGACCCGCGGCTTCCACGGGACGGCGGTCCCGCAGATCGCCAAGCGCGCCGGCATCGCGGCGGGCTCGATGTACCACTACTTCCCGGGCAAAGAGGCCCTGGTCAACGCGCTGTACCGCAAGCTCAAGGGCGACATCGCCAAGCGCGTGTTCACCGCGTTTCCTCAGGGCGCGCCGGTCCGGACGCAGTTCGAGACCATGTGGCGCGAGATGGTCGACTTTGCGCTGGCGCACCCGAAGGGGTTCGCGTTCTTGGAGCTGCATCACCACCGGTCCTACTTGGACGCCGAGAGCCTGGCGATGGAGAACAGCCTCAAGGAGTTCGGCGCGGTGATGGTGCGAGCCGCCCAAGAGCAAGGGATCATCAAGGCGGGGCCGACGGCGCTGCTGATGGAGCTGGTCTTCGGTGCCTTCGTCGGGATGATGCGGGCGCACTGGGAGGGCCGGGTGGAGCTGACCCAGGAGGTGCGCGACCTGGCGCAGCGGGCCTGCTGGGACATGATCGCCCAGCCAGCCTGAGGGCCGGTGCGCGGCCGCGGGCGGCCTGGCGCGGCGCGGCCGCGCGGGCGGCGGTGTAACCTGCCGTGGGGGACTGGAATACTCTCGACGCGGCTCGCGGGCGCCATGATGCTTCCCCGCGCTGCCTCCCGCCGCCCCCGCCCCGCCCCGATCGCAGAGAGAGCCATGACCCCTCGTCCGACCGCTTCGCCCGTCCGCATCCGCCTGACCGTGGCCACCCTCGCGCTCTGGGCGCTCTCAGCCTGCGCGGCCCCCGCCGCCGAGCCGACCGCCGCCGCGCCGACCGCCGCTGCCGCCGCGCCCACCGAGCCGGCCGCGCCCTCCCCTGCCCAAGCTACCGCCGCGACCCCGGAGCCCGCCGTGCCCGCCACCACCGCGCCCCTCATCGTCGACATCTACCACGACACCATCTGCCCCTGGTGCCGCATCGGGCACGAGCGGCTGGCCAAGGCGCTGCAAGCCTTTGACGGCCCGCCGGTCCTGGTCCGCTACCACCCCTTCCAGCTCGACTCGAGCGTGCCGGCCGAGGGCGTCGACATGCGCCAGCGGCTCGCGGCCAAGTACGGGGCGGACCGGGTCGACGGCATGTTCGACCGGGTCACTCAGATCGGCGCCGCCGACGGCATCACCTTCCGCTTCGACGCGGTCCGGATCAGCCCGAACACCGCGTTGTCGCACGCGTTGATCGAAGCAACGCCCGAGATCAGCCGCGGTCAGGTGCTGGGGGCGATTCACAAGGCCTACTTCGAGGCGGGGCGAGACATCGGGAGCGCCGCGGTGCTCGCGGACATCTACTCGGAAGCGGGCCTGCCTCGCGAAGACGCCGTCGCCGCCTTGGCGAACGTGGCGCTTGTCGACAAAGTCCGCGGCCAGGCCGACGCCGCGGCGCGCATGGGCTTCGGCGGCGTCCCGCACTTCGTCGTGCATGGGGGCGACGCGACGGCACCCCCGCCGACCTCGGGAGGGGTGAGCCTCCACGGCGCGCAGCCGACCGAGGCCATCGTCGCCGCGCTGCGCCAGGTCAGCGCGGGTCGCTGAGGGACTGAGCCGCGGCCTCGGCATGCGGCGGCTGGCCGGTCGCGCCTCTCGCGAAGCGCGACCGGCCAGCTCAGGACTCAGTTCGCCAGGGCCTCGCGCGCGCCGTCGCGGATGGGGGCGAGCTCCGGGTAGGCGTCGAAGAAGCGCAGCTTGCGCTCCTTCACCGTGTCGCCGGCGGGCGAGGTCTCGGCCTTGACCCACTCGGCGAACACCTCGGCGATGTCCTCCGTGGGGATGGTCGCCGCGTACTCGGTCACGAAGTCACCGGTGGCGAAGCGCGCGGCCGGGGCCGTCTCCTTGTCCTCCGCCGCGAGGTCCGCGCCGAGAAAGCCCGGCCAGAACTCCTCGAAGTAGGCGCGCAGGTACGAGCCCTCCCTCGGGCAGCCCTCGCTGTCGGTGAAGACGTCGCAGGTGGCGATGGCCGCCTCGTTGCGCGGGACCTGGCTGGGCCGCAGCGTCAACAGGTGCGCGAACTCGTGGATCATCGTGCGGTCGAGCTCGTCGGGCGCGACGGAGCCGGTCACGTCCAGGGCCAGGTAGTAGTCCGCTGGGTTGACCGCGCTGAGCTGCATGGCGCCGTCGGTGCCGCCCGATTTCTCGGCGTCAATGGCGACGAACAGGTTGATCTCGGGGTGCAATTCGGCAGGGAAAAGCTCGTTGAATCGCTCCCAGACCGCGCGGTGGGCGGGGTCGACCGTGCCGACCAGCGCGTCGCCGTTGACCGGGTACTGCGCGAGCACCTCGATGGTGTCGTCGTCTACGGGGTTGAGGGCGGGCCCTTCGGAGCCGCCATCGTCGCAGGCCGCGAGGGCGAGGAGCGCGAAGGCCAACGGAGCCGCGAATCGCGCGAGGCTGCGGCGGCGACGCGAGGCGCGCCGGAGGTCCCACGCGCCTGCAGGTGCGGCCAACCCGTCCCGAATCGAACCGATGCTTGAGTTCATCTGGAGTCCTGAATCTAGCGAGCGCGCGCGCGCGCCCGGGTGAAGTACGCGTCATCGCGGCCGGACCACCCGGCCCGCCGCGCAGAGACCCGCCCGCCCCGCGCCCAGGGCTGGACCGGGCGCACGGTATATTCCACGGCCCGTGGGCGCCAGCGCGAACCGCCAGGGGATCCCGTCGCGTGCTGCCGGACACCCGCGGGCACCTTCGGGTTGCTCAGCGGTCCGCGAGTCCCCATACTGCGGTCTCCACGTCATTTCATCGCTCCCGCACGCAAATTACCGGGAACTCGCATGCCCCACGAGGTCTCCATGCTCTTCGCGCGAACCACCGTCGTCTGCTCAATTCTCGCGCTCTCGGGGGCGCTGGCCGCCTGCGACAGCGGCGACGGCGGCACCGTCGTAGTCGTCCCCATTTGTGCCCAGGGCGAGACACAGGCTTGTACATGCGCCAGCGGCGCGGCCGGCGCGCAGGCCTGCAACGCGTCCAACAACGGTTGGCTCCCCTGCGTGTGCGCCGCACTGCCCGACGGGATCTCGCTGGACGTCGACGTGACGCCTGACGTGGCACCCGACGCGATCGCCGATGTGGCGCCTGACGCTGGGCCGGACCTCCCCGACGCGGTCGCCGATGTGGTGCCCGACGCGGTCGCCGATGTGGTGCCCGACGCGGTCGCGGACGTGGTGCCCGACGCGGTCGCCGATGTGGTGCCTGACGCGGTCGCGGACCTCGACGTGACGCCCGATGTCGCGCCGTCGACGCTCACCGTGACCCTGGAGAACGCCGACGGCCAAGTCGCGACCTCGATTTCCGCAACGCACAATGTAGGCGCATCGCCGTGCCCGCAGCGCCTTGGCACGGTCGTGGCGGTCAATAGCACCGCATCGCCCGCGGCATTGACTCTGTCACTCGCCGACACCGCCGCCGTCGCGTTCTCGCCCACGGCGAGCGTCAACGTGGCGGCGGGCGCGACCATCAAGATCAACGCCGACTTCACCTGCGCGAACACGTCGGACATCAGCACCACGCTGACCGTGAAGTTCAGCAATCAGGCGGCCAACGCGGACACCGCGTTTCCGCTGGCGCTGACGGTGAATGAGCCGACCGCGCTCGCGTGCAGCAACCCGTCGGACCAGACCGTCATCGGGAGCGATCCGAATCCGGCCGACGTGGCCTCCAGCGAAGGGCAGAAGTGCTTCTTGGGGGGAGAGTCCGGAGACGCGGAGTTCTTCGAGTGCACCAAGACGGCGCTGCTGGAGGCGACTGACCTCTCCACGGGCTGCGCACACTGCTACGCGGGCAACGCGCTGTGCTCGAAGAACAACTGCCTGGCGGAGTGCCTCGGGGCGTCCGCGGCGTGCCAAGCGTGTCGTGACGCGGCGGGCTGCACCGCGGACTTCCTCGCCTGCGACGGGACGGCGCCGGGGCCCTGCGACCTCAAGACCTGCGACACGCCGCCGGCGCCCGACTGCGCGGGGAAGGTGGCGCGAACGTACAAGAACCCCGGCACCTGCTCGGCCAGCGGCGGCGTCGCGAGCTGCAGCTACGCCATCGCCTCCCAGACGACTTGCGCCGGCGCCTGCGACGCGGGCGTGTGCGTAGCCGCAGCGAACCCCTACGACTACGTGTTCGGCCCCAAGGCTTCCTTCGTAACCGCAGCATCGATCGCGCCCGAAGGTTGCTGCTTCGATTTCGACGGCGATGGCAAGGACGACAACGGTCTGAACTCGCTGCTCGGGCTGCTGGCTCAGTTCCTGGATGCGGACGTCGACACGCTACTTCAAGAGAGCATCGACGCTGGCGAGCTGGTCGTGCTCTTTGAGCACTACGGGCTGCAGAACGCCACCAACCAAGCCTCGATGGAGCTGCGTACGGTGTTCGGCCAGCACCTCAGCACCGTCTCGACCGCGAAAGCGGGCAACGGCAATTTCGAGGCGAGCGTGGAGTCCTTCCACCCGAGCACGGGGATCCCGCTGTCCAATGTCGGCGGCAATATCTCCGGCGGGTTCCTCCAGATCGGGCCTGGAAGTGGCGCCGTGCACTTCGGGGTCAGCGCGTTTGTCTCCACCGGCGCCAACGGCCAGGGGCTGACCATGAGCGATGGTATCGCGGTCGGTCTGATGCCGATCGCGGTCGTCGCGGAGGGGCTGAACGAGATGGTCAAGGGATGCGCATGCCTCGGGCTGGGCGGAGGTCCAATCGCTCAGGTGATCACCACCGACCCGTCGAAGCTCAAGCTGGGGTGCACTGCGGCCTTCAACGCGTCGACACCGTCGTGCACCGAAGCGCACGGCGAAGATTGCCAGGCGGTCGGCGACAACAAGAGCCTCATCTGCCCGGCGTTGGGCATCCTGCCCTTCGACCAGGACGCCGACGGCGACGGGCAGAAGGACTCGTTGTCGTTTGGCTTCTACTTCAGCGCCGTCAGCGCGAATATCCTCGGCGTTTACTGAGCGCCGACCGCGCGAAATCCTCGGAGCTCGTAGCCCGCGCGACCGCCGGCGAGTTACATGAGCGGGCCGCTCGTCGCATCCGCAGGTTGCCGGAGAGCGAGCCTTCCCGCATGGTCGCCGACCATCCGAAAAACTGGTGTCGAATCACCATCGCCGGGGCTCGATCGCCCCTAGAGGTCCTTATGCTGATCCCCAGATTCCTTCTGCCCGCCATGCTCGCCGGACTCCTCGGCCTAGTGAGCGCTTGCGACGGCGGCGGCGACAACACCGTCGTAGTCGTCTCCGTCTGCGCCCAGGGCGAGACGCAGGCCTGCACCTGCGCCGGCGGAACCACTAGCGCGCAGACCTGCAACGCCGCCAAGGACGGTTGGCTCCCGTGCGAATGTGGGGTTCTCGCTGACACGACGGTCGCCGACGCTGGGACAGACACGCCCGACGCGACCCCGGATGTGCCGTCAGACAGCGGGCCAGACCTTGAGGTCAATCCTGATGTCGCGCCATCCGTACTCAGCGTGACCCTCGAGAACGCTGACGGGCAGACGGTGTCGTCGCTCGCGGCGATGCACAAGGTCGGCGACACGGCGTGCCCGCAGCGGCTCGGGACGATCGTCGCCGTCAACGGCACGGCGTCGCCCGCGACATTGACGCTCTCAGTCCCCCAGGGCGTGGCGATTTCGTTCTCGCCCTCAGCGACCGCGAACGTGGCGGCAGGGGCGACCACCAAGATCGATGCCAACTTCACCTGCGCCAACACCGACGGCATCGACACGACCTTGACCGTCGCGTTCAGCAACCAGGCCGCCAGCGCGGACACGTCATTTCCGCTCGCGTTGGCGGTCGACGCGCCGGACCCTTGCGGGCTGATCACGTGCGATCAGCCGCCCGCGCCCGACTGCGATGGGAAGGTGGCCCGGACCTACGAGAAAGTCGGCACCTGCTCGGCCGAAGGCGGCGTGGCGACTTGCAGCTACGCGTTCGCCAGCCAGACGACCTGCCCCACGGACTGCGCCGCCGGCGCCTGCTTGGCCGCTCCAAACCCCTTCGACTACGTGTTCGCACCCAAGGCGTCGTTCGTCACCAAGCTCGGGGTCGCGTCCGAGGGTTGCTGCTTCGACTACGACGGTGACGGCAAGGACGACAACGGCCTGCAGCAGCTGCTCGGGCTGCTGGCGCAGTTCGTCGATGTCGACCTCGACACGCTGCTTCAAGACAGCATCGACTCCGGCGAGCTTGTCATGCTCTTCGAGCATCGCGGCTTGCAGAACGTGACCAACCAGACCTCGATGAATCTGCGCACCGTGATCGGGCGGCACCTCAGCTCCGTGGCGGCCGCGAAGGCGGGCACCGGCACGTTCGAGGCGAGCGCGGAATTCTTCAGCCCGAGCACGGGGACACCGATGTCCGATGTCAGCGGCAAGATCTCGGGCGGGTTCCTCCAGGTCGGTCCCGGCAACGGCGTGGTGAAGTTGCGGGTCAGCGCGTCTGTCTCCACCGGTGCCAACGGTCAGGGGCTGACGATGACCGGCGGCAACCTAGCCGGCATCGTGCCGCTCGCGTTCTTCGCGGACGCGATGAACGGGTCGGTCAAGAGTTGCGCGTGCCTCGGCGCGGGCGGGTCCCCGATCGTCCAGCTCATCAGCACCGACCCGAAGAAGCTCAAGCTGGGTTGCACCGCGGCCTTCAACGCGGCGACGCCAAACTGCTCCGCCCAGAACGGCGAGGTCTGCATGGCTTTCGCTGACAACAAGAGCCTCATTTGCCCCGCCTTAGGCATCCTCCCCATCGACCAGGACACGGACGGCGACGGGCAGAAGGACTCGATTTCCGTTGGCTTCACGTTCAGCGCGGTCAGCGCGGACATCGTCGGCGTCTACTGAGCGCGTAGCGTGCTCGGCGCTTAGCCGCCGAGCACGCTCGACGTCGAGCAGCCAGGCGAAGGCGATGCAGTCGGCCGCCATCAGGGCGATGAAGACGACCGCCCCGACGGAGCGGTGGAGCACGACGCGGTAGCGTTTCCCGACGGCGTTTCAGAGCCTCGCGAAGTCGTTCGCGCCGGCCTTTGAGGCGGTGGGTGCGGCGCGAGGTGGCGCGACGCTTGCGTGACCGGCGAGCCTGCGAGATGACAGCTGGTATCCGCTGGCCGATTGAGCTTCAGCTTGGCCGCGCACCCGAGGTCTCACATGCGTGCATCCCTCGCCCTACTCTGCCTATTCTCTGTGATTTCGAGCGCTTGCGACCCAGGCGAGACGGTCATCGTCGCTGGAGGTGACGCCGGCTCGGCGGTGCGCATTTGCTCAAGCGGATCCACGCAGGCGTGTCTGTGCGCGGGTCGTGCCGCCGGCGCTCAGATCTGTAACGCGTCCGGCACAAGTTGGCTGGCCTGCGACTGCGGCGGCGGACCTGCGGACGTCGTCCTCAGCGACGGGACCGACGCGGCGGCGGACGGTGCGGGGGATATCCCATCGGAGCTCGGACCCCTCCCCGATGTGGCTCCGGGTAAGCTGAACCTCAGCATCGAAGACCCCGACGGCAATGCGGTCTCGAAGCTGAGCGCGGTTCACAGCATCGGGGTCTCGCCCTGCCCGCAGCGCCTCGGAACCGTCGTCGCGCTCAACGAGACGGCCTTCCCGGCGGGCCTGGCGCTGTCGCTAGGCAAGGCCGCGTCGATCGCGTTCAAGCCGTCCGCCTCGGCCAACGTCGCGGTCGGCGCGACGGTGCGGCTTGATGTGGAGTTCACGTGCGCCAGCACGGCGTCCATCAACAGTTCAATCAGTGTGTCGTTCGGAAACGCGACCGGTGACGCGGATTCGACCATTTCATTGGCGCTCGAGGTCTCGGACCCCGGCTCCGCGGGCTGCAAGAGCCCCGCAGACCGAAGCGCCATCAGCGCGGGCCCTGACCCGGCGGCGCTGGCCGCCAGCAAGGCGCAGACCTGCTTTCTAAGTGGGAAATCGGAGGACGCCGAGTTCACCAAGTGCGTCGAAGCGGCGCTGGGCACCGAGACCACGCTCTCCGGCGAGTGTGTGACCTGCTACGCGTTGGCCGCGCTCTGCGCGAAGAACAACTGCCTCGCAGAGTGCTTGGGAACCCCTGAGGCTTGCGGCGCGTGTCGCGAGAAGGCCGGCTGCAACGCGGGGTTCTACGACTGCTCAGGGCTTCCATTGGGCATCTAGTCGCCGCTTAGCTGCCGAGCACGCTCGACCAGCTCCATACGCTGTCGGCGTTCGGCTCGAACACGGTGTCGAGCAGCCACGCAAACGCGATGCAGTCGGCCGCCGTCAGGGCGATGAAGATGACCGCCCAGCCGTGGCGGTGGGGCATGACGCGGTAGACGCGGTCGAGGATGAAGTTCGACGCGCCCGACGTGATTGTGAAGGAGCGGTCGTAGTGGGTGTGGTGCAGGTTGTGGCTCTCGGGCCGCAGCATCAGGCCGACCTTCTGAAAGGCCTGGACCCAGCCGCTGCGCTTGTCGGGCGACTCGT
>JAWKRR010000013.1:0-140127 GCA_041389525.1 Myxococcota bacterium | reverse complement strand
CGACGTCGATGACGAAGGTCGCGCGCTCGTAGAAGCGCTTCCGCTTGGCCAGCTGGTCGGCGATGACCGCGAAGGCCTCGTCGTGGTCGTGTCCCGCGACGAAGGGCCGCCCGCCGTCCGCCAGCAAGCGGCGCGCCAGCAGACCGGGGCGCGCGCGTAGCCAGACCGACACGCTGCTCGCCACGATGAGATCCATCGCGCCGCTGCCCGCCGGAGCGCCGCCGCCGGTGGCGACGATGCGTCGGTCGCCAGCGAGCGCCTCCGTGAGGGCGTCCGCCTCCAGCGCCCGAAAGGCCGGCTCGCCCTGCTGCTGGAAGATCTGGGTCACGGTGAGGCCGGTGCGGGCTTCGATCATGCGATCGAGGTCCCACACCTCCCAACCCCACCGGGCGCCCAGAGCACTCGCGATCGTGGATTTACCGACGCCCGCGAGACCCAGGAGCGTTAGGACGCCCGTCGGAAGGCGTTCAGGGGCCACCACCGTCCACGAGGCTGGCGCGGCGATTGGCGATACGCGGCGTGATGAAGATCAGCAGCTCGCTGCGGTTGTCGGTCTCGCGGTGATTCTGGAAGAACCAGCCGAGGATCGGGATCTTCGAGAGGAACGGGACCTTGGCGCTGGAGCTGCCGGTGTTCCGCGTGAAGATGCCGCCGATGACCGTGGTGTCGCCGTCACGCACCAGCAGCGAGGTGTGAGCCTCCTTCTTCTGGATGGTGGGCGCGCCGTTGGCCGAGGTCTGGCCGAAGTCAGGCTCGTTCTTGGTGATGTCGAGGTCGAGCCGGATGTTGCCGTCGGGCGACGTGTTGGTCTGCACCTCGAGCTTCAGCTCGGCGTTGAAGAACTGGGTGTTCACGCCGTTGGCCGACACGACCGAGATCGGGATGGACACGCCCTGCCGAATCGAGGCCTTCTTGCCGTCGATCGTGAGGATCTTCGGGGCGCTGATGATCTTCACCTGGCCGGTGTCCTCAGCCGCCGACAGGCGCAGGTTCAAGTTGGCCGCGCCGCCCAGGCTGCCGAGGGTCAGGCCCAAGGCACCACCGGCGCCGGCACCGGCCGCTGCGGGCAGGTTCACCGCGAAGTTCGGGTTCGAGGTCAGCAGGCCCGTGCCAGGTGCCGTCGAGTCGTCAGCGCCACCGGAGATTCCGATGACGGACGGGAAGGCCAAGCCGGTCGGGTTGCCGAAGGCGGGCGACATGGTGAAGTTACCGCCCCACTGGACGCCCAGCTCGCGGCTGAAGCTCGTCGACGCCTCGACGATACGGGCCTCGATGAGCACCTGCGGGAGCTGCACGTCGAGGCGACGCACGATGTCCTCGGCGGCGATCACGTGCTCCTCGGTGTCCTTCACGATGAGGGTCGAGGTGGCGCTGTCCGCCGACACGGTGCCGTTCTTGGAGAGCACGGTCTTGATGTGCTGCGTGACCTCTTCCAGCGAGGCGTAGTTCACCGTGATGAAGCGCACGACCAGGGGCTTGAGCTCCTCGATGGTCTGCTTTCGCTTCAGCTCGGATTCGAACTCCTTCTGGATGTCTTCGACCTTGGCGACGCGGTAGACGCCGTACTCTTTGACGTAGTCGTAGCCCTGGGTCTTGAGGATCATGTCCAGCGCGAGGTCCCACGGGATGTTCTCGAGGTGGAACGTGACCTTGCCCGACACGTCGTCGGCCGCGACGATGTTCACGCCGCCTTCCTTCGCGAGGAAGGTGAGCACGTGCTGGATGTCGGCGTCCTTGATGGTCAGGTTGATCTTCTTGCCGCTGTACTTGCGCTTGGTGCGACGACGGCGGTTGTTGTCGATGAACTGCCCGCCAGAGCCGCCCGCGCCGGCCTTGCCGACCGCGCCGCCCTGAGCCGCCACGAGTCCGGGGAACGCGTGCACGCCCGGGGGCAGCCGCTTGCCGGGGCGCTGCTCGGCCCCGGTGTCCGACGAGGCCTGCGCCGCGCCGGTGAAGGACCAGACCAGCTTGCCGTCGGCGAGCTGCACGTCGTCGCGCACGGCCTCACGCAGGTCGACGACGACCCGCACCGTGCCGGGCTCGTCGGCCGAGCGGAAGCTCGACACCAGCTTGACCGGCCCCGCGAAATCACCCGTGTCGAGGCTGCGCTCCAGCTCGCGCGGGATCACCGTGCCGCGAAGCTGCAGCTCCAGACGTCGGGGCGTCCGGCTGGTCACTTCGTAGGTCGCGTCCTCGGTGAGCGCGATCTCGACGCGCCCGTTGCCGTGGGATTCCTTGTAGTTGAGGTCCGTGATGACCGGCCGCGCCGCGCCCTTGTCGCTCGACTTCGGCGCCGCCGCCGCCGCCGCCTTCGCGCCGTCCGTCTTCATCGCGGCCAGCGCGCGCTGCGCCTCCGCGGCCTTCGCGGCCTCCGCCTTCTGCTCGGCCCGCGCGGCCTCAAGCTCAGCCAGCGCCCGCTTCGCCTTCTCGGCCTCAGCAGCCCGCGCGGCCTCCAGCGTCTTCATCGCCGCCGTGTGATTCGACTCAGCCGCCGCCTGGCCGTCGCGCTCGATCCGCTCCAGCGCCGCCATCTGCTTCTGGTACGCCGCCTCGGCGACCTTCGTCCGCGCCTCGGTCTCCGACAGCTTGTCCTCGAGACCCGCGACCTCCTGCTTGAGGGTGTCGACCTTCGCCGCCTCGACCGCGCTCGCCGACTTCAGCTCCGCGAGCTTCTCTTGCTCGCCCGTCAGCTGGTCCTTCAAGAGCGCGATGCGGGCCTGCTCGACCTCCGACTGCTCCTGCGCCTTCTTGACCTGCTCGCGCTGCCCGCTCAGGGCCGCCTCGAGCGCCGCCAAGCGCTGCTGCGCCAGCTCGCTCTCGCGCGCCGCGTCCGCCGAACGCCGCGTCGACTCGGTCTCGTCTCGCCGCGCCACGGCCTCGCCCAGCGCCTCCGTGCGCTTCTTCTCCTGGTCCGCCGCCTCACCGGCCGCCACGCGCCGCCCCGCTTCCAGGGCATCGCGCCGAGCGTTCGCCTCACGCAGCGCCTCTTGCGCCTGCGCCCGGGCCAAACGCGCCTCGTTGACCGCCTCGTGCTTCACGGCATGCGCCGCCTCAGCCGCGCGAACCGCCTTGAGCTTCTCCCCAAGGTCCGCGTCGAGCTTCACGATGTCCGCGCTGCGTCCGGCCGCGGTCGCCTCCGCCAGCTTCGCCGCCACCGCGTCACGCGCGACCTGCGCCGCCGTCAAGGCCTGCTGCGTCACGCTCTCCTCGGCCTCGCGCTTGTCCACGGCCCGACCGGCCGCCGTCATCGCGTCCTCGTGAGCCCGCGCCTCGTCGGTCGCCTTCTGCAGCGCCGCCGCCTTCTCGCGCGCCTCCTCGAGGGCCGTCTTCCGCGCCTGCTCCGCCCGCACCGCACGCCCCAGCGCATCCGCCTTGGCCTGCTCGAGCTCCTTGGTCTTCTTCAGCTGCCCCAGCTCGCCCTGGACCTTGTCGGCCTCAAGCTGCGCCTTCTTCGACAGCCGCTCCGCCTCGGTCCGCGCCTTCGCGACCTCAGCCGCCAGCTTCTCCTCTTCCAAACGCGCCGCCCGCGCCTCGTTGCGCAGCCGCTCCTCGTCCGCCCGCGCCGACTTCAGATCGGTCAGCAGCTTCCGCTCGCGCTCGATGGCCTGCTCGATCCGCTTCGCCTCGACCTCGGCCGCCTTCAGCCGCAGATCGGGCGCCGTGCGCTGCGTGCCGTCCACCATCAGGCGGATCGTCGACCCCACCGTCTTGATGTCGTAGGCCGCGTTCTGCTCGAACTCGATGACGATGCGTCCGACCTCGCCCACGTCACCATTATATTGGAGCGCGTGGATCCGCCCGATGACGCCGTTGGAGACGTTCATCGTCGCCTCGAGCGCCGACACGTCTGCGCCCACGACGTCGACGAACAGACGCGGCGGATCGGCCAGCTTGAAGACCGTGAACGTCGGCTTCGCCTGGGATTCGATCTCGACGACGGTCTGATCCGACGCCTCACGCACCTGAATGCGTTGAATCGCATTGGCAGCGCGTGGACTCGCCGAAACTGGCGCCACCGTCGCCGTCACCAAAATGGCGGTGAGAGCGAGGGGGAATTGGGCTGGAAGGCGCATCATCGGAGCGGCTCCTATGGTCTCACAACCCGCGGGAATGAAAGCGATTTTTCGCATCCCGCGGGCGTATCGGCCATGTTAGGTGGGGCCAGGTTCATGGTCAAAAAAACCAGGAAACAACGAAGTGCCATCGCAGTGATGGCACTTCATGGAATGGGTCAAGGAAGGTCGTTCACCGGACGCGAGGGTGGGATGGCGAAATCCTCCTCGTCTGGCGGCTCCTCCTCTTCGAAACCCGGCCGCGCGGCCAGGTCGAGATACGGAGGTTTGATCGCGATCTTCGTAGCGTTTTCCTCGTTCGGTTCCTTCACGACCACCATGTACTGGGTGATGGACTCGACGATGCCGCCCTTGCTGCCGATGCGCGTGTCGCGCTGGATGACGTAGGCCTGCGACTTCGGGTCGACCACGACCGCCTTGGGGACCGCCGTGCCGCTCATGATGAGCATCAAGCGGTAGTCCTTCAGCGCGAACTGCTCGAGCGGACCGCGTGGCGGCTCGTCCTCGACCTTCGCGATCGTCTCCTCAACTTCTTCCTTCGTCTCGACCGCCGGCCGCGGGATGAACTTCGCGACACGCGGCGCGAAGAGATCCTTCGGCGCGGTGTGCTTCTGCTCGAGGAACTTCCCGAAGTAGGGCTGCACGAGATCCCACTTGGGGTTCTCGAACTTCAGCGTGACGATCTCGTCCTTGGCACCGGTCAGGCCCGCGCCGCGATCCGGCCGTGACGGCCGATTCTTGCGCGGATCCTCCGGACGCTCGCCCGCGGTCTCGTCGTCTCCGCAGCCCGACATCATCGGGGCGGCGATCAACAAGCACGTGGACACGAGAATCAGGCCCAGTAGGCGTCGCATGGTTTTGGGTCTCCACATTGGGTCCACCTACCGCCGGTTCCGCTTGCGCCGCTTCTTGCTCTTGTCCCGCTGAGCGCGCTCTTTCGCGTCCAGCAGCTGGCCCGAATAGCTGTAAGCGTTCACGGTGAATTGCGCCTGAATCTTCCAGTTGCCGATGACCTTGGCGTAGTCGTCGAGCTTCGAGATGACCTGCGACGTGCCAGGACCTGCGCCCGCCTCGGCCGCCGAGTACGAGGGGTCCTTGGCGCTGCCCGGCTTGGTGGTGCGCTTGTCGCTGCCGCGCGATCCCGTCACCAGGATGTTCGCGGCCTGCTTGCGGAACGGGACCGCCCGCAGCTCGAGATCTTTCACCGTCATCATGCGCATGCCGGGCTGAGCCAGCGCCTCGAGGAAGGACACGACCACGGGGAACGCGCCCTCGACCTCCATCTTGACCGGGATGATGTCGACATAGTCGTCGGGCATCCGGTCCTTCTTGTCGAACTTCAAGATCTTCAGGCCGCGCTCGTCGGCCTGGCGCTTGATGGACGTGATGAGCGCCGGGATCTGCTCTTTCTCGGGCAGCAGCGCCTTGTTGGCCGCCAGCTGCTCCTTGAGCTCCTCTTCCTCGGCCGCCAGCGCGGTGAAGAGCTCGTCATCCTCGTACTTCTTGAGGGTGGCGGCCTTCTTCTCGTGGTTGCTCGTCTCGTTGACCGCGGACGTGATCTTCGCCTGGGCGCCGTCGATGAGCAGGAAGTAGAGCCCACCCGCCACGAGGGCGACGACCAGGAAGAAGATGAGCGCCTTTTGCGGCGTCGGGAGCGCTTCGAAGCGATCCATCACTTTTCCCCTTCGCCGGCGGGCTTCTTCGATTTCGCGTCTTTCTTTTCTTCAGCCGGCGGCGCGGCGGGCGCAGCGACGGCGTCCAGCAGGGCCTCGGGGACCTCGTCACGGCGCATCTTGAGCTCGCCGTCCGGGTTGTAGTTCAGCAGCGAGTAGGCCTCGAAAGACACCAACTCGATCTCCTTGAACTCCGTGTCGCTGATGACCTGCTGCACTTCGGGGTCGATGACCGGGAAGTAGATGCCACTCTCCAGCCGCCGGTAGAACTCGGCGACATCCTCGTGGCTCTTCGCCTGACCCTTGATGCTCAGCTCGCCGTTGGTCTCGATGAGCTCGGTCACCCACAGGCGGTCCGGGTCCCAACCTGACGACCAGCCCGCGGCCTCCTGCGCCTTCAGCTCGTCGCGATTGTAGAGGTTGTCCTCTTTCGCGGTGAGCACGTAGCTCAGGAACTTCAGCATCTCCGCCGGGCCCGACTTCTCGTGCTTCAGCTTCTCGAAGATGACGTTCTGGCGCGCCAGCTCAAGCTTGGCGGTCTCGCGCTCCTCGAGCTTGGCCTTCTGCTTCTCGAGCTTCTCGACCCGCGCCTTGGCGTCGCCGGCCTTCTTCTGCTCGATGGCGACGTCGCCCTCGATGGACTGCCACCACAAGAAGAACGCGAAGCACTCGATGAGGACGACCAGACCCAGCAGCGCGAGCATGCGCTTGCCAGACTGCCGCTTGCCACGACCCTCGCGGGTCGGGAGTAGGTTAATGCGAATCATGTGTTGTCACCGGCCTTGCGCAGCCCCTGGCCAACGGCGACCGCAGCCACCGGCGCCATGCGCTGGAGCGCGTCCACGTCGAACTTCCGCGGGTCGATGATGATGTTCTTGAACGGATTCACCATCTCGACCGGGACCTCGAGGTTGCGCTCGAGCAGGCGGATGAGCGGCGGAATCTGCGCGGAACCACCGGAGAGGTAGAGCCGCGAGATGTCCGTGTTCACCGTGGTCGCCGCGTAGAAGTCGAGCGAGCGCTGAATCTCGGTCACCAGCGTCTGCGAGACCTTCTCCGACAGCACCTGCACCTCGCGGGCGATGGTGCTGTTGGTGATGTTGCCCTCGCCGGCCGTCTTGTAGTGCTCCGCCTCTTCGTAGGAGACGTTGAGGTGCTTCTGGATCTCGGCCGTCAGCAGCCCGCCACCCATCGAGATGTCGCGGGTGAAGGTCGTCATCCCGTTCGCGATGACGTTGATGTTGATGACCGCGGCGCCGACGTTCACCAGCGCGATGGTCTCGTTGGGCGGGAAGCCGTAGCCCAGCTCGAACATGTTCTGCAGCGCGAAGGTGTCGACGTCCACGCAGACCGTGCGCAGCCCCGCCTCAGCGATGACCGACACGTAGTCGTGGATGACGTCTTTCTTCGCCGCCACCAGCAGAACGTCCATCTGCCCCTGCCCCGCTTTCGGGTTGACGATCTGGACGTCTACGTTCACGTCCTTGATGTCGAAGGGGATGTACTGTTCCGCTTCCCATTGGATCGATTCGTTCAGCTCGTCGGGAGTCATCTCGGGAAGACTGATCTTCTTGATGATGACCGAGTGGCCCGAGACGCTGACACACACATCCTTTTGGCGGATGCGGTTGGCAGCGACGAGCTCCTTGATCTTCTCGACGATGGCCGTGAAGTTCATCAGCGCGCCGTCGACGACCGCTTCCGGGGGAAGCATGGCCATGTCGAAAGCCTGCAGGTGGACCCCTTTGCGATCCTCCCTGAGCTGGATGATCTTGATGGAGCTGGAGCCGATATCCAGCCCGATCGCGTTCTTGCCAGCCATAGAAGCAGCGCCTCCGTCGTGGTTGCAAGTGATGAACGGAACGCCTCACATGTCGTAACAAACGCACGTCGCCATTTTTCGCGGCACAATGCTCACCAGCCGCCCGAAGCCGGAGTCCCCAGTGTCCTTGCGCGTCCTGATCATCGACGACGAGAAGCCCTTCGCCGACATGCTCGACACGATGCTGCGCGGCGCCGGCTACGACACCAGCGTGCGCTACCGGGGCGAGGACGGGCTGGCGGCGATGGCCGAGTCGCGCTTCGACCTGGTCCTGTGCGACATCAAGATGCCGCGCATGAACGGGCTCGAGCTCTTGGACGCGATGGCCGAGCGCGAGCTGGCGTCGACGGTCATCATCATGAGCGCGTTCGGCACCATCGACCTGGCCATCGAAGCGCTGCGGCGCGGCGCCTACGACTACATCTCGAAGCCCTTCAAGCGCGACGAGGTGATCTTGGTGCTGCGGAAGGCCGAGGAGCGCGAGCAGCTGCGCGCCCGGGTCGCCGAGCTGGAAGAGCACGTCAGTCGCCTCGAGAAGATCGAGGGTGGCGACCGGCCGCTCTTGGGCGAGAGCGAGCCCATGCGCGAGCTCAAGCGCCTGCTGGCCAAGGTCGCCGCCTTCCCGACTACCGTGCTGCTGACTGGCGAATCGGGGACCGGCAAGGAGCTGGTGGCCCGCGCGATTCACCGCGCCAGCCCGCGCGCCGACAAGCCCTTCGTGGCCGTGAACTGCGGCGCCATCCCCGAGACGCTGCTGGAGTCCGAGCTCTTCGGCCACATGCGCGGCGCGTTCACCGACGCCCACACCGACAAGCCGGGGCTCTTCGTCGAGGCCCACACCGGCACCCTGCTCCTCGACGAGGTCGGCGAGCTCCCGGCGTCGCTGCAGGTCGGCCTGCTCCGCGTCCTCCAAGAGGGCGAGGTGCGCCCGGTCGGCTCGTCGAAGAGCCGCAAGGTGGACGTCCGCGTCATCGCCGCGACCCACCGAAACCTTGGCGAGGACGTCGCCGAAGGCCGCTTTCGCGAGGACCTCTACTACCGCCTCAACGTCCTGCCCGTGCACGCCGCCCCGCTCCGCGACCGCGCCAGCGATATCCCGCTCTTGTCGGAGTACATCCTCGGCCGCATCGCCGGCCGCATGGGCTTCGAGCAGAGCACCCTGGACCCCGCCGCGACCAAGCTGCTGCTGGGCTACTCGTGGCCAGGAAACGTCCGCGAGCTCGAGAACGTCCTGGAGCGCGCCATGGTGCTGTCGGAGGGCAGCGTGATCCTCCCCGACGACCTCCCGCCCTACCTCCGGACCAGCGGCGACCCGGTCCAGGCGGTGGTCGCCTCGGGCGAACTCTCCATCAAGAAGGCCCAGGCCTTCATCGAGCGCGAGTTGATCAAGCGCGCCCTGGCTGAAACCGGGGGCAACCGCACCCAAGCCGCCAAGCTGCTGGAGCTTTCGCACCGGGCGCTGCTCTACAAGATCAAGGACTACGACCTCCGCGACGTGTGAGCGGGCTGGGCAATCGCTTGTCAGGTCGCAGGAGGATGCGAACTTGGAGCCGCGATTGCCCGCTATCAGCGGTCGGCGGTCAGCGGTCAGCCAGGCGACGCACGCGGCGGGCATCTGCGTCGCTGTGACGGGGCGCTTACGGCTTTGGACTGACGGCTGACGGCTGCGAGCGCCCGATCTCGGGCGATCGCACTACGCCTTGAATCGAGCGCGGGCCGGCTCGCATAGTGCGGTCATGAAAAAGACAGCACTCTTGGCGGCCGCGCTGGCGGCGGCGGGCCTCCTCAGCGCCTGCGCTGACGAAGAGACCGTCGAGGCGGGCGCGGCTGGGCAGCAGACCGACAGCTTCGCCGTCGTGGTCGAGGACTTCGCCATCGCGTTCTGCCACTGCCACCACGGCTTCGGCTTTGGCCTCGACGCCACGGCGACGATCTTGGTCGCGAACCTGGGGCCCGACCCGGTGGTCCTGACGGTCGACCGGCTCACGATGCGGGCCGAGGACACGGGCCTGATCACCCAGGTGGCGGACGCCAGCTCGCTGGCCAGCGTGGTCTACGACGCCACCGAGGGCGACCTGGGCTTCTCATTTCGCCGCGCGGCCGACCCGGCGCGCGCGCCCGCGGAGAAGGCCGCCGCCATGGGTGGGCCGGCCGGCTGGGGCAGCTTCACCCGCAGCATCACCATCCCCGCGGGCAGCCTCGATTCCCTGGGCCTCGTCGTGTACAAGGACCCCACCCCGGCGCTGACCATCGAGCAGGCCGGCTCGGCTCCCTTCGAGGTGACGCTCTCGCTGTCGACCGACACGGGGCAGACCTTCGACGTCGTCCGCAGGATCTCGGTCAGCTTCGACCCGACCAGCTTCTGAGCCGGCGCGCGCCACGACCCGTCAAACGACTCGACGCCGCCTGACAAAAAGCAGCAGCCCGACGACGGTAAGCCAGCTCGCGGGGCCCCCTCCCCCGCCTGCGCAGCCGCCCTCGTCGCCGCCGGGCGGGTCCACCCGATCGATGGGGTACGGCGGGAACCACGCGGGCAGGCGCTCGAGGTTCACCGGCTCGTCCTCCAGCTCGCGCAGGAACGCGATGACCTGCTCGCGCAGCTCGGGTGGTAGCGAGCTGGCGACGCCGACGTGTTGGTAGTTGTCGAAGATGTGGCGGAGGCTGTTGCCGGTGCCGTCGTGGAGGTGCGGCTCGCTGGCCCACACGCCGCGCAGGGTCGGGGTGTCGAAGCCGTCGAGCGGCCCGCCCCGGCGCATCCCGGAGGTGTCACGCGCCGTGCCGACGTCGTGGCGCACGCCCGACGCGCTGTCGGTCAGGTCCTGACCCGAGTGGCAGTCCAAGCAGTTCAAGCTGCGGAACAATAGCTCGCCCGCGACCGCCGCCTCGGTCTTGGTCCCGTCGAAGTTTCGGTAGGGGCTCTTCGGGTAGGTCGACAGCGAGGTGACGTAGGCGGCCAGGGCGTCGAGCTTGGCGCTCCTGCCGGCCTTCGGCTCGCCCAGGGGGTCGCTGACGCCCTCGGCGCCGAAGTCCGCCGCGCTCATCAGCCCAGCACCACCGAAGTGAAAGCGGATGTCGTTCTCGAAGTCCTGGATCTCGTCGAAGTTCGCGGTCCAGTGCACCGGCCCGTGGCCCACGCCGGCGCGGCCGCGCAGATCGATGGTGTTGCGGAACCCCTCGCCGCGGTCGGTGAAATCCCACACCCGCCCGTCGTCGGCGCCGTCGAAGTGGCACGTCGCGCACGAGATGTAGCCGTCCTGGCTGAGCAGGCGGTTCTGGGCGTCGTGAAATAGCTGCTTGCCCAAGAGCAGCTCAGGCGAGAGCGGCTCGACCGCGACCGTGGGCAGGTCGGCCAGGTGCCTCGCGACGCCGTCGGTCCCGGTGACGAGGCCCTGCACGTCGTAGACCGACACGGTGCGGTCCAGCTGGTTTCGCACGAAGAGGCGCCCCGACTCGCTGAGCGCCAGCCCGTCGGGGCCGAAGCCGGTCGAGAAGCCCGAGACCAGCCGCCCGGTCTGGGCGTCCAGCACGTCGACGACCTGGGTGCCGAGGCTGACGACGAAGAGGAGATCCCCCACCACGCTGGGCGCGATGGCCACGGGCAGGTTGTGGTCGTCCAGGTCCACGCGCAGGTCGACCAGATCCTCGCCCGTCGCCATGTCGAAGGGCGCGATGAGGGTGCGGACGATGTTGCTGGTCGTCGACTCCAGCCCGTCGCGGGCCAAGCCGCGCGCGGTGTCGTCCTTCTTCGCCGGCACGAAGGCGCGGGTGCCGTCGGGCAAAATTGCCGCCGCGCCGAGGTAGTTCGGCACGCCGCGGCCCGAGTGGTCGGTGTCGGGGCCCAGATCGGCGCCGAGGTCGATGATCCCCGTGAGGCTGAGGTCCGAGGTCGCGAAATCGTAGATCTCGCCGCGGTCCTGAAGCGACACGAAGCGGCTGGCCAGAAGCCGCGCGCCGTCCGCGCTCAGGGCCAAACCCCGGGGCCGCGGCTGGGTGAACGCCTGGTCGGTCGGCAGCACGGCCCGGGCGATCTCCGCGCGGGCGGCCGTGTCCAGCGCCACCACGGCCGCGCGCCCGGTCAGCGCGACGTAGGCGCGCCCCGCCGCCCCGTCGATGACCAGCCCGTGGGGCGCGGCGCCGTGCCCAAGTGCGATCCGCGCCAGCTCAGCCCCCGTGTCGGCGTCCAGGACCACGACCGCGTCGTCCTCTTTGGCGCTGACCCACAGCGATCCATCAGGCGCCAGCCCGAGATCTTGGGGCGACACCCCTGCGGCTTTTTCCCAGGCGACGTCGAGGGAATCGACGTTCAGAGCGGTCACGGTCCCGGCGTCGGGGTTGCTCAGGTAGGCCAGACCGCGGGCCTCGTCGAGGACCACGGGGCTGGAGCGGCCGGGCCGCCGCGGGGTCAGCGGGCGGTGGACGACCTGGACGGCGCTGCAGGAGCGGCTGACGCCCTCGCGGGTGACCGTCAGCGTGACCCGGTGGCGGCCTGGCCCTGCGAAGGCGTGGGTGGTCTCCGCGGTGGCGGCCGGGGGCGTGGGGGCGGAGTCGCCGAAGGCCCACGAGTACACGGAGCCGGCGCCCGCGTCGGCGGCGCCGAAGGGCACCAGCGCGCCCACCAGGGCGGAGGGCCGACCGTCGATTTCGCAAGGTGGCGCTTGGATATCTGCGCCCGTGGAGAAGACCGCCTCGTAGTCGGCGGCCAGGGCGTTGCCGACCAGATCCGCGACGCCCCCGGCCGGCAGCACGACCTCGTAGGTGGTGTCGGGCAGAAGCGGCTCGGCGGGCCAGAAGTTGGCGATGGTGAGGTTGACTCCCCACATGCCGGCCAGGGCTTCGCCGCCGACCGGTCGGACGATCCAGTTCGCCGCGTTCAGCGAGCGGGTGTCGATGGAATCGCTGAAGGACAGGCCGACGCGCGTGGTCAGGGCTTGGCCCGTCGCGCCGTCGGGCGGGTTGGCGTAGAGCACGCGGGGCGGCGCGGTGTCGCGCTGGGTGGCGTGGACGGCGATCACCGAGCCGATGTTGACCTCGTCGTCACTCATGACCAGCAGGTTGCCGATGGCCAGGGGGAACTGGTCGTCGGAGAAGAGGGTCTTGATGAGGTCTTCGGGGTCGCGGCGGCCGGGGATGAAGACGCTGGTGTCGAGGGCGGTGGTCTCCGGCGTGGGCAGCGGCACCTTGAAGACGCCGCCGTCGGGGCGCAGGGAGCCGAGGAACATGACGTCGTCGGCGAAGGTCAGGTACTCGCTGGGTGGCGAGGTGGCCGAGCCGAGGAGGCGGATGTCGCGGGGGTCGGTGGTGACGTCGTAGGTGCGGAAGGGGGTGAGCAGGTAGGCGTGGCCGCCGTACATGCCGCCGATATACGAGACGACCGCGGGTAGCTCGGCGTCGAGGAGGGCCGGGTGGGCTGGGTCGCTGATGTCGACGGTGGCGATGCCGGCGTGCTGTTTGGGCGTCGTGATGACCAGCAGGTTGCCGATGGCGTAGAGGGGCCCGGCGCTGACCCCGCCGAGCTCGGTCGTCGAGAGATGCGCGACCACCGAGGGATTTTGCGGGTCGCGGGCGTCGACCACGTGCAGGCCGGTGTCGGTGCCGCCGACGTAGATGAAGTCGCCCTGCCAGAAGACGCCCCACACCGCGTGGGTGTTGTCGCCGTAGTCGATGCCGTCGATCTCGAGCGCGCTGAGCAGCACGGGCTTCGCGGCGTCGCTGAGGTCCCAGAGGTCCACGCCGTGTCCGGAGATGCTGACGAAGAGCGTGCGGCCGTCGGCGGTGCGCGCGGCGGAGACCGAGTGGGATTCGGCCTCGCCCGCTGCGTAAGGGCTGACGAACTTCGACATGAGCACGGGCGAGAAGGGGTCGGCGATGTCCCAGATCTGGTGCGACCCGTTGCCAGCCAAGACGAGGTAGCCGTCGACCACCGAGGGCTGGTTGTGGGGCTCGGCACCCAGCTGGGGGCTGATGATCTGGAGGTGCTGGTCGGGCGTGTAGGCCTGGTTCGGCACGGTGCCGCCGGCGGCGAAGGCCGGCGCGGCACCGAGGCAGAGCGCCAACGCGACGAGGAGGGGCCAGATCCGACGGGGTGGGTGCATGAGCCCGATCCTCTCAGTCTGCGGACTTCGACTCAATGTCGGCGAAATTTGGCGCGTCACTGATGACGGTCTGGGCCCGATCGGCGGGCTCGACGCGCTCGGCGGACGGCAGCACCACGGTGAAGCTGGCGCCCTTCCCTACCGTGCTGAGCGCCTCGATGGAGCCGCCGTAGGATTGGGCGATGCCGTGGCAGACGGCCAGGCCCAAGCCGGTGCCCTTGCCGGGCTCTTTGGTGGTGAAGAAGGGGTCGAAGATCTTGTTGAGGCCGGTCTGGGTGATGCCCATGCCCTGGTCCGCGATGGTGATTTCGACCTGGCCGGGGCGGGCGACGACGCGCAGGTCGACTGAGCCCTCGGCGGGGCTGGCGTCGGCGGCGTTGAGCAGCAGGTTGACGAGGACTTGCTCGAGGCGGCCGGCCGGGATCGCCGTGGGGACGACGCCGTCGGGCAGGTGCAGGCGAAGGGAGAGCGTCTTGAAGCGCTTCTGGGGGCCGACCAGCTTGGCCGCGGCGCGGGCGACGGCCGCGGCGTCGCAGATGGGCTCGGACTCCTCGGCGGGGCGGGCGAAATCGAGCAGATCGCGGATGATGGTGCCGATGCGCTCGACCGAACTCTCCATGATGGCGACGAACTCGGCGTGGCGCTCGGGCGGCAGCTCGGGGTCGGAGAGCATCTCCAGGTAGCCCTGCAAGACCGCGACGGGGTTGCCGATCTCGTGGGCGACGCCGGCGGCCAGCTCGCCGACGCTGGCGAGCTTCTCGGTGCGGACCAAGCGCTCCTGGGCCTGAGCGATGGCGCGGTTGGCGTGCTCGAGCTCGCTGACCTGGAGCTGGATGCGGCGCCGGTCCGCCTGGAGCGTGTCGATCATCTTCTGAAACGCCGTGTGCAGCTCGCCGAGCTCGCCGGACGGGCGGGCGATTCCCAGCGATGGCGAGGGTTCGCCGCCGCCGGACACGCGGGCGACCACGCGGAGGAGCTGGTGGACCGGGCGCACCACCGTGCGGCCCAGCAGGATGTAGCCGAGGAGCACGGCGAGGACGAGGATGGTCAGGGTGAAGAGGAGGAAGAGGCGCTCGATGCGATCGGCGCGCTCCATGGTGGGGCCGAGATCGGCGATCAGGCAGATGGATACGGGCTGGCGGACGGGATCGGTGCCGGGGGCGCGGGCGGTGCCGACGAAGGGCGACATCACCACCAGGATGGGGCGGCCATCGGAGCCGCGGATGACCTCGTGGGTGGTGCTTCCCTGGTGCAGGGCCGCCAGATCGCGAGGCTCCAGCAGCTGGTCGAAGTAGCGGCGGCCCTCGGGGGAGTCGGCGATGGGCAGCATGTCGGGGCCGAGCACGTAGACCATGTCGGGCGCGGTGATGGCGCGGATGCGGGCGGTGAGATCGGCCAGGGCGTGGCCTTCGACGGGGACACCCTCGAAGGCGTCGGCGACCAGGGCGGCGGCCTCGCGGGCTTGGCGGACGCGGGACTCGACGACGGCGGACTGGGTCACGCGCGAGGTGACGAGGTAGGACGCGATGAGGCCGAAGCCTAAGACGATCGCCAGTGCCACGAGGATTTGGGTGCGGATGCCCCAGCGCATGGTCGCATCCTCACCCGAATGAGAGGGCGGCCGAAAGGAAGCCGCGGATCTCCTGGCGGAAAAGCAGGTACTCGATGGCCGCGAGGGCCAAGAAGGGACCGAAGGGGATCGCGAGCTGGCCGAAGCGGGCGGGCTCGGCGTCCGCGGGCGGGGCTTCGTCTGCAGGCGGCTCCTGACCGGAAGGATCAGGCGGCAGCTCGCTGACCGCGAAGGCGCGGCCCAAGATGAGCGTGAGCGCGATGCCCTGAATCGACGCGGCGAAGAGCACGAAGGGCAGCCCCTGCCAGCCCAGCCACGCGCCGATGGCGCCGAGCAGCTTCCAGTCGCCGCCGCCCATGCCCTCGCGGCCGGTGAGCAGGCCGTAGCCCAAGATGACCGCCAGGATGACGCCCGCGCCGGCCGCCGCGCCGATGAGGCTGTCGACCCAGGTCACCCCCGTCGCGTGGCCGGCGGCGAAGCTGGCGAGCAGGCCCAGGGGGATCGCAGGCAGCGACAGGCTGTCCGGGATGATGAACCAGTCCAGGTCGATGAAGGTGATGGCGACCAACCCGGCCAAGAACGTCAGGTAGAGGACGAAGGGGCCGACGACGTCGAGGAGGAAGCCCGGCGAGACCATCAGGTCGGCGGTGAGCAGGCCGCCGGCGAGGTCGGTGAAGAGGGCGAGGGCCAGGATGCCCATGGTCAGCTCGACCAGGGCGTAGCGGGCGGAGATCTCGACGCCACACGCGGCGCAGCGCCCGCGGAGCGCCAGCCAGCCGAGGATCGGCACGTTGTGGCGCGCCAGGATCGGCGTCTCGCAGCTTGGGCAGCGGCTGGCCGGCCGCACGATGGAGAGCCGGGCGGGCAGCCGGTAGATGACGACGTTGAGAAATGAGCCGATGGAGGCGCCGAGCACGAAGATCAGCGCTGCGAAGGCGAGGCCCAGGCCGACGCCGTCCATCACCGGACCTGGAAGGTGCCGATGCGCACGCGGTTTTGGCCGTCGTGCCGAATCCGGCCCTCGTCCCAGTTCTTCACCTTCAGCCGCTCATCGCTGCCGGGCGTGTAGAAGCCGACCCAGATGTCCTGCGGGCCGGACGGCGTGCCGACCGGCACCTCCCCCTCGTAGACGTCGACGACGACGTCGCCCTGCATCCAGTGGTCGGTGCGGTAGCAGCCCACGCAGATCTTGCCTTCCTCTTCGCCCTCGGTGCCGGCGCCGGGAAGGTTCAGCGGCCAGTGGTCGCCGTGGATGCGGTTGGAGGTGCCCTGGCGGTCGATGTGCATGAAGATCTTGTAAGAGGTCCGGATCTCGCCGATCGCCTCGTAGTAGACCGACAGCCTGTAGCCCTTGCCGCGCGAGATGACGTCCTCGTCGAGGCGGTAGCCCAGCACGCGGATAGTGTCCTGGAAGTTGGCCCAGCCGCGGTGGATCTTGGGGTCGTCCAGGGCGTCGAACTCGGCGCGCGTCATGGTGTGGGCGGCGTAGCGGTTCTGGTTCTCCTCGCCGTCTTCTAGCCAGCTCGCGCCTAGCAGAACGCGGCTTGACCGGCCGTCCAGAACGGGGATGTGACGCCCGCCCGAGATCTCTCGGAACGCGTGGTTGAGCTCGGAGAAGTTCTCGGCGGGCAGCAGCTCGTACCAGCGGGCGCGGGCCTCGGCGGTCGCGGTGTGGACTGGCGCTTTCGGGTCGTCGAGGACGTAGGCGCTCTTCTCGGGCGAGGTCGGCGAGTAGGACACGACGCCCGGGCCTTCCAGGGACAGCGAGGTCGCGTCGTTGCCGGTGACCGTCCACTGGCGCCCCTCGGAGTCGATGAGGACGCGGCCCTTGAGGCTGTCGGGCGCCCAGGCGCGGGTCGAGTCCATCATGCGGCCGGGGGCCACCGCGGTCGCGACCCCGCGCTCGACGAGGAAATCGCGCTTGCCGTCGGAGTCGGCGTCGTTCTTCGGGTCCCAGCCAGGGAAGACACGGGCCATGGTGCCGGTGGTCGTCTCGACGGACGCTGAGGTGTCGCTCTCGCCGAGCAGCACGCGCAGGGCGGTCTGGCGGTCGCGGATCTCGGGGATGTCGGCCGTGTAGAAGTTCGAGTCCTTGCGGCCGGAGGTGCCGAAGGAGCCGTGGCGGACGATGCGGGTGCCCATGGTGTGGGGGGCGATGCCCTCGGCGTCGCGGTAGGTCTCGAGCACGTGCTTCTGGCTGACGTGCTCTGAGAGCGTCGGGTAGAAGGCGCCGGCGGCGAGCGCGGTGAAGAGGATGGCGGCGGTGAGCAGGCCGAAGGCGGCGGCGGGGCCGCGCTCGAGCGGGGAGGCGAGGCGCGAGATGCGCAGGGTGAAGCTGCGCGGGAGCCAGACGTTGAGGGCGACGCCGAGCAGGGCGATGAGGGCCAGGGCGGTGGTGCGCGACTCGAAGAGCAGGTAGCGGGTGAGATTCTCGGTGGCGTCAGGGTAGAGGAGCGGCGCCATGGCGTCCCAGCGGTCGAGCAGCGGCAAGGTCAGGGCGAAGAGCGCGAGCGCGGCCAGGACGCCGCCCTCGCGGGCGAAGGCCGAGAAGTCGCGCGCGAGGCGGGGGGCGAGGACGCGGGCGAAGGCGAGGCCTGAGAGCACGACGAAGACCGTGACGTAGATGGGGCGGTGGTCGGCGTCGCGGGAGAGGCGGGTGGCCAGGACGATGGCGAAGAGCGAGGTGGCGGCGAGGGCGGCGTCGCCGAGGCGGCCCGTGGTCGAGCGGACCCAGAAGGCGAGGAGCAGGCCGAGGGCGACGACGCCGACGGTGCTGAGGTTGCCGAGGGTCTCGGCCCAGTAGCCGTCGGGCGCGCTGACCGAGAGCAGCATGGCGACGGCGCTGATGATGGCGAAGGCGGCGCCGGCGTAGAGGGCGACCGAGGCGGACACCCGACCGAACGCGGCGACGGTGAGGCGGCGGGCGCCACGCAGCGGGAAGACGACGAGCCAGCGGGCGCTGAGGACCGCGAGGACGCCGAGGCCGCGCAGAGGCAGGCCGATGACCGAGACGCCCTCGCGGGGGGCGGCGTAGGCGCGGCCCCAGCGCTGGAGCGGCGGGGCCAGGAACTCAGAGACCTTCAGGACCAGGACGAGCCCGAGCGCCATCCAGGAGAGCAGCACGGCGGGGTCGGTCGAGAGCAGAAAGGAGGAGGCGAAGGTGCGCTGGGCGTCCGAAAGCCCTGACGCCGTCGGGAGATTCATGCCGCCGACGTACTTGCCGAGGACGCGGACCAGCCACATCAGCGGGAGGATGACGAGGAAGATGGCGCCGGCGATGGAGGCGGGGCGCTCGCGGCGGAAGAACGCGGCGATGCGGGCGGCGACGGTGACCAGGCGGGTGACGTGGACCAGCAGGAGGCCCGAGAGCGCGAAGACCAGCAGCATGGCGGTCTTGGGGAGGTGGACGTCGGAGGGGAAGCGCTGGCCGGGCTTGTCGGCGAAGGGCGGGTCGTAGGCCAGGAGGTCGGCGAGGGGTTGGGGGCTGGCCGAGAGCTCCTTCCAAAGGATGAGCGTGGTGAGGAGGAGGAAGAAGGCGACCACGCGGCTCCAGAGGCCGCGGCGGGTGAGCTGGTCCAAGAAGAGGGCGGTGCCGAGGGCCATGGCGGCGGGGCCGGTGAAGTGGGTCTGGTTGAAGCCCTTGAGCAGGCCCATGGTCGCGACGGCGGGGACGGCGAGCCAGATGACGAGGGTGAGGCTGCGGCGGTCTTGGTCGTGGGTGGCGCTCCACAAGAGCGCGCCGAACGCGACGATGATGGCGGCCGACCAGGGGAAGGTGCCGAAGCCGATGCGCTTGATGGCGTAGTCGAAGTTGCGCTCGTAGGCGCTGGGGCCTTCGGTGAAGAGCGGCTGCGTAAAGCGGAATTGGCCCGCGAAGCCGTCCGACGGGCTCTGCAGCACGACGAGGGCGGCGATGGCGAGGATGGCGCCCAGCGCGATGGTGGGGAGCCAGTCTTCGAAGGTGCGGCGGCCGCTGACCAGGACGACCGAGGCCGCCATGACCGCGCCGACCAGCAGCGCGGTGAGGCCGGAGGCGAGCAGGCCGACGACGGCGCCGAGGGCGAGCAGGATGTAGACGCGGGGATCTCGGGGGGAGCGGACGTGATCGAGCAGGGCCGCGCCGAAGAGGGTCGCCGAGAGCGTGGCGCCGGCGTTGCTCGCGACCGAGCGGGCTTCGGCGAAGAAGAGGGGGATGGTGACCAGGACGATGCCCGCGAAGAGCGCCGTGGTGCCGCTGAAGTGGCGGCGGGCGGCGAAGACCAGCACCAGCACGGTGAGCCACGCCAGCAGCGCCCCGGCGAGGCGGGAGGTGAACTCGGAGGTCCCCATGGCCCCGTAGAAGCCGGCGGTGAGCCAGGCGCTGAGGGGGGCGGCGGTCAGGGTCTCGCCGCGCTCTTTGAACTGGACGACGCGGCGGGTGGAGCGGCCGGCGGCCTCAAGGATCTCGGTCAGACCTGCCGAATCGCTGGCCTTGAGGTGGGTGAGGCGGTCCAGCGGCGGCAGGCGGGCGATGGCGGTGTCCCAGAAGGGGTCGGCGGCCGGCGGCCACGAGATGGCCTGCAATTGGAAGGTCTTCCGCAGGTCCTCGAAGCCGGTGCGGACGCGGGCGACGCCGATGGCGCGCTCGATCGCGGCGATGTCGAGGTCGGCGTCCGGCCAGAGCACGACCACCTGGCCGTTGGGGGTGTAGCCGAGGGCCTCGGCGAGCCAATTCCACGCTGCGCCGAGCCCGACGCCGGTGTCGCGCGGGCTGCCGATGAGGGCGCCGTCGATGACCACCGCGGCGACCACGTCGGTGCGCGCGCGATCGAGGGTCTCGCGGACGAGGCGCGCGCCGCCGGTGGGGTTGCGCGTAGTGAGTGCGTCTGCGCTGGCGTGGCGCACGACCAGATCAGCCTCAGCCGCCGCCGTGTCGACGCTGGTCCGCAGCGCGCCGGTGTCCGTCGCGACGGCGGCCGCCACCTGCGCGGGCTCGACCAAGGTCCGCGCGAGATCGGCGCGGTCCATCTCCCACGGCTCCCACAGCCCCGATCGGCCAAGCCCGGTGAACAGCACGACCGCGGCGAGCACCAGCGCGACCAGGTGGCCGTGGCGTTCGACAAAGTCGCGGAGGGCATCGAAGGGCATGACGGCGACCGGTCTCCCGAGGGCAGAGGCGAGCCGTTCTATGCGCTCACATGCTCGGGCGCAAGTACGAGCGTCCTCGACGGTCCGGTCATCTCGGCCAGGCGTCCCCGATCGATTCGCGGCGCCGCGCCTTGCCCGACGCCGCGCGCGTGCCTATCAAGGGCCGTCCATGACTGATTCAAACGCCCCCCGTACGTCCGAGTCCACCCGTTCCCTCGCCGACATCGCCGGGCGGGCGCGCATGCCCGCGGCGCTGCGCGGCGCCAACGGGATGAAGAAGCTGAACTGGCTGCTCGATCTCGCCGATCCCAAGGCGATGGTCCGCAGCTTCAGCACCGGCGAGTTCTACTTCCTAGTAAAGGATATCGGGGCGCACGACGCGGGCGCGCTGCTCGAGCTGGCGTCCAACGAGCAGATCCGCGGCCTGCTGGACCTGGATCTCTGGTCCGGCCACGAGGTGCGCTTCGAGCGCTGGCTGTCCTGGCTGGACATCGCGAACTCCGCCAACCTCGAGACGGCCCAGCGGGTCGTGCGGCAGACCGAGGACGAGCTGCTGGTGCTGCTCTTCACGTCGCGGGTGCAGGTCTACCCGGCCGATCTCGAGACGGACACGGTCCCCGACGAGCTGCAGCTCTTCCAGACGCCCGACTTCGCGTACTGGGTGACGGTGCCGCACGAGGACGAAGAGCTCGCCGAGCGCCTGCGCGGCCTGATGAGCCTCTTGTGGTCCGCCGACCCCGGGCGCATGCGCGAGCTTCTGCTGGCGGCGCGGTTTGAGCTGCCGTCGAGCATCGAGGAGAGCCTCATCTTCTTTCGCCAGGGACGGCTCGAGGAGATGGGCTTCGTCGGGCCGGAGGAGGCGCCCCGCGCGTACAAGTGGCTGGACCCGGGGCGGGCGCGCCAGCGGGTGCGCGAGCATCTCGAGCGGGTGCGGCCGTCGCTGCCCACCATCGACATGGGCGGCAGCGTGCAGGACCTGGCGCTGCGGGACATCGAGCCCCCTGCCCTGCTGGGCGCGGCGCTGCAGCTGCTGGACGACGAAGAGCGGGCGCGCATCGCCGAGGCCTTCGCGTACCTCGTCCACAAGGTCTTCATGGCCTGGACTGGCGATCTCTCGCACACCGACGAGCTGCCCGCGGTCGGGCGGCACGTGGCGGCCCTGACAAATCTCGGGCTGTCTCATCTCGCCGACGAGTCGGCCGCGACGGGCGCCGAGGTGCTGCGGCGCCTGTGGGCCGAGCCGATCTTCCGCGTCGGGCACAGCCTGACGGTCCAGCTGGCCAAGCGCGCGCGCAGCATCGAGCGGCGCTCGGGCGCGCGGCTCGGGCTGGGCCTGATGGGCGAGCCCAGCCACAGCGCGATCGAGGCGACCGCTCAGACGCGGCCTCGCTTTTTCGAAGGGGTCGAGCGCGAAGGGAGCATGGGCTACCGCGACTTCACGACCATCGAGGACCTCGTCCGCGTCGAGGCGCTGCTCAGCGACGCCGAGGGGGTGCTGAGCTTCTTCGAGCAGCACCTGGGCTTCACCCCGGAGGCGCTGCTCGCGGCGAATCTGGGCGGACTCAGCGACGCGGCGAAGCAGCAGGTCCGGCTACAGACGCTGTTTCGAACCGCCATGGCGCACGTGCTCATCGACGGCGAGCTGGGCTTCAACCCGCTCAGCAAGGCCGAGCTGGTCAGCGCCTTCGCGCTGCTCTTCGACAAGGGCGGCGAGGCGGACGCGCCCACGCTGGGCCTGCCGGCCCGCCGCGCCATGGACGCGCTGCTGCCGCACGTCTCGGCGCCCGTCCGGGACTGGATGGAGGCCGCGATGGCCGAGCTGGTCCTGGCGCTGGGTCGAGTGCACGCCCATGACCTGGAGCCGCGCTACGCCGCCGAGCTGCTGCTCGTCCAGCCGGAAGTCGACTGACCTTCTGGGCTTGTGGCGGGCTCGACAGCCGGCTGACCTCTGGGTCGGGCCGGCGCTCGCGCCCTGAGCGCGTCTCCAGAAATGACAAAGCCAGCGCGGGATCGAGACGATCCCGGCTGGCTTCGTGATTCACACCGCCGCCCGCGAAAGCAGGCGGCCGCGCTTCATCCGATCTTGCCCTGGAGCAGGAAGGAGATGAGGAGCGAGTAGATGACCAGGGACTCGATAAGGGCGAGGCCGAGGATCATCGGGGTGAAGATCTTGTCGGACGCGCCGGGGTTGCGGGCGATGCCTTCGAGGGCAGCGGCCGAAGCCTTGCCCTGTCCGAGCGCGCCGCCGAAGGCCGCCAGACCGAGGCCGAGGCCCGCACCGAGCGCCAAGTAGGCGTTGACGGTGAACTGGTTATCGGCCGCGCCGTCCGCGGCGAGAGCCATCGGGGCAAGCAGGCAAAGGGTAACGAGGGTCAGCAGCGCGGTGCTCAGCGCCTTTCTCATCGGACAGCTCCTTGGGATGGACAATGGAAATGGGCGGGAGCCCGGTGGTGCGCCGGAGGGCGGCGCGTGATTAACGCAACCAGCTAGGGGGTGCAACCCGAAAGACCAGATGTCAGTGGGCGTGCGCGTGGGAATCGCCATGAGCGGCGTGGTCGTCGTGGTGTTCGTGCTCTTCCACGGCGAGGGAGATGTAGACGATGGACAGCAGCGTGAAGACCAGGGTCTGCACGCTGACGACGATGAGGCCGAGCACCATCACGGGCAGCGGCAAGAGCAGCGGGAAGATGCCGAGGAAGATCCCGAGGACCATGTGGTCGCCGAACATGTTGCCCATGAGGCGGAAGGCGAGGCTCAGCGGGCGGACGAGGTGGCTGATAATCTCGATGGGGATCATCAGGGGGGCCAGCCACGGGATCGGGCCCGCGAAGTGCTTGAGGTGCGCGACGAGGCCGTGCTGGCGGATGCCCCAGTAGTTGTAGGCCAGGAAGCTCACCACGCCGAGGGCCAGCGTCGTGTTCAGGTTGTCGGTGGCGGGCAAGAAGCCCGGGACCAGGCCGAGGAAGTTGCCGAGGAAGATGAAGACGGCGAAGGCCATGATCAGCGGCAGGAACTTCAGGGCCTTCTCGCGAGGCATCATCGAGCTCATCAGGCCGAGCAGCGACTCGGAGATGATGTCGAAGACCACCATCGCGCTGAGCTTCTTCTCGGGGATGATAGCGGCTTCGGGGTCGGCGAGGCGCTTGGACGCGGCGAAGATCAGCAGCATGCCGAGCAGGAAGGCGATGATCGCCATGATGACGTGGCTGATGTGGGGGTAGGTGTTGTGCTCGTACCAGGTGGCGCCGTTGGGCCAGGTGGCGAGCGCGCGCAGGTTGTCGGCTAGCGCGCCGGGCAGCAGCGTCGCGATCGACCAGTGCTCGCCGTCCCAGCCGGAGTGGGCGGAGTGGGCGCCGTGCGCGCCGGCCGCGCCGTGGTCGGTCGCCTCTTCGATGTCCGCCTCGAGCTGCCCTTCGACGCGCTGCTCGATGTTGGCCTCGACCGCGGCCTCGTCGGCGAAGACGGCGCCGCCGGCCCAGGAGAGGACGCACAGACTGAGGAGGATGGTGCCGAAAGAACGCTTCATCACGCGTGCTCCCTCGTAGTGGCTGGGACCGCCGGCGCGAGCATGCTCCAGAGCAGCATCAGCATCACGGCGGGGAAGAAGAGGCCGATGCCCAGGAGAAATCCGAAGGGCGACAGCGGCAAGAGCGTCAGTAGCAGCCAAATGGTGCCCATCACCAGCGTCATCTTCGCGAGGAAGATCACGGCGTAGACTCCGCGCGTCTGGCCGTGGGCGCGCATCAGGCGCCCGCCGAGCCACGCCATGGCCAGGAAGTTCAGCACGCCGAGCACGCCGCCGACGGCGACGCCGGCGACGGTGGGGGCCTCCCCGCCGAGCAGGTGGGTGAGCGCGACGGCGATGAGCACGAGCGCGGTCTCGATGCGCAGCGCCCCCGCGATGAAGGGCGGCACGCTGGAGGCGTTGGCGGCGACGTCGGGAGCGCTCATCGGTAGCGGCTCCCTGGCAAGCGGGCGCCGAGGACGCGGGTCCCTGCCTCGTGCGCGGGAGAGTCGGCCATCATCACGCCGCGCGCCTTCTTGACGACGCGCAGCAGGCCCTTGATGGCGGCGCCGAAGCCGCACATGACGAAGAAGGTCATGCCGAAGGGAGCCGTCCCCAGCTTCGCGTCGATCCACGAGCCGAAGAACCAGCCGACCGCAACGCAGCCGCCCATCTCCAGGCCGACCGATGCGACCTCCATGCCTTCCTTCATCTTGCTCACGGCGGGGAGGGTCCTGGTGGGCTGGTGTCCCTGCGAAGTGCTCGAAAACGCTGCGGCCCTGGGCGCGCGGCGCCGCGTGGTTAGCACAGGGCGTTCGAGATCGTCAAGGCTTTACGCGGCCCCGCCGCCTCCGAATTTGCCTTTCAAATCCGCGACGTTGACCCTCGATCGAGAGGGCTGGCGACCGAAGAAGTCCAGCACCTGCCAGCCACGACGACGGGCGATGCGTTCCAGCCGAGGATCCGGGTTCACCGCCACCGGGTTGCCCACCGCTTCGAGCACGGCGAGGTCGTGGATGGAGTCGGTGTAGAACCACGCGTCTTCGAGGCGAACGCCGCGGGCGTCGGCGAACTCGCGGGCGATGGCCAGCTTCCCGACGCCGTAGCAGAGCGGCTCGACGATGCCGCCGGTGAGCTGGCCGTCGACCACATGGAGTCGGGTGCACAGCGCGTGCTCTAGCCCCAGATGGTTGGCCAGCGGGCCCACGACGTAGTTGGTCGAGGCCGAGAGCAGCGCGATGCCGTGCCCTTGCGCCTCGTGGTCGCGGATGCAGTCGACGGCGAGCGGCAAGATGTGTGGGCGGACGGACTTGTCGAAGAAGCGCCGCGAGCGCAGCGCGAACGCGTCCTCGCGCACGCCGTCGAGGGTTCGTACGGCCTGGGTCATCAACGGGCCAGGATCCATCACGCCCAGACGGTAGCGAGCGACCGCAAACATGAGGCGCGCCATGGTCAGCACGCCCACCTCGCCGCGGGCGAAGGCGTCGCGAATCCACAGCTTGCCGGTGTTGGCGCCGACGATGGTCAGGTCCATGTCGAAGAACGCGACGACCTCACCGCCGGCGGCCCCGGCCTCCTCGCTGAACTCGGCGCTCACGTGAGGATCCGCGGCTCGCCGGGATGTATCCTCGAGACGACCTCGTAGTTGATGCTGCCCATCCAGCCAGCAAGCTGCTCGGCGCTGACGCGCTCCTCGCCGTCCTGGCCCATGAGCGTCGCGATCTCGCCCGCACGCACGTCCGGGATGTGGGTCACGTCCACCATCATCATGTTCATGCACACGCGGCCGCGCACCGGCGCACGCACCCCCTTCACCAAGACGTGGGCGAGGTTGGAGAGGCGGCGGTCGTAGCCCTCGTGATAGCCGACGGGCAGGATGGCGACGCGCATCGGCCAGGTGGCTCGGAACGTGCGCCCGTAGCCGACGAAGGCGCCGGTGGGCACGTCTTTGACCTGGGCGACGCGGGCCCGCCACGACAGCGCGGGGCGTAGCTCGGGCAAGAAGCCGTCGCCGCCCTGGGCGTGGATCTGGATGGCAGTGGCGAAGGTCTCGGGCGAGGGCCACAGCCCATACGCCGCGAGGCCCACGCGCACGAGGTCGCCGTGGGTCTCGGGGAAGAGGATGGTCGCCGCGGAGTTCGCCGAGTGGACGATGGGCACCGCGAGGCCGGCCTCGATAAAGGCCTGACGCGCCGCGGCGAACGCGGCGACCTGCTGGCCGGCGAAGCGGTGGTCGGTGGTGTCCTCGATATCCGCGAAGTGGGTGGCTACGCCTTCGAGTTCGAGGCCCGGCAGCGCCGCGGCCAGCCTGCCGAGGGCCAGCGCGTCCCGCAGCACCAGCCCTTGCCGGTGGTTGCCGGTCTCGATCTTGAGGTGGACGGGCACCACGCGCCCGGCCGCCCGCGCCGCCGCGTCCAGCGCGCCCGCCAGCTCATTGTCGTAGATGACGCAGCGGGCGTCGGCGGCGACCACGTCGCCAGCCCGCGCCGGCTGCACGCGCCCGCAGATGTAGATCGGCGCCTCGAGTTCCCCGGCCCGCAGCGCGAGCGCCTCGTCGACGCTGTTGACGATAAGCCAGTCCGCGCCTGCCGAGACGAAGGTGCGAGCGGACTCCAGCAGCCCGTGACCGTAGGCGTTCGCCTTGACCACGATGCCCAGCCGCGCCCCCGAGCTGAGCCGCCGGCGGAAAATCCCCACGTTGTGGGTCAGCGCCTCGCTCGAAACCGAGCACCAGGATGACAGCGCGAGGTTGGATTCAGGCGGGGTAGACATGGGTCGGGACCATAGCCCCGGCCCCTGCCTTAGTCCACGCCGCGGTGCGGTTGCGCCCGGGCGGTCGCCTGGGAAGCCGTGGGCGCGTCGAGGGTCGCCGGGGCGCGACTGCCCGGGCTTAGCTTTTAGCCTTTAGCGGTCAGCGGTCAGCCCGCTGTCCTGGCGCCCGCGCGAGTCGCTGACCTCGCCGCGCGCCCGGGTCGCCGGCCGCCGGAAGGTGAACGCGGCGAGGCGATGGTTGCGGCTGATGGCTGATGACTGACCGCTGACAGCGGGCAATCGCGCCTCCGAGTCCGCGCCTACGCGCGCCTCTCGCCGCGATTGCCCCCGCTCTAGCGCGCTTGGAGCATGCCGATCACGCGACCGCCGGTCTTGGCGAGCAGGCCGAGCTGGGCGGCCTCGAGGGCGATGGACGCGAGGACCTCGCTGCCCTTGCTGGTCACGGTGACGCGGCGCACCAGGGCGGACACGCCGAGGGCCGTGAGGATGGGCGAGCTCGACGCGAAGGCCTCGATCTCGCGCTTGGCCGCCGCCGCCACCGCGGTCGCCGCGCCCTTGTCGGGCGTGTAGCCCGTCACCTTGAACGTGATGTCCTCGGTGCCCTCCGCCCGCATGATGGCGCGCTCGACCTTGGCCAGCTCTGGCGCCGCGCTGATCGAGAAGTTCTCGCGCAGGCGCTTGGGAACCCAGGCGATGGCCCACATGGCGGGCGACCCCTTTCGCGCGGCGCTGAGCAGCGCCCGGAAGGACTTGCGACTCGGCAGCGCGGGCTTCTTCCCGGCCGCCACCGCGAGCACCGCGTCCATCTTGCCGTCTTCCGCGATGGCCACGACGCCTGTGGCCAGCTTCGCAGCCCGCTCGCGGGGGGAGACGCGGAACCAGGGGATCCCGGCGTGCTCACCCTCCGAATACCCAGCCGCCATCGAGGTTTTTCCGAAGGCTCGCAGCTTCTCGGCGTCGGCGCCGCCCGCGAGGATGGTCACCTCGTGGCCCGGCCCCATCTCGAAGGTCCACGCGCGCTTGAAGCCGGCGCCCGGCGCGAGACCGGCCGCCCGCGCCAAGCGCACCCCGGCGCCGCGTCCCTGGCTCTGCGCGAACTCCTGGATCGCGGCGTACTGCGAGTGCTTCGACAGCCGGGCGTGATCGACGAAGGCGACCCCGGCGGCGGCGCTCGGGACGAATTTCAGCTCGGCATCGAGCTCGTCGGCGAGGCCTGCGGAGGCGGTGGCGGCGACGAGCAAGGACGCGGCGAGGAGGCGGATGATCATGGGGGGAGGCTCCAGGTTCGAGGACGCGTTCCAGACACGCGCGGTGCCGGATCTATTCAAGGGCCGCCGAATGGGCTCTCTTGTCATGGTGCCACGACGACCCTGTGGAGGCTCGAACGCGATGAAGTTCCGCATCATGCCCGACGTGCTCGACGGGGCGGCGCCGGACCGCGCGCGCGAATGGACCCAGACCCTGTCGGAGCTGAACCTCGACCACGGCACGCTCACCCGCCCCGGCGAGGAGGGAGCCGCGGAACCCACGCTCACCCTGGGCCGTCACGCGGAGGGGGGGCTGCTGATCTCGGTCCACGTTCCGGGGCTCGCGGAGACCACGCTGCACCTCAACCACCGCCGCATCCGCGGGGCGTTTCGCGACTACAAGCAGGTCATCGAGCAGATCGCCCGCGCGACGTCGAGCTCGTTCGGTCCGCGGGATCTCGAGACCCTCGACTACGCCAAGAAGGTCGTCCACGACGAGGCGGCCGAGCTGGTGCAGGAGGCCCTCTCAGCGCTGGTGCAGCTGCCCCACAAGCTGGCTCGGCGCGTGTTCACCTTGGGCTTCCTCATCACGCACGACCTGCCGCAGGAGATCGTCAGTCACTACCGGCATTCGCGCTGACGGCGGCGGCGGCCGGCGGGGCGGCGGGGGCGACGGCGATCGTGGTCCCGGGCGGCAGATCCAGCGTGCGCATCGGGAAGGGGATCGTGATCCCCTCGGCGTTGTAGCGGATATGCAGCGCGCGGATGAACGCGTCACGCATGCCGAAGCTGCCTTCCCAGTTCCGCGCCCGCATCCAGACGCGGAAGTTGATGCTGGAGTCGCCGAAGGCCTCGTAGGAGACGCGCGGCTCGTAGCCCGGCGCGGCGCGCGGGTCGTTGGACTGGATCTCGCGCGCGACCTCGACGGTGGCGGCGCCGGCGGCGTCCAGGTCGCTGTGGTAGGCGATGCCGACGGGCACGGTGAAGCACAGGTCGGCGCTGGGCATGCTGCGGTTGACGACGGTGGCCTGGGCGAGGCGGGCGTTGGGTACGACGACGTAGGTGTCCTCGCGGGTGCGCAGCCGCGTGGTGCGCCAGCCGATGGACAGCACCGTGCCCGAGACGGCGCCGTCGATGACCTCGACGAAATCGCCCACGCGGATGGGCTGATCGGCGGCGATGAGCAGGCCCGCGATGAAGTCCTCGAGGGTCTTCTGCAGCGCCAAGCCGATGGCGAGGGAGCCGATACCGAGGGAGGTCAACAGAGGCGCGATGGGGATCTCGGCGACCGAGAGCAGCATCAGGATGCCGATGATGTAGATGAGGATGCGGGCCGCCGAGCGCAGCACGCCGCCGCTGGTGGCGAGCACGTTCGAGGTCGCCGACCGAAGCTCGATGGTCTTGCGGACGAAGCCGTCGAAGAAGATGGTCGCGGCGAGCAGCGAGAGCACGGTCGCGACTGTCTGAATGGGCTCGCGGCTGCCCGACGGCAGCGGCACGCCGGCGGCCCAGACCAGGACGCCGCCGACGAGGATCAGCAGGTAGAGCGGGTTCAGGATGGCCGCCGCGATGGCGTCGTCGATTACCGAGTGGCTGCGGGCGGCGCGCTGAGCGAAGACGTGCACCGCCTTGCGGGCGACATAGAAGCCGCCGAGCACCCAGAGCATCAGGACGACGGTGGCCTGAATCCAGGGTTCGAGGGCGAGGAAGCCCTGCTCGAAGGGGCCGCGATGGGGCAGCGCGCGGACGGCGCGGTAGGCGGCGCCGACGATGATGCCGGCGGCCGCGAGGGTGTGCAGGCGCGAGAGGATGCGGCCGTCGACGCGCGGGTCGCTGCCGATGCGCCGCTCGACCCAGGCGAAGCTCGCCCGGAGAAACCACAGGACGAGCAGCACGGCGCCGGTGAAGGCGAGCGCGGGCCAGGCCCAGGGCCAAACTTGCGACCATTCCATATCGCCCATGGGCTGGATGGAAGCACACGGATCGGGGGAGGGGCAAACGGGGCCAGCTTGACGGGGCGGGGGGCGCGGGCGAGCGTCGCGCCATGACGCGCCTGACGATGGTCTTGTGGACGCTGGGGCTGGTGGCCGGGGTCGGCTGCGCGCCCGCGCCGGCGAGCCCTCCCCTGCGCGTGCTGACCGCCGCGAGCTTGGTGGGCGCGATGCAGGCGGTGGGCGCGGAGTTCCAGGCGGAGACCGGGGTCGCGGTGCAGGTCGTCGGCGGCGCGTCGTCGAGCTTGGCGCGCCAACTCAGCGCCGGGGCGCCCGGCGACGTGTTCGTCTCGGCGGACACGCGCTGGGTGACGTGGCTGGGGGCGCGCGGCGAGCTGGCGCCTTGCGATACGGCGGACGTCGCGACGAATCGCTTGGTGGTGGTGGTCTCCGGGGAGGGCGAGGCGGCGTGGAGGCCTGGGGCCGCCGAGCCGGGTGCGCCACCCGAACGGCTGGCCGTCGGTGACCCCGAGCACGTCCCCGTGGGCCGATACGCCCGTGAATCCCTCGAGTCGCTAGGCCTGTGGGACGCGCTCGCGCCGCGCATCGTCGCCACCGCCGACGCCCCGGCCGCCGTCTCCCTGGTCGCCCGCGGCGCCGTCCCCGCCGCCATCGCCTACGCCACCGACGCCCGCGGCGCACCCGGCGTCCGCGTGAGCGCCGAGCTGCCCCCGACCACCCACCGCCCCATCCTCTATAAGGCCGGCGTCCCGGCCGCCTCGACCCACCCGCGAGCCCGTGAATTCCTCGCGTTCTTGCGTGGCGACGCCGCCCAAGCCCGCCTCGCCAGCTTCGGCTTCGGCCCTCCCCCGCCCACCGTTCGCCCATGAGCGAGCTGCTCCCCGTCGTCGCGCTCTCGCTCCGCGTCGCGCTGGTCAGCGTCCTGCTCTCGCTGCTCCCAGCGATCGCCGTCGCCTACCTGCTCGCCCGCCGCCGCTTCCTCGGCCACGCCCTCGTCGACGCCCTCGTCCACCTCCCCCTCGTCCTGCCGCCCGTCGTCACCGGCTACGCCCTGCTGCTGCTCTTCGCGCCCCGCGGCCCCCTGGGCGACCTCGGCCTCGCCTTCACCTGGCGCGGCGCCGCCCTCGCCAGCGCCGTCGTCGCCTTCCCCCTCTTCGTCCGCGCCGCCCGCCTCGGCTTCGACGCCATCGACCCCGCCCTCGAAGACGCCGCCCGCGTCACCGGCGCCAGCCCTTGGCGCGTCTTCCGCACCATCAGCCTGCCGCTCGCCCTCCCCGGCGTCCTCGCCGGCGCCCTGCTCGCCTTCGGCCGCAGCCTCGGCGAGTTCGGCGCGACCATCGCCTTCGCCGGCAGCGTCCCAGGCCAGACCGACACGCTCCCGCTCGCGATCTGGCAGGCCCTGCAATCCCCAGGCGGCGAGTCCCGCGCCATGACCCTCGCCGCCGTCAGCGCCGCCCTCGCCTTCATCACCCTGCTCGCCGGCGAGCTCGCCGCACGGAGGCTCGCGTGGACTCGCTGAGCCTCGATCTCGCCGCCGCCCACGCCGGCTTTCAGCTCCGCGTCACCGCCGAGCTCCGCGCCCCCATCACCGCGCTGCTCGGCGCCTCCGGAGCAGGAAAAACCTCGCTGTTTCGCCTGATCGCCGGCCTCGACCGCCCCGACCGCGGCCGCATCGCCCTGGGCGACACCGTCCTCTTCGACTCCCAACGCTCCATCGACCTCCCGCCCCACCTCCGCCGCGTCGGCTTCGTCTTCCAGCAGCCCGCCCTGTGGCCCCACCTCACCGTGCGCCGCACCATCAGCTACGGCGGCCGCCACCAGCTCGACGCGGTCATCGCGCTCTGCGAGCTCGAGCCCCTGCTCGACCGCCGCCCCCACGCCCTCTCCGGCGGCGAACGCCAGCGCGTCGCCCTCGCCCGCGCCCTCGCCGCCGCCCCCCGCGCCCTCCTCCTCGACGAGCCGTGGACCGGCCTCGACGCCGCGCGCCGCGACGCCGTCATCGCCCTGCTCTCGCGCATCGCCGCCAGCCTCGACATCCCCGTGCTCATCGCCACCCACGACCTCGGCACCGCGCTCTGCGTCACCGATCACGTGGCCTTGTTGGACGCCGGCCGCCTCGTCGCCCACGGCCCCACCGACACCGTGCTGCGCGCCTCCGACGCCGCCCTCGTGGGCCGCCGCCTCGGCCTCGAGTCCGTCCTCGCCGCTCGATTCGACAGCCGCGACCCCGATTCCGGCGCCATCCACGCCCTGCTCGGCGACCACCGCCTCACCCTCCCCGCCGCCGACGGCGCGCCCGGCGACTCCCTGCGCGTCGGCGTCCGCCCCGAAGACGTCCTCCTCGCCCGCGCCCCGCTCGAGGGCCTCAGCGCCCGAAACCGCCTGCCCGCAGTCGTCACACACCTCACCGACCTCGGCCCCGCCGTCCTCGTCCACCTCGCCATCGCCGGCCAGACCCTGCGCGCCGAGATCACCGCGGAGGCCGCCCGCGAGCTGGCCCTCTGCCCCGATTCGCCAGTCTACGCCTGGGTGAAGGCGACCGCGCTGCGCCCCCACGGTCGCATCTCCGTGCTTTCACCGACGCCCGCCTCGTTGTACAACGCGCCGACCCCCAGCCTGGGGCCCCGGACGGAGACGCGCACATGACGCTCGCGAGCGACGGCAAACTCAGCTACCGCAATTGGAACGGCCGCTTCGAGCGGGCGCTGATCATCGAGAACCCGGATCCCTTGCTGGACCAGCGCCTGCGCGAGATGGGCATCGAGCCGCACCGGGTCGCGGACGCCCCCAGCGAGGACGAGCTGGTGCGCCTGCTCGAGCAGGGCCAGCACCACCTCATCTTCAAGCGCAGCAAGGTCGAGATCACCGAGCGCGTCATCCAGGCCAGCAAGAACCTCGCCGGCGTCATGCTCTGCTGCATCGGCGACGACTCGGTCGACAAGAAGGCCTGCGCCAGCCACGGCGTCTTGGTCACCCACGACCCGGTCTCCAACGCCCGCTCGGTCGCCGAGCTGGTGATGGGCGAGCTTATCTCCATCGCCCGCCGCCTCTTCGAGAGCGTGCCCGAGATGGCGAACTCCCAGTGGAACAAGGACTCCGCGGGCCGCTACGAGCTGATGGGCAAGCGGCTCGGCATCCTGGGCCTGGGCAACATCGGCCGCCAGGTCGCGCAGCTTGGCCAGGCCCTGGGCATGGAGATCCTCTTCTTCGACACGGCCCCGGTCCCGCGCGAAGTCGGGCTGGCCATGGGTTGGAAGCCCGCGGCGAACATGCGCGAGCTCTTCGCGGCCTCGGACTTCGTCACCGTGCACGTCTCCGCGACCGACATCCACGGGCGCAGCAACCGCAACATGATCGGCTTCGACGCCTTGAGCGCCATGAGCGAGAAAGAGGGGGAGAGCCCGCGCGGGTTCATCAACCTCGCTCGAGGTTTCATCGTCGACCCCGACGTCCTCCGCCGCTCGGTCAGCGAGGGCCACATCGCCTACGCCATGACCGACGTGTTCCCCGAGGAGCCGGGCCGCGCCTCGACCACGCGCTGGGTCAACCCGTACCAGGGCGAGCCGCGCATCTTCTCGACCCCGCACATCGGCGCCGCCACCCGCGAGGCCCAGCCGCGCATCGCGGCCTACGTCGCGCGCACGACGCAGATGCTCAACGAGATGGGCATGCTGCGAAATTGCGTCTTCCAGCCGCGCGCCGCCATCGAGTTCGACGTCGAGTGCGCGTCCTCGATTTTGGCGGTCGTCCACGTCGACAAGCGCGGCACCAAGAAGGCCGTCGACGACGCGATCTTCAAGGCGGGCGCGAACAACATGCGCTCGGCCCACATCGACTTCCCGGACTACGGCATCGCCTACGACGTGTCGGCCTTGGACCGCGAGCTGACGCCCGAGCAAGTCGCGAGCCTGGTGCGGGACGCGGCCGAGATCACCGGCGACCCGACCGCGATCCGCTGGTTGCGGGCGATACCCCTGGATCGCGGCAGCGCCGAGTAACGACAGCGCGGCTGCGCTTCGCTTGAACTCAGCGGGTTTGCGGGCGACCATCACCGTCGGCCCTGAATGAACCAAACCGCCCCTAGCACGCAATTGCTCCTAAGCGGCCTGCCCGCGGTGGCCGAGCTGTTGCTCGGCGAGGGCGACGGCAGCGCCTGGGAGACCTTCGAGGCGGGCGTGCGTTGCGCCCCCGAGGGCGAGCGGATCGGCAGCTTGGTGCGCCGGTTCGGGCTGTCGAGCTTCGACCTCAAGTGCATCATGGTCGGCCTGGGCCAGCACGTGCAGCCGACCATGGCGTCGGTGCTCGAGCGCAGCGGTGGATCCGTCTTTTCGCGTGCTGTGACCGTGCGATTGGTCATCGACCGCTTCTGCGCGGGCTCCGAGGAGACGCTGCAGGCGCGGCGCGCGTTCTTCCGCGGGGCGCCGCTGCTCCGGCACCGCTTGGTCAGCTTGGGCGCGGCCGAGGCGGGCTCCAGCGCGGGCGTGATGGCGCGCCGGTTGATGGTCACACCGCCGACCATCCGATACCTGCTCTGGGAAGAGGAGCTGTCCGAGAACGTCGAGCGGATCGCCCAGCTCAGCGAGCCCGAGGTCGAGCTGCTCAACGTGATCATCGACCGCGAGCAGCGCGAGCAGCTACGCGAGATGGTCGAGAACCACGATCGCTACCGGCAGGCCATCGGCGACTGGGGCTTCGACAAGATCCTGCCGTACGGGCGCGGGCTGACGATGCTCTTCTCGGGTCCGTCCGGGACCGGAAAGACCCTGCTGGCCCACGCGCTCGCGGGCCATATCGGCAGGCCGCTGCTGAGTGTTTCGGCCTCCGACCTGCCTGAGAACGAAGGGCTGGAGGCGATGCTGTCGGACCTCTTCACCGAGGCCACCATGCGCGACGCGGTCGTGCTGGTCGACGAGTGCGAGGCCCTGCTGGGCAAGAGCGACAAGCGCCGCGCCACCGCCTACCGCTCGATGGAGGACTTCGACGGCATCCTGCTGCTGACGACGAATCACCCCGAGCGCCTCGACGACGCCCTGGAGCGGCGGATCATCGTCAACCTGCCCTTCGAGATCCCCGACGCGGAGCTGCGGCGCCACATCTGGGAGGTGCACCTGCCGCCGGGCGTCCCGCTGTCCGACGACGTCGATCTCGAGGCCCTCGCGAACACCTACGATTTCAGCGGCGGCACCATCAAGAACGCCATCCTGGTCGCGGTGAATCGCGCCCGCGCCCGCGACAAGCCGGTCTCGATGGCGCTGCTGGAAGAGGGCTGCCTCAGCCAGCTCCGCTACGCCCTCGAGGACCTCACCGTCCGAACGACCACGCACCTCCGCCTCAAGGACATCGTGCTGCCCGAGAAGGCCAGCAAGAAGGTCGGCGAGATCATCTCGGCGGTGCGCAACCAGTCCACGGTGCTCAACCGCTGGGGCTTCGGCCGCAAGCTGGTGACCGGCAAAGGCATCACCGTCCTCTTCGACGGCCCGCCCGGTACCGGCAAGACGCTGTGCGCCGAGATCATCGCCGGCGAGTTCAACCGCGCCCTCTACCGGGTCAACATCCCGGAGGTCGTGTCGAAGTGGGTCGGCGAGACCGAGAAGCACATCAAAGCCATCTTTCAGCAGGCGCGCATCAGCCACGCGATGCTGCTCTTCGACGAGGCCGACTCGCTCTTCTCCGCGCGTACCGCCGAGACCCAGACGGCGACGGACCGCTACGCCAACATGGAAGTGAACCTGCTGCTGCAGGAGATCGAGCGCTTCCCGGGCATCTGCATCCTGACGACGAACTTTTACGGGTCCCTCGACCGCGCGCTCATCCGCCGCATCCAGTTCCGCGTCACGTTCGAGGACCCGCCTGTCGAGCAGCGCGCCCGCATCTGGGAGACCCTGTGCCCGCCGGAGGCGCCCTGCGCGGCGGACGTGGATTTCATGGCGCTGGCGAAGAAGTACGACCTGACCGGCGGCATGATCAAGAACGCGCTGCTGCGGGCTGCCTACATGGCGGCCGAGGCGGACAGCCCGCTGACCCAGGCGATCCTGCACGAGGCGTGTCGCGACGAGTACGTGGCGGCGGGCAAGGTCACCCGCGACAGCTCGGTGGTGGAAGCGAAGCGGGCGCGCGTGCATCGCGGGCTCGCAGAGGAAGACGAGGCCGCCGCCGATCTCGCCGGGATGCCTCCCCTGCCCCCGCTCAGCCCCGAGGCCAGCCGTCGCTCCTACTACGACGAGCTCCCCCCAGGGGGCGAGCTCCCCGACGACGACGCGAGCGCCTCGCGCTGACGGGCCTCCAGCGCGCGTTCGGGCCCGCCGCGGACCGGCCGCCCGGAAGTGGATCGCTCCTTGCTAGTAATCCCACGGTGCGCGGTCGGCTGTGCAGCCGCCGGCTTCGTGCTAGCATCAGCGACGGCCCGGTTGGGCCAGCGTTGACGCGGAAAACCAGCGAACCGGGCCTCGGCGAATTCCGGCTCGGACGATCCTCAAGAGCAGACGATTCGGACCTCTCGCGCTGGTGACGGCAGTCCCCGGCGGGGTCGACAGACCCCATCATCCGAGATGACGCGAGGTCCTTCGGGGTAGCGGGTGCGGAGGGCGGTGGGTTGAAGTCCCGAAACGACGAACACGAGGTCCGGACCGCGGAACGCGAGCAGCGACGGCTGCTGCTCGAGCGTCGCGAGCTCCAACGCGCTGAGGCGCTGGACGTCGATATCGTCGAGTTGGTTCGCGACTTCCGCGGCAGCCCCGAGCAGATCGGCAGCTACCTCGCCGAGCTGAACGAGCGGGGGTTGCTGAAGCCCGCCGATCTCGAGCGGCTCTATGTTCAGGTCGCGGACGCCGTGGGCACCGCCTTTGCGGACCGGGCCTTCGGCCGCAAGAAGGCCGCGACCACGCCGTCGGAGCTGCTGTCCAGGTTCGCGCCCGCGGCCGCGGCCGAGGCGCCGCAAGGCCGGCTCAACAACGTCATCGACCTCGATCAGGTGCGGGCCGAGCGCACGGCTCAGCTCGTGCAGCAGCTCGCCAGCGCGCTCGGGATCTCGCTGGACGGGCTGACCGTCCGCGCCGACGACGACGCCCGCAAACGCACCGAGTCGCGCGGCGCCAGCGGCTTGATGGAGGGCGGGCAGGTCTTCCTCAACCCGCAGGCCTACGACCCGGAGACCTCCACGGGCCGGTACTTGCTGGGCCACGAGATGGCCCACGTCGCCCAGCAGCGCCAGACGGGCGCGGTGTCGCCGGACGTGCGCGGGGCCAAGCCGGTCCTGCACGCCGAGACCGAGGCCGCGGCCATCGGCCAGCGTTTTGCGGCAGGCCAGTCGCCGGGACGCGCGATGGCGCCGCTGTCGCCCACGGCCATCGCGGCCGACACGGGGGCGAGCAGCACCACCCAGGCCGCGGGGGCTGGGACCACGAGCCGACCCGCCGATCTGGACCTGGACGTCTTCGGGCACCAGGTCCACGTCTCCATCCCCAACAACGGCCGCAAGACGGTCCGGGTCACGGTGAACGCCGACCCGATGCCGGGTCTGCGGGTCAACACGGTCGAGATCGAGTTCGACGAGGCGTGGCACCTCAAGCGCGGCTCGGTCGACTGCACCGTCTCGGTCGGCGAGTACATCCACCTCGAGGGTGTGACCCTGACCCTCGCCGAGGAGGTGCTGCCCGGCCAGACGGAGCCGCACATCGAGGTGCGCGGGGACGTGCGCGGGGCGGCCTTCCAGATCGGGGAGGTGCTCGACGGCACGCTGGACCTCAGCTTCAGCTCGGGCGGCATCAGCGGGCACGGGACCATCACGCACTCCGGTGTGCATCTGCACCCGGCGGTCTCGCTGACCGGCGGGTCGGTCGATGTCACGCTCACCGAGGGCGGCGACTTCTCCATCCGCGGGACGGTGACCGGCGAAGTGGCCCAGGTCGGGCGGGTCACGTTTGAGGCCGGCCTCACCAATGGGCAGCTTTCGGGCGCGGTCACCGTGACCCTTGCCGAGCCGCTCGAACTGGTCCCCAACGTCACATTGGACGCGGTGCAGCTCACCGGCCAGTACACCGCTGAGGGGCTGGAGGTCGGCGGCACCATCGACCTGAGCATCGCGCAGTGGGTCGGCGTCGGGATCACCGGCCGCTACAACGTGACCGACGGCCTGTGGGGCCTGGCCGGCACCCTGACCCAGCAGGGCGACATTCGCCTGGGCGAGCTTGAGGTCACGAACTCGAGCCTCACGGTCGCGGTCGAGAACAGCGAGCTCACGCGAGTCGACGCCGCGGCGACCCTGACGATCCTCACTGGCGCGCGGACTTGCGGGGCAGCTACGACGCCGCGGCGGGCGAGATCGCCGGTTCTGGCGAGGTCACGCTGACCGAGCCGCTGCCGCTGGGCGACACCGGGGCGATCCTGCGGCAGGCCAACGCGACCGCCACGGTCGAGCAGAACCGGCTGGTGCGCGTCCAAGGCGGCCTTGAGGCCGAGTTCCCGCTGGCCGGTGAGCCCACGTTCCTGGTCACGGGCTCCGAGATCGTCTGGGAATCCGAGGGCAACCTCGTGTCCGGGCAGGGCCAGGTCGAGACGCTGCGCGACATCGTGGTGGGCAGCCCGGCTGGCGTGCACGCGACCATCACGCGCGGCGCGACCGCCACGGCCACGGTCGCGGCGAATCGCGTCACGGCGGCCACCGGCGGCCTGACCTTCACCGTCGCCGAGGGCGAGAACGAGATCGGCACCGGCACCGTGGAGCTGAACTTCTCCGGTGAGACCGGGCAGATCGGTGGGCGCGGCACCTTCACGCTGACCAACGACTTCGGCATGCCGAGCCGCGAGGCGGGGCCGATCTTCCTTCGTCGCGAGTCGACGATCATCGCGGTGCTCGCCGAGAGCCGCCTGACCGAGCTGACGCTTGAGCAGGTCGGGTTCGGCATCACCGGCCTGGGCCCGGAGGGGCTGGGCGTCATCGGCGGCGTCATCGACGGCACGCTGAGCTTGCCCGCGCAGGGCGAGTCGGTCGTGAACGGCACGGCCACCGCCTCGGTCGAGACCGGCTGGACCATCCAGCGTGACTGGGGCTCCGTCGAGATCCAGCAGGGGGGCACGGTCAGCGCCGTGGTCACCGAGAGCGCGCTGGCGTCTGTCGAGGTGCACGTCCCGCTGGGGGTCACGCTGCTGGTGCCCGCGGCCGCGGCGCCCATCCAGCTGCAAGGCCAGATCGACGGCACCTACCTGAAGGAGCCGCAGGAATCCATCGACGGGACCGCGTCGCTGCGGCTCGTGGGCGACACGACCTTCCCGCTGGGCACCACCGGCGACGCGCTCGTCGTGAAGGACGGCGCGAACGCCAGCGTGGTCGTCACCGCCAGCGATCTCGACCGCATCACGATGGCGATGGACGTCGAGTATCTGCGGGGCGGCACCCTCTTCCTCGCCGGCAGCATCAGCGAGGGCGTCTACACGGCCAGCGACCAGATGCTGGCGTTCAACGGCAACCTGACGCTGAAGGCGCCAGTCGAGAAGCCGCTGGGCGAGAGCTCGCCGTGGAAGATCGTCTTGATGCCCGAGGTGACCACCCTCGACGTCGAGGTCTTCGAGTCGCGGCTGATCCGCATGGGCGGCTCGATTCAACTGCAGCTTCAGGACGGGACGACCCCGATCCTCCAGGGCTCGCTGGAGAACGCCAACCTCGAAGTCGAGGGCATGCTGTTCAGCGGCGACCTCGACGTGCGCTTCATCAACAACCTGTCGTGGCCGCGCTCGCCGGAGGACGCCGGCGCCCTGCCCCCGGCTGCGGCCATGCGCGTGATGGCGGGCTCGCACGTATCGGGTCGTATCGACAACAACGCGTTGTCGAACGCCCAGATCGAGATGGACTTTCAGTTCGATCTCGGCGGCTCGCTGCTGGGCACCGGACGCGTGGAGGGCAGCTGGAACGCCGAGACCGACAAGGTCACCGGACAGGGCAGCCTCGTCCTGGCCCGCGACCTCGACGTCGGGGATCCGACGAACACCGGCGACGAGCCGGCCGGCTGGGCGCTCTTCATCTGCCAGAACGCGTCGGTCACGGTGGATATCGCGGACAGCCGCTTCCAGAAGACGACCATCGACGTGCCGCTGCGGCTGAAGAACGGCGCCACCGAGGTCGCCAACGGCAGCATCAACGGTCAGTACCTGCCGGGCGAAGAGGGCGGCTTCACGGGCAACGCCACCTTCCAGATGGTGACCGACGTCTTCTTGAAGGACGCCGGCCGTTTCGGGATTTATCTGGGCCAGAACACGAACGCGGCGGCGACCATCACCGCGGGCACGCTCACCGAGGCGACCGGGAATCTTCAGCTGGTCGCCAAGGAAGGCGAGGTCCGCAAGGCCGAGATGGACCTCAGCAACGCGACCTACCGGCGCGGCGAGGCGTTCAGCGGCACCGCGACGCTTCGTGTGGTCGACGCGATCCGCATCGGCAGCTCCGGCGAGTGGGGGGTCCACCTCGACCCGGGGACCGAGGGCACGGTCCGCGTCGAGCAGAGCGAACTGCGAGAGATCACCGGTCAGATCTGCATCTCCGTGTCGCGCGGCGAGCAGATGTTCGCCCGCGGTCAGTTCTCGCTGGATTACGACTTCTCGCAGGGCGAGAACGCCGTGGTCGACGCCGAGGGCTCGGTCGAGCTGATCGGTCAGGTCACGCTTGGAACGGCCGCTGGCTATACGTTCACGCTCAACGGGGGCACGGGCCTCTCAGCGAAGGTCACGCAGAACGCGCTGGAGTGGGTCGAAGGCCAGCTCATCTTGGGCATCGGCGACCCGGTCGAGTTCGGCACCCTGGCCCTCACCGGGCGCTACGAAGCAGGCGCTGACCCCAACTTTAGTGGTCAGGCGCTCGCCGCGATTACGCGCCCGAAGTCCTTGGGCCTGTCCTTCGGCGGCTACGACTTCTGGCTGATGCCGTCGACGGTGGCCGTCGACTTGCTGAACTCGGACATCACCCACATCGGGGGAGAGATCGGCGTCCAGGCCCGCAAGGCCGAGGGCAACATCACCCTGACGCTTGCCGGCGACTGGGTGAAGAACGAGACCGGCGGCATCTTCAACGGCACCGGCACCGGCACCGTCGAGGGCCAGGTCACCGTCGGCTCGGCCGGCGCCTACACGTTCATCGTGCAGGGCGGCACCGGCGTCGACATCACGGTGGAGAACAACGACTTCACCCGCATCCACGGCACGCTCAACGCGCTGGTGAAAGAGGGCGAGAACGACTTCTTCGCCCTCAACTGCGAGATCACGTACCGCACGGCCGACGGTGGCTCCATCGACGCCGAAGGCTCCTGCTCGCTGCTGGGCGAGAAGAAGATCTTCCAGCTCGGTACCTACGAGTTCTGGTTGCGAGCGGGCGACGGATTCACAGCCAACATCAAGGTCGTGAACAACGACGTGAAGGAGGTCGGCGGGGTCGTCGCCTTCATGATCAAGGACGGTGAGGCCCTTCCGCTCATCGTAGCCTCGGCGAGCGGCCGCTACACCGACGAGGACGGTCACTTCACCGGGGAAGGCGACATCCGGCTCGGGCGGCCCGTCACCTTCCCGCCCAACGCCACCGCGGGGCCGAAGCTGGTGTTCCACGCCGGTTCCGGCGGCCGCGGGCGGGTGACCAACAGCGAGCTGCGCCAGCTCGGCGGGAACCTGAACGTCGACGTTTGGGACAGCACCGGGCCGCTGGTCAACGTGGCCGCCGACGGCGAGTACGACGTCGTCAACAACAACCTTGTCCGCTTGGCCGGCACCGCGACGATGATGCGGTCCATCGAGATCGGCGGCACCGGCGACCAGGCGATGCTGCGGGTGGAGAGCCTCACAGGCCACGCGGTCATCCAGAACAGCGAGCTCGTCAGCGCCGGCGGGGCGTGCACGGTCGTCTTGCCCCGCCTCAACAACATGCGCGGGCAGTTCCAGGCCGAGTGGCGCACCGAGGGCGGGCAGGACTACTTCAGCGGCTCGGGCACCATCAACTTCGTGCTGTTCCCGCCGGATCCGGCCACGGGTCGGGCCATGTCCGGCGAGGTGTCGGCGACCTACAACGAGGACGGCACCTTCGTCATCGACGGCGAGGTCGACTACCAGATCAACCACCTGCTGGGCGGCAAGCTCGGCGTGCACGTCGACCAGGAGCTACAGCCCGTCCTGAGCGGCTCCATCCGCTGCACCGACGTGCCGCTGGTCCGCGGGCGGCCGCTCTTCGACATGGGCATCGACATCCTCCCGAAGATGTCGATCCCGATCTTCCCGCCCGTCGGGGCCATGCTCGACATCGGAATTCGCGGCGGCCTCGGCCTCGCGATGCAGGACCTGCTCTTCTCGGCTGAGATCGGCATCTCCAACTTCCGACCGCTGGCCGATCACGTCACCGTCCCCGACTTCCACGCCCAGCTCGCGCTGTCGTGGGGCCTCAACTTCTACGCGTTCGTCGCGGCCTACATGGGCGTCTCCATCGGCATCCCCGGCGCCAACCTCGGCGCGGGCGTCGAAGGCGAGGTGCGGTTGAACGCGCCGGTCACCGTCGTCCCGAGCGGCCTGCTGAGGTCGGAGGGCGGCCGGTTCAGCGGCGAGTTGGGCGTCGGCGTCACCATCGAGCCGACGATCAACCTCTACGCGCGCCCCTACTTGCAAGCCACTTTGGGCACGGAGCATCGCCTGGATCTGGCCGAGTGGGAGGCGCCCCTCGGCAGCATCTTCAAGTTCGAGTGGGGCACCACCTACGCCTGGGGCGACGCCGGGCCGCGCCGCGAGAACCGCTCGCCCGACCAACGTCCGGGCCTGCCCGCGCCCGAGCGGCCGCCGACGAGGACCAGCGAGGCCGAGATCAACTCCCGCACGCCGACACGCGCGAGCGGCGCCCAGCCGGTGCCCGGAGGCCCGACCCTCGAGAGCGGCTCGGAGATGGCGGCGCAACAGCAGAGCGGCCGCGACGCCGGACCGATGGGTGCGATCCAGGAGAAGATCCGCACCATCCAGACCATCGCCGAGGGCGTGGGCGCCGTCGCGCGCCTCGTCTCACTGCTGATCGGCATCGTCACGGCCGCGCTGACCTTCGGGCCCATCGGCGTCGTGATCTACTTGGCGTGGAAGGCCTTCATTGGCGACTTCAGCTTCTCGCAGGTCGCCGAAGACGTGGCCTCGGTCGTGCGCTTGATGCAGGTCTGCTACGACCTGATTCGGCCGCACCTGCCTGATTGGTGGGACCGCATCATCGGCTTCTTCAGCGGTGACGGGCCCAGCCTGCTCGACGCGCTCTTCGGCGCTGACGACGCGATGCGCGCTTCGGTCCGCGCGGGCGAACATCGCCACGCACCGCCCGAGGTGCGCGCGACGATGATCGACGAGATGATCAGCGGCTGGACCGGCGAGGACGACCAGGAGTGCATCCTGGAGGTCCTGCGCTTCTCGTCGGCCAACGGCGACATCGCCGCGGTCGTCCGGCGCGTCGACGGTGGCGCTGACCAGATCCTCAGCGATCTCGACGGCTACGAGGACGACCAGGCCCGCATCCTCTTCCGTCGCAACGGGATCACCTGGTGAGCTCCGGCGGCGACGGCGGCCTCTCGCCGGCGCGACGGCGCGCGGTCGACGCCGTGGCCGCGCTGAGCGAGGCCATGGCCGCGCGGGACGAGTCCGCGGCGCGGGCGCTCAGCACCGAGCATGGCTTCGCCGCCGACGGCGACAGCATCGGCCGCTTCTACGCCCAAGGCGCGCGGAAGGGCTTTCGCCTCGAGCCGCTGGTCGCCGTGGACGGTCAGGCTGGCCGCGTGGCGGTGACCGCGTTGATGGGCCTCCGCGAGCCGGCCAAGGCTCTGGGCCAGGTCTGGCTGCTTGGCCACGACGACGGCGAGCGGTTCCGCCTCGAGGCGGTCGCCCGAAATAGCGTGCTGGTAGCGCTCTTTTCGGAGGGTCAGCTCGACGCGATCTTCGATGGCCGCGCCCTCCCCGCCGCACCCGCCGACGTGCTCCGCTGGGGTGAGTCCCTGGCCAGCGCGCTCACCGAGGGCACTGACTCCATCCTCGGACACTTTGCGCCCGACTCGCCCGCTGGCCCCGCGGCGGCTGAGTCCATCAAGGAGATCCTCAGCGAAGGCGTCGGGGCGGTGCGGGTCGCGGGCTCCGGCCAGGTGGCAGCCCTGGACCGCACTCTGGTCGGTCTGGCGATCACGCCCGCGGGCCAAGACTACGAGCGCGAGCTGTGGCTGGTGCTCGAGGGCGCGGTGGTCGCCGGGCGTGGGCGCGTCGTCGGTTCGGGCGGCTCCCCCAGCGCGGACACGGTCCTGGGCAAGGCCTAGAGGGCCCAGCCACACACCTCTCGTCGCGTCTGCTTGGCCGCGCGGCGCATGGCGGCGTTGCGCCTCGTCGCCGTGCTACAGCGCGACTCCTCGCCGCGTCTCGCCGTGCGCCACGGGGCCAAGCACCCGCCCGGTCCGTTCCGTGGGTCGACACGCTAGCCGACCACTCCGCGCGAGACCGTCCGATGACAGCGAGGGCCGGACGCGGTATCTCTTCGTCGGCTGCAACAGGAGCGCACCATGGCCGATGACGACGAGACGAAGGCGCCGACCCCCAAGTCGAAGCCGGCCCCCAAGGGCGCTTCGAAGCCGACGGACCCGAAGCCGACGGACTCGGCGAAGCCCGAGGTGGAAGCTGCGCAAACGGAGGCGACAGGCGCACATCCTGTCGATTTCGCCGAGCAGTTCCGCGTAGCCGCTCAGAAGCTCATGGCCGACAAGCTCGGCGTGTCGCAGAAGGCCGACGGCACCCTCGATTTGGGCACCGAGCAGTCCGACAAGCTCAAGGTGACCGCCCAGAGCTTCCTGATGAACCTGGTCGAGAGCCTGCAGGCCGGGGTGAAGCCCGGCGCGACGGCCGGGGTCACGCCCATCGGGACCCATCCCAACGAGGGCCGCGCCGCGAACCCCGACGCCGAGCCGGCCAGCGTCATCGATCTGGACGAGGCGCGGCGCCGCCGCGAGCCCACAGGGCCCTCCGATTTCGAGAAGCGCATCGGCGACTCGCTGAAGAAGGCCTTCGAGGGCTACATGGCCGAGCACGTCGTCCCTCCCGGCGCGACGGGGCAGGTCAACGTGAACGTGGACCCGGAGACCCTCAAGGAGCACGGGCCCCAGCTCGCCCTGGCGCTCTTTGGCGCCTTCGCGAAGGCCCTGGTGCCCGAGTCCGTCTCGGTCAACGTGCCGACCAAGGCCCAGCCGGCCGCCGGCGCGACCTCGGCCGACGGCAGCGGGTCGAAGCCCACCGACGACACCCGCGATGAGTCCAAGCAGACCGAGCCGGCGCCGGTTCAGGTGAAGCTGAACGTCGACCTGGCCGGCCTCTTCCGGGGCATGCTTCAGCCGAAGCAGCCCAAAGAGTAGCGCGCGTCCGTGGGTGTCACCGCGACGATGAGCGTCTTCGGCACCGTCGCGACGGTGCTCGTCCTGCTGATCCACCGCTACCTGTGGAAGCGCTTGGCGCGCGACACGGGCCTGCGCGGCGGCGCGCGCTTCGCCGTCACGCTGGGCTTGGTGGTGCTGGCTACGGCGCTGCTCGCCAGCCTCTTCCTGCGCCGCTCCATCGATCGCGACGTGCTCTCGCCGCTGCCGATGATCGCGTGGGCGTGGGCCGGCGTGATGTTCTACCTGCTGCTCTTCATGGGCGCCGCCGATCTGGCGCGGCTACCCGGAAAGATCAGGCGCGCGCTGGCGCTCCGGTCGAATCGACGCAAGCAGGCCAGCGCCCCCGAAGCCGAGCAGACCGCCCCCGCCCCGCCGGACCCCGCCCGCCGACAGGTCCTCGCGCGCATCGCCGCCAGCACGGCCGCCCTCGGCGCGACGGGCATGGGCCTCTACGGTTTCCGCAGCGCCCGCGGCGGCGACTTCGAGCTGCCCGAGCACGCCGTTCGCATCCCGCGGCTGCCGCCCGCCCTCGACGGCTTCCGCATCGTCCACCTCACCGACATCCACGTCGGCCCCACCATCGACCGGCGCTTTCTGACCGACGTGGTCGACAAGACCAACGCGCTCAAGCCCGATCTGGTCGTGATCACCGGGGACCTGGTCGACGGATCGGTCGAGTCCCTGGGCGGCGACGTCGCCGAGCTCGCGAAGCTACGCGGGCGCTTCGGCACGGCGTTCGTGACCGGAAACCACGAGTTCTTCTCCGGCGTGGACCCGTGGGTGGAGTACCTGCGCGGGCTGGGCATCCGCGTGCTGGCCAACGAGCGCGTGCGCATCGGCGACGCCGGCCCAGGCGGCGCGTCCTTCGACCTCGCCGGCATCCACGACGCCTGGGGCGGGCGCCGCGGGGCCGCCTATGCGCCGGATCTCGGCCGCGCGCTCGCCGGCCGCGACCCCGAGCGCGGCCTGGTCCTCTTGGCGCACCAGCCAAAACAGATCGCCGACACCGAGGGGTTCGGCGTCGATCTGCAGCTCTCCGGCCACACCCACGGCGGCCAGCTCTGGCCCTTCGGCGCGGCGGCGGCCATGGTCCAGCCGTGGATTCGCGGCCTGCACCGCCACGGCGACACCCAGATCTACGTCAGCCAAGGCACCGGCTACTGGGGCCCGCCGATGCGCGTCGGCGCGCCGCCCGAGATCGCGTCGCTCATCCTCACCGTCTAACCAGGGCGAGGGCGCGCCGGCCGGCTACCAGTACGCCTCGACCGTGAACTGGCCCGGCCGCTTTGGCGAGTTGCGCGTCAGGCCCTGCTCCTCGAGCCGGGCGCGCATCTCCTCGACCATGGCGGGGTTGCCGCAGAGCATGATCTGCGAGTCCGCGGCGGTCAGAGAAGCGCCAGCCCGAGATTCGAGCGCTCCCGAGGCATAGAGCGTCGTGATGCGGCCGTGAAGCACTTCGGGCGCGTCCGGCTCGCGGCTCACCACGCCGATCACCGTGATGCGGCCTGGGTGTTTGGCGGCGCGCTCGGCCAGCTCGGCCCGGTAGGCGAGGTCTTGGGCCGCGCGCACGCCGTGGACGACGATGACCCGCTCGAAGCGCTGCCAGCCCGCCTCGTCGCGCAGCATGGAGATGTAGGGCGACAGGCCCGTGCCCGTCCCGATGAGCCAGAGGTGGCGGGCGTCCGGCAGCCGATCGAGGGTGAAGACCCCCGCGGGCGGCCAGCGCAGCCAGACGCTGTCGCCGGGGACCGCGGCGCACAAGGTCGGCGTGATCTCTCCGTTCAGCACGAGGGAGACGAAGATCTCGGGCGGTTCTCCGGGGGCCGACGCGAGCGAGTAGGAGCGGCTGGGCCTCGCCCCCTCGGCGTCGGCGTCTTGGACCGCGACGTCGAGGAACTGGCCCGAGCGGAACTCGCCGAGGTCCGCGTCGAAGACGAGGGAGACCAGCCCGGGGGCCCACTGGACCCGCCGCACCACCTTGACCTCGTGCCACTCGCGCTTCATGGGGCGAGCAGAGCACGCGCGCCTTGCCGGGACAAGGCGCGCGGAGGTCTGTGGGTCGGCTCTCTATGCAGCCGGCAGCACGCTGTCGTCGGCCAGCGCCGCGTCCAGGCCCTCGACGCGGGCGAGCAGATCGGCGACGCGCTCGCGGGTGTCGTCGTCGAGGCCGCCCGCCAGCCGCACCACCTCGGCCTGAATGCGCAACTGAGCGAGCAGCTCGGCGACGGCGTCCAGCTCGCGGGCGAAGCGGTCGCGGAGAGCGCGGAGGCGGTTGAGGTTCTGGATGCGGCTGTCGACCGCGTCCAGGGCCTGGCGGTCGCCGCGCTCGGCCAGCTCGTCCCGACGTCGCTGGGCCAGCTCGAGGCTGAAGTCGGGCTGGGCCAGGAGGGCGTCGATGTCGGCGACCCGGGCCGCGGCTCCCCGAAGGCGCGCGCCGAGGGCCCGGGCGGTCTCGGCGTCGGGGAGCAGCTTGCCCAGCGGCGTGGAGGAGGCGCGCCGGATGGCGTCGAGGAAGGCGGACTCGACCGCGGAGACCGGGGTGTTTGGCTGCGAATCGCTCGTCCGCATCAGGGCGAACGGCATGATCAGCGGCCAGAGCACCAGGGCCAGCCCCGCGTCGAGCGCCCGCGGGCCCCAGGCCCCACCGCGAGCGGCGAGGGCGAGGGCGCAGCCGAGGCCGATCAGGAAGTAGATGAGTGAGAGTTCGAAGAGCTTCACCAGTCCACCTCCGTGGTCGAGTCGCGGACGTGGCCGCGCAGGGCGGGGGTCGGGGTCACGCGCTCGGTGGGGGCCTCCTCGCGGGAGAGCACGCCCATGGCGGTCGCTTGGGTGCCGAGGACAGCGCCGAAGAAGTTGCCCTCGATGCCGCGGACGAAGACCACGTCGGGCGAGCGGGGGCGCAGCAGCCACGGGCGCAGCGTCCAGCTCATCTGGGCGCCCACCAGGCAGAAGAGGCCGATGAAGGCGATGCCGACGAGCCGGCGGCCGCGGGGCATGGCAGCGCGGAGGCCTCTCTGGAGCAAGAGCAGGCCGCCGGCGCCCGAGGCGGCGCAGATGGCGACGGTGAGGAGGATGAGGTCGTGGTAGCCGACGTCGAAGACCGTCGCGAGCAGGAGCAGCGGTGACAGCGCGGCGGCCAGCAGGGTGCCGAGGGCCAGCGAGCCCAAGACGAGCAGGAGGTCTTCGCGGCGGTCGGAGTCGCCGTGGACGACCTGGCGGAGCGCGCTGAGGGCCGGGGCGCAGAGCGCGGTGGTGAAGAGGACGACGAGGGGCAGCTTGATGGCGGCGTAGGGGATCTGGAGGCCGCCGCGGACGAGGCCGAGGACCGCACCCAGGACAGCGCCGGAGATGAGCACGGTGATGGTCAGGGCGCGGGCGAGGTCGGCGTGGCGGCCGCGGTCGCGCAGGGCCTCGAGGAAGCCGGCGCGGTCGCGGAGGATGGCGTCGACGACCGCGGGCATGGAGCCGGGGGGCGAGGAGGGGCGGGCCGCGGCGGGTGTGCTGGCTACGGCGGTCTGGATCTCGGTGTGGGGTATGGCGGTCATGTGGGGGTCTCCTTAGCGGCCGAAGAGGAGGGGGATGAAGAAGCGCCAGCCGATGGCGAGCGCGATGCAGGACCAGCCTGAGAAGAGCAGGAAGCCGGCGAGCTCGCGGGGGCCGAAGGCGGCGGACTCGCGGGCCGAGAGGCGGCTGTACATGGCGCGCAGGGCGAAGAACGCGGCGCCGAGGAGGGCGAGGTGGCCGTAGAGGCCGGAGGCGATGCGGTGGGTTGAGGTGGCGACGAGGAAGGCGAGGGCCGGGGTGAAGGCGAGCATGAGGCGGCCGACGTCGGCCAGCGCGTGGCCGGCGGCGGAGACGACGTCGCGGAGCGGGGGGGCGACGCCGACGAAGGCGGTGCCGATGTAGAGGGCGGGGAGCATGAGGATGGCGACGCTGGCGATGAGGAGGGGGAGGCCGAGGCCGATCTCGGCGGCGACGGCGAGCCCGTCGTGCATGGCGAGGGTCGCGCCGGCGAGGGCGGGCCCGGCGGCGGCGATGGCTGCGAGGCGCAGCGGTTGGGGCGGGATGGGGAGCGCGCGAGCGGACATGGTGGCCTCCAGGGCGGGTGGTTCTGCTTGACGAGAACCAGGATGGCAGAGCGATCTTGCGGGGCTTTGGAGGCGCTGAGGCAGGGTGGAGGCGAGCTTGTGACGAACTTGTGCAAATCGATCGCGGCCCCGATTCGCGTGGTATTTGCTGGCTGTCCGAGAATGCGAGGGGCCCGATGGTGATCCTGGTCTGCGACGACGACGCGCATATCCGCGAGGTGGTGCGCTTCGCCTTGGAGAAGGCGGGCTACGCCGTGCGCGAGGCGGCCGACGGGCGCGCGGCGCTGGAGGCCTTCGAGCGAGGCGGCATCGACCTGGTCGTGCTGGACGTGCTGATGCCGGAGGAGGACGGGCTGGCGGTGTGTCGGCGCATTCGGGCGACCAGCGAGGTGCCGATCCTGTTCTTGTCGAGTCGTGACGATGAGGTGGACCGGGTGCTGGGGCTGGAGCTGGGCGCCGACGACTACGTGACCAAGCCCTTCAGCCCGCGGGAGCTGGTCGCGCGGGTGCGGGCCATCGCGCGGCGCACGAGGGACGTGGCGCCGCAGGCGAGCGACGAGGAGCTGATCCGGGTAGGCCAGCTCGAGATCGATCGCAGCAAGCACCGGGTGACCTTTGAGGGGCACGAGGTGGTGCTGACGGCGACGGAGATGGCGCTGCTCGCGGCGCTTGCGGCGCGGCCGGGGCGGGTCTTTCGGCGCGACGAGCTGGTCGACCGGGCGTGGGGCCACGACCACTTCATCACCGAGCGCACCATCGACAGCCACGTGCGGCGCATCCGAAAGAAGCTGGCGGAGGTCGGCGGCGAGCCGCTGGAGACGGTGTACGGGGTCGGCTACCGGGTGCGCGAGGCGGAATGAAGCGCGGCCCCTCCATTCGCAGGCTGCTGCTGGGCGTGGGCGCCTTCGTGCTGCTGGTGCCGGTCTTGGCGGTGGTGATGCTGCGGATCTACGAGACGCACCTGGTTGAGCAGACCGAGAGCCGGCTGATCGGCGAGGCGGTGCTCATCGGCGAGGCGTTTCGCGACGCGTGGCTGCTGGCGTCGGACGTGTCGCCCGGGGACGCGCCGTCGCCCGCGCCGCCGGGCCACAGCGACGCCGAGCTCTACCCCATCGAGCCGCTGCTGGTGGACCCGGTGGGGCGTCTGCCCGCGCAGCTGCCCGAGTCTGCGCGGCGCGGGGAGGCGGCTGGGCCGGCCTGGGCCGCCGGGCAGGCCATCGCGCCCGCGCTGGACCGGGCGCGGCGCTTCAACCTCTCCGGCGCGCGCGTGCTCGACGCCCGCGGCTGCGTCGTAGCGAGCACGGGCGGCGACGTCGGGACCTGCCTGGACACGCTGCCGGAGATCCGCGACGCGCTGGCCGGGCATTACCGCTCGGTGGTGCGCGATCGCGAGACGGACTCGCCGCCGCCGCCGCTCGGCAGCATCAGCCGCCGGGGCCGCGTTCGCGTGTCGGTGGCGTTGCCGCTCTTCTCAGCGGGGCGTGTCTTCGGCGTCGTCAGGATGACCCGAACCAGCGTGGACCCGGTGGAATCCCTGTGGCGGCATCGAGGGATCTTCCTGCTGGCGCTGGCGAGCTGCTTGGTGCTGACGGCGGCGGTGACCCTCTATCTCTCGCGCCGAATCGCCAAGCCTATCGAGCAGATGGCCGCGGCGGCGGAGGCGGTCGCAGCGGGCCGGCCACGCACGCCATTCTCGGCCCTGGGCACCGTGCCCGACGAGGTGGCCAGCCTCAGCGAGAGCCTGGACCGCATGACCGCGCAGCTCACCGAGCGCGCCGCGTACATCTCGGAGTTCGCCTCCAACGTCAGCCACGAGCTCAAGACACCCATCGCGGCCATCCGCGGAGCCACCGAGCTGCTGCGCGACGACTGGGACGCGATGGACGAGGAGCAGCGGGCGCGGTTTCTGTCGCACATCGACACGGACGCCGAGCGCATGCAGCGGCTGGTCTCCGGGCTCTTGTCCTTGGCGCGCATCGAGAGCACGGGCGAGCCGGGGGCTGCCACGGCGCTGCAGCCGCTCTTGCGCTCGCTGGCGGCCGACTACGACGGGCTGGTCACCGTGGATGAGGGCGCGGAGGCGAGCAGCTCATCGGAGCTGCGGGTGGCTGTGGGCGGCGACCACCTGGAGGCCGCGCTGCGAAACCTGCTGGACAACGCGGCTCACCACGGCGGCGGGAGCCCGGTGATCGTGCAGGTGCGGCGCGAGGATTCGCTGGTCCGCGTCGACGTGATCGACAGCGGCCCGGGGATCGCGCCGGCCAACCGCGAGCGCGTCTTCGACCGCTTCTTCACGACGCGGCGCGATGTAGGCGGCACGGGCCTCGGCCTGCCCATCGTCCGCGCGGTGGCCCGTCGCCACGGCGGCGACGTCACCTTCGTCAGCGAGCCGGGGCGGACGGTCTTCACCCTGACGGTGCCGGCGGGGTCCGTGGCCGCGATTAGCTAGAGAAGATCTACCGAATCAGAGGAACGCGGCGTTGACGCGAACCCGGGGGGCGCGCAGATCGACGTTGTTCCAGCGCGTGCCGGCCAGGGACAGGACCAGCACCGAGATCGGGAAGGTCGTCGCGCGCAGCGCTTGGGCCAGCGCGGTGGTTTGAGGGCCGCGGGGCAGCGCGACGCCCAGCCAATCCCACGACGACTCGGCGTGGGCGGCCAACACGCCCTCGAGGAGGGCCTGCAGGCGCGCCGGCTCGTCGCCGCGCGCCTCGATGGTCGAGACCCACAGGACCTCGGCGGTCTCGCCCTCGCCCGGGGCTGCCGGCGCCAGGCCCAGCGCGCTGGCGGATCGCTGGACGAGCGACTCGGCGCGGGCCCAGCCGGTCGGCTGCAGCGGCACGAAGCGACGAAAGCGCCCCGTATCGACGACGGTGAGGCAGGCCGAGAGCGCGCCGGTGGCGTCGCGCATCATGAACGTGTGATCGACCCGCTGGTCGGGCAGCCGGGTGAGCTCGTGGGCGAGGGTCTCGATGCTCACCGGCTCGGCGAAGCGGCGGCTGGCCTGCCTCGCGGAGATGAAGGTGCCCAGCTCGGGCAGGTCGTGGTGGGCGGCGGCGCTGAAGTGGCGCGGGATGTCCGTGTGGCGGCCGAGGGGGATGAGCAGCAGGTCGGTCAACCCCGCGACCTGGGCCATCGGCTGCTCGTAGCGCTCGCGGCTGCGGCGGATGAAGGGCGCCAGGGCCACGTGGTCGCGGTCCAGGAGGTGCATGACCGCCAGCTCAGCGCCGAGGCGGACGCGCACGTCCTCCAGCGCGATGCGGAGCAGCGTGGGCAGCACCTTCCCCGCGCGCAGCTCGGGACGCAGGCGGACGTCGGTGAGGTGCGCCAGGGGGACGATCCCGCCGGTGGCGGCGCCGGGTCGAACCACGACGCAGGCCGAACCTGCAACGAATCCCTGGGACTCGACGATGTAGATGTCGGGCGCGGAGCCGGCGTCCATCGTGCGGATGTTGCGCAGGGCGAACGCGTCTTCCTGGCGCTCCTCGACGACGGGAAACTCGCCGCCGAAGGGCACCTCACGCAGCAGCTCCGACACGGCCAGGGCGTCGGTGGGGCGCGAGCGGCGAATCGCCCACCCCTGTCCCTCGTGCAGGACTTCAGAGGGACGGATAGAGCGGCGGGTGGTCGGCGAGGCCAGCGCGAGTCTCCGGGTCAATCGCCGCGGGGCAACGGCGAGATCTCGACCGGTGCCTATAGCACGAGTTCGCCAATCGCGCTGGCCCGCGGCGCGTGGTAACTGCAACTGAAGTGCAGGTGGGAGGGCAGGCGATGCGGGAGTTGGACCGAAGCGCCCGGGAGGCGTTGGCCGCGCTGGCTTTGGAGGCGGCGTCGACCGCGGGGGCGCGCTTCGCCGAGGCGCGCGTGGTGCGGCGGACGCGGGAGTCCCTCGAATACAAGGACGGGCGGCTCGAGCTGTCGACCTTGCAGGAGGACGTCGGCGTCGGCATCCGGGCGCTGGTGGGGGACGGCTGGGGCTACGCGGCGACGAACCTGCTGGATGCGGCGTCGCTCGCGGAGACCGGGCGGCGGGCGGTGGCGATGGCGCGGGCGACCGCGGGCTCGGCGACTCGGGGCGTGGAGCTGCCGGCGGCGGCCAGCGGTGAGTACGCGACGCCGCTGCGCGAGGACCCCTTCGCGGTGAGCCTCGCCGACAAGAGCGCGCTCTTCGCCGAGGCGCACGCGCGGATGCTGGCTGAGCCGGGCGTCAAGGCGGCGCGCGGGACCTACACGGGGCATCGGCAGGAGACCACCTTCGTCGCGACCAACGGATCGCGGCAGCATCAGCGCGTGACCCTGTGCGGCGGCGGCGTCACGGCCATCGCGACCGCGAACGGCGACGTGCAGCAGCGCTCGGGCCCCAAGAGCTTCGAGGGCAACGTGCTGCAAGGCGGCTTCGAGCAGTTTCGGGCCATGGGCTTGCCCGAGATGGCCCGAGAGCTGGCGCGGGAAGCTGTGGCGCTGACGGCGGCGGATCCGGCTCCGACCGGGCCGACGACCATCATCTTGGACGGCTCGCAGCTCTCGCTCCAGATCCACGAGTCGGTCGGCCATCCCATCGAGCTGGACCGGGTGCTGGGCGAAGAGATTAGCCTGGCGGGGGCGAGCTTTCTGCTGCCCGACAACCTGGACCGGCTGACCTACGGCTCGGAGCTGGTCAGCCTGACCGCGGACGCGACGACGCCGCTGGGGCCGGGGACCTTCGGCTACGACGATGAGGGCACGCCGGCCACCCGCACGCCGATCGTCGAGCGGGGGCGGTTTCGCGGCTACCTCTCGGGGCGGGACAGCGCGGCGCGCATCGGGCGGGCCTCGGCGTCGGCGCTGCGGGCCGAGTCGTGGTCGAAGCTGCCCATCGTGCGGATGATCAACGTCAACCTGGAGCCGGGGAGCGGCAGCCTCGACGACCTCATCGGCGGGGTCGACCAGGGGATGCTGCTGTCGACGAACAAGAGCTGGTCCATCGACGACCTGCGGCTGAACTTCCAGTTTAGCTGCGAGATCGCCCACGAGATCCGCGGCGGGAAGCTGACAGGGCGCATCTTCAAGAACCCGCTCTACGCCGACGTGACGCCGCGATTTTGGCGTGCGTGCTCGGGGATCGCGGGGCCTGAGGCGTGGAGAATGTGGGGCTGGACCTTCTGCGGGAAGGGCGACCCGGGGCAGATCATGTACGTGGGGCACGGCTGCGCGCCGGCGCGATTTGACGGGGTTCAGGTGGGGTCGTCATGAGCGAGAAGTTCGGTGAGACCTACGTGTCCGAGCGGCTGGACCGTGCGCTGGCGGCCGTGCGGGACGACGCGGACGGGGTGGAGGCGCTGTTTCGGGGGCAGGAGGCCAGCTTCATGCGGCTGGCGGAGGCGGCGATCATCCAGGCCGCCGACGTGGTCGAGGGCAAGGTGACCGTGCGGGCGGTCGTGGGCGGGCGCGAGGCGCGGGTGGTCACGACGGACCTGAGCGACGAGGGGCTCGAGTCCTGCGCGCGGATGGCGGTGGCGCGGGCGCGGGAGGTGGCGGCCGGTGGGGAGGAGGCGCGCTTGGCCGAGCCTGGGGACGCGCCGGTGGCGCTGCCGCGGGCGATGGACGCGGCGACGGCGAGGCTGGACGCTGAGACGAAGGGGCGGTGGCTGGCCGCGGGGCTGGCGGCGCACGCCAAGGACGGGCTCGCGCTGGCGGGGCGCTTTCACACGGGCGCGTTGACGCTGGCCGTGCGGTCGACGACGGGGGTGAACGGGTACCACCGGGGCAGCTTCTCCGAGGTCAGCTTGAGCTCGCTGGAGCGGCCGGCAGGGCACAAGGCCAGCGCGTATCGGGCGCGGACCGACGCGCGGGTCGACGAGGCGACGGTGGCGGCGCTGGTCGAGGCGACGCGGGCCGAGTGCCACCTGGCCCACGACCCGGTGAGCGTGGGGCTGGGCGCGTGGGATGTGGTGCTCGCGCCGGCGGCGGTCGCGGAGATCCTGATGTGGCTTGGCGATATCGCGTTCACGTCGCGCTCGGTGGACGACGGGATGAGCTTCGTCGAGGGGCGCGTGGGCGAGCGGGTGACCGGCGAGGCGGTGAGCATCGTCGACGACGGGTCGATGCCGCACGCGGTGGGCGTGCCCCTGCCCTTCGACGCCGAGGGGCAGCCGAAGCGGCGGACCAGCCTGGTCGAGCGGGGCGTGGCCCGGGGCATCGTCCACGACAGCGCGTCGGCGCGGCGCGCGGGGTGTCGGTCGACGGGGCACGCAGCGCTGGCGGACGAGTTCCCCACCAGCGGGTCGAAGCCGACGCACCTGCACCTGGAGCCCGGCGACGCCAGCCCGCAGGAGCTGATCGGGCGGCTCGACCGCGGGCTGCTGGTCACGCGGCTTCACTACGTCAACGGGATGATCGAGCCGAAGCGGGCGGTGATGACGGGGCTGCTGCGCGACGCGGCGTTCTTGGTCGAGGGCGGGCGCATCAGCCGGGCGGTCGAGACCATGCGCTTCACCGACTCGATCCTCGAGGCCTTCGGCCGCATCCCGGATAGGCAGGCGATATCTCGCGATCTGGAGGCTCACACGGGCTGGTTCGACCCGTGGGGATGCCAGGTGGCGCCCTGGGTGCTGGTGCCGGGCTTGCGCTTTACCAGCGGGCGCTGAACCGCGATTCAGCGGCCCAAGAGCTCGCCCATCCAGCGCAGACGCGGCATGTGGTCGCACACGATCTTGAAGGTCGCCATCAGCGGCACGGCGAGCAGCGCGCCTGGGATGCCCCACATCCAGCCCCAGAAGAGCAGACCGACGAAGATGACGACCGGGTTGAGCATCAGGCGGCGCCCGACGAGGATCGGCGTGACGAACTGGCCCTCGATGGTGGTGAGGGCCAGGAAGACCAGCGGCGCCACGAGGGCACGGCCGGTGGTGTCGAAGGTCAGAAACGACACCATGAAGAGCACGGAGAACGTGGTCATCGCGCCCAGGTAGGGGACGTAGTTCAGGACCGCCGCGAGCACGCCCCAGAGCGCCGGGTTCGGCATGCCCAGCAGCGCCATCGCGACGCCGACGACGAAGCCGAGGCCAGCGTTGATGAGGGTCACGCTGAATAGGTAGGTCGAGACGTGGCGCTCGGTCTGGGCGGCGATGGCGAGGGCGCGTTCGCGGGCCGCTGGGTCGGGGAGGAGGCGGCGCGCCTTGTCACGGAAGGTGTCGCCGGCTGCGAGGAGAAAGAAGAGCAGGATGACGACCGCCAGCACGCCGACGACCAGGGCCTGCGTCCCCGAGAGGAGGTTGGACGCGAGGCCGGTGCCCTCGATCTGGACCTTCCGAGGCGGGGCTGCGTTGCCGCGGGCGAGCCGCTCGACCTCCTTGGCGGCTTTCCCTACGTCGTTGACCGGCTCGCGCAGGTCGCGGAGCTTTCGCTCGAGGCGGTGCAGCTCGCGCGGGGCCTTCTCCAGCCAGTCGGCGGCCGGTCCTGCGAGGCCGTAGCTGGCGAATCCGACCGTGGTGAGCGAGGTGATCAGGACGGCGAAGGCCGCCAGCCACGCGGGGAAGCGGAGGCGACGCAGGGCGCGGACCAGCGGGAGCAGCAGAAAGCTGAGCAACACCGCCAGGACGACCGGGAGCACGACGGCGCGGGCGAAGTGCAGCGCGAAGAGCAGCAGCAACACGAAGATGCCGGTGATCGCGGGTTGGCGGCCGGGCGGGACCGCCACGCTGGGCTTGGTCGCGTCGTCGGCGCCATCGACGCTGGGGTCGGGCGGGCTGCTCTCCGTCCCGTCTTCCTCATCGAACATCAACGGCTCCAGGGTGGGCCACACCGAAATAGCGCGGTACCAGCACGGCCGTCTACAACCGCGCGCTCAGTGCGCCGAGACCTCGCGGCGCGTGAGGCGCACCGTCTCGACCGTGGCGCTGTCGGGGCGCATGACCTCCACGCTGACGTCGGTCTGGGGATCGCCGCGCAGCAGCTCGAGCGCCTCCTGAAGCCCCATGGAGGCGGCGTCGCGGCCGTCGATGGACATGATGCGGGTGCCGCTGGTGAGGCCGGCAGCCTCGGCCGCCGAGCCCTTGAAGACGCCGGAGAGCGTGATCGCGCCGTCCCGGATGCGCAGCGAGGCCCCGATGCCGCCGTAGTCCATGCCCCCGGGCCGCCCGCCGTCGCCGGACAGCAGCACGGTGCCCACGTCGGTGACCTCGCCCGGGCGGGGCTCCAAGCCCGTCAGCAGGCGCATCCGGTGGCCGTCGGCGCTGACGTGGACGCTCATCCGGCGCGGGGGGAGCTGGTCGATCGTGAAGCGGCCGTCCGCGCCGGTCACCGCGCCGCCGCCCGACCCGCTGGGGCCGCGCGCGTCGGAGCCCTGCGCACCGACCTGCGCGCCCGCGATGGGCTCCCGCGTGTCCGCGTCCAGGACCAGCCCGACGATCCGCGCGCCCGGCTGCAAGATCAGGGTGCCCACGTCGACGATGCGGCCCGCCGGGACCTCGATTCGCTCGCTCTCGGCTGGGGAAAAGCCGGGCGCGCCGGCGACCACCGTCCAGGTCCCGGGGCGGGCGATCGCGATGTGAAAGCGTCCGTCGCGCGGGTCGGCTGCGCCCCCCTCCCCTCCGTCGCGTGCCGCGTTCCGCCCGCGCCCGCCGCTCATCGCCGCGATGCGCACGCCCGCGACGGCCTGCCCCCGCGCGTCGACGACCCGCCCGACCAGCCCGCTGCCGCCGCCCAGCCGCAGGGTGATGTCCTCGCCCGCGGACTCGACCCGGGTCCACGGGCTGGCGCCAAGCTCGTCGTGGGATGCCTGCACGAAGACCGGCCAGACGAGGTTGCGCTCGACGGAGAAGCGCCCCTCCGCCCGTGTGGTGGCGATGCGCCGACCGCCCGTCCCCTGAGGCGTCTCCGTGCTGGACTGCACGAAGATCGCCGCGCCGACCACGGGCTGGCCGTCGGGGCCCAGCACCTGGCCCGCGAAGCCCGGCGCTCGCTCAAGCTCCACGGAGAGGTCGGTCGTGTCGCCGGCGAGCAGCTCCACCGCGAGGTTCGTCTTCGCGACGAAGCCGCGCGCGCTGATGGTCACGAGGGCAGCGCCGGGCGCGAGCCGCTCGAACTGGTAGCTGCCGGCGGCGTCGGTTTCGACACGCGCCGCCGCGCTCGCGCCCTGGGCGTAGACCCGGATGACGGCTTGGCCCACGGGCTGCCCGTCGTCGGCCGAGTGCACGCGACCGGTCAGCTGCGACGTTGAACCCAGGCGGATCATGACGCCGCGGCGGGTGCCCCCGGCGGCCAGGACGAGGATCTCGCTCTCCCCCATGCCGTCTTCGGGCGGCTCGGCCAGGATCTGCAGCTCGCCGGGGAGCAGGCCGCTCAGCTCGAAGCCGCCGCTCGCGTCAGGGTGTGCGCCGGTCTCCACGTGAAAGCTGTCGGCCTCGCCGCCCGCCTCGATATAGAGGACCGAGAGTTCGACCTCCTCAGGCGGACCCGTGCCGCCCTCGATGCGCCCGGAGACCGTGGCCGTCTCGCTCGCCTGCACCGTGACGCGCGCGGTCACGCCCGCCTCGATGTCGACGCCCACCGGCCGGCCGGTGATGGGTCCACCTTGCGAATAGCCAGGCGCGGTCACGCTGATCTCGCAGTGGCCGACCGGCAACACGGCCACGGCGAAGCGCCCCTCGCCGTCGGTCTCGGCCACGGAGGGGTCGCCCTCACCGCAGCGCACGGTGACCGTCGCGCCGCCGATGCCTCGCCCGCGCTCGCGATCGTCGACCTGGCCTTCAAGGGCTGGCGGCGTGGCCTCAGGCGGCGGCGCGACTCGGCGCTCCGGCGCGCGCGGGCCCTCCGCCACCGGCGCGTCGCCGGCACCGCCCAGCACCCACCAGCCAACCCCGCCCAGCAAGAGCGCGCCCACCGCACCCAGCACCACGGCGCGGCGGCCTACCACCGATCCCTTCTCACTCACGCGCGACGCTCCCTCACTCGACGACGACGCGCGCGCTGGCGCCACGGCCGAAGGTCTCCGGCGAGTACATCTCCTCCGCCTTGGGCGGCGGCACGACGAAGTGCCCCGGCGTCGTCGCCCGAGCGACATAGGTGTACTCGTACACGCCCGCCCCGACGGCGAACGCGAAGGCCTCGGCCCGCTCGTCGCGCAGGTTGTCGTGGACGTACCACGGCCCCCACCACCACGAGCGGGTCATGCCCCCGCGGCCGCCTCCCGCTTGAGCGTTCGGGTCAGGCGGCAGCGATCCGCTCACCGCCAGCTCGGGATTCTGCGCCTCAAAGCCCGCCGGCATCGGGTCCACCAGCGCCACGTGGTACCGCCGCGTCGGCGCCACCATGCTGACCCGGACGCGCACCCGCGCCCCGGCCTTGACGTGCCAGACGCCGTCATCGGCGACCCGCACGTCGCCCGGCTCGTCGATGGCCTCGTAGGTGCGGCCGACCACAAACCCGTGGTCCGACGCCTCGAGGTTCAGGTCCTTCGGCGCGTAGCGCATCCCGATCCGGTAATACAGGCGCCCCTTCCCCTCTTTGGCGATGGTCAGGGTCTGCGGGCCCTCGACCTTCGCGACCTCGGCCATCGGGATGTCGACCTGCTGCCGCTCGGTGCTGCGCCCCTTGAATTTATGCTCGCCCGCGAACCGGTCGCCCAGCCAGATGTTGGCCACGAACGCCGGCGTCACCGCCTCGAAGACGTTGAAGTAGCGGTCCAGCGCCAGCAGCACGAAGACGTTCTCCTGGGTGTTGCCCCAGCGCCCCTTCACCCGGTGGGCCAGCAGCCCACGCACCAGCTTGGTGATGAGGTCCGACTTCGGGTCGTCGGCGATCAGCCCCTCGAGCAGCACGGCGTCGACGCGGCGGTCGGAGTAAAGCAGCAGGTGCGCCCCGTCGCTGTAGCTCGTCTGGAAATGCGCCGCGCCGGCGGTCTCCGTCACGCGATTGCCAAGCAAGCGCTTGAGATCTTTGGTCAGCCCGGCCTGCGCGCTGTCGGCCGCGAGCACCGGATACAGCCACGCGATGGCCTCCATGTTGAGCTTCTCAAGCCCGCCCGCCGACTTGACCAGCGCCGCGGCCGCCTTCGCGTCATTGTCGCCGCCGAGGTTGCGCACGTAGAGCGCGTACGCCCGGATCGTGAGCTTGGCCTCCTCGGAGTAGTGGGCCGGGAAGTGCCGGTCGATGCGCCCGAGGTAGGAGAAAGCCAGCTCCCGCGCCCGCTTCGGCACGTCGTAGCCCTTCTGCCCGGCGCGAACCAGCGCGTGCGCCACATGGACGCTCAAGTAAGGCCAGCTCTCCTCGCCACGACGCCAAAATCCCCAACCGCCGTCTGAGTTTTGCAGCCGCTGCAGGCGCTCGAGGTCCACCGTCATCTGCTGCGCGATGGCCTCGGGGCTGGGCAGCCCGTCCGCCTTGAAGGCCGTCAGCACATCCCGCAGCGCGGCGACGCCCATCACCCGCGACGCCATCTGCTCGGCGCAGTCGTAGGGGTAGGTCGTCAGGTAGAGGAACGCGTCGGTCAGCGCCTGAAGCTCCGTCGATGAGGTCGTGATCTCCAGGCCACCGAAGCTGGTGACCGCGTCCTTCGGCGCCACCACCGGCTGGGCGACGGCTCCTGCGTCCACCTCGCCGTAGGTCGCGAACGCCTCGGTGGTCGCCGGCGTCCAGACCGGGAGGGTCACCGTCGCCGCGTCCGACCACGCGCCCGACGACGCCGCGATCTGAAAGCGCGCCGTGCCGGGAAGCTCGGCCGCAGCAGGCAAACGCACCTCGACGCGGTCCCGCGCCGGCACGACCACGCTGCGCCCCTGCCCCGCCGTCAGCGTGGCGTTGCTCGCGCGGGCTGCCACCGCCACGGTCATCGCGGTGTCCGTCTGATTCTGCAGCACGATCGGCAGGTCGAACCGGTCGCCGAAGTTCAAGAAGCGCGGCGCCGACGGCCGCACCATGAGCGGCAGCCGCGCGGTCAGGGTCGACTCGCCCTGGCCGGCGTGCTTGGCCTGATGGACGGCCACCGCCATGACTCGGTAGCGCGTCAGGCTGTCCGGCACCTTCAGATCGACCGTCGCGCGCCCCTGAGCGTCGGTGGTGACCGACGGCGCGAAGAGCGCCAGCGCGTCGAAGTTCGTGCGCAGCGCGATGGGCGCGTCGCCACCGCCAGGCGCCTCGGGGGGCGCCATCTCGTCGGCCATGGCGCCTTCCGCCATCGGCGCGGACAGGAGCATCGGCTCGCCTCGCATCATCATCTTGCGCTGCACGCCCTTGGCACCGCCGCCCGACCTCTCCTCGGGCCGCTCGGCCTGGGCCAGGTCGGCCTCGAGCAGCACCCACTGGCGCGTGTGGTGGTCGCGCGTGTCCGCGCCGCGCGTGGGGTAGAAGGTCGCGATGGGGTCGGGCAGGCGGTAGCCGGTCAGGGCGAGCACAGCCTCGTCGACGACGATGACCGCGACCTCCGCACCCGAGACAGGCTTGCCCGCGGCGTCTAGGACCTTCACGGCGACGCTGGTCTGCGCGCCTGGCTCGAGCTCGGCCTTCGCGGGCGTGACCTCCACCGCGAGCGTGCGCTGCAGCGCCGGCACCGGCAGGCGCAGCTCTCCCTTGGCGTACGCGGGCCGCGGCGGCGCACCCGCGATGACCTTCCCGTCCGGCCCCGTGCGCGGCGCCGAGCCGACGAGGTCCACCTGGATCGTCACGTTGGGCATGAAGCCCTCGACGATCGGCACGCTCACGGTCGCGGTCGGGCCGCTCACGGTGAAGCGCTGAGTCGACACCAGCCCGGAGCGCCGCACCGTCAGCAGGCCCTCGGCCGGCTGAAAGGGCGAGATCACCAGGATCTTCGCGACATCTCCGGGCTGATACAGCTCGCGGTCGGGGATCAGCTCGACCTCGTCCTGCTCGAGCTTGTCGCCGGGCGGCCGCTTGCCGCCGCTGACCCAGACCGTGAGCTGGCTCTGATTCTTCCGGCCCTTCGCGTCTCGGACCTCGGCGCGGATGATGTAGCGCCCGCCCTCCCCGGTCTCGAAGGTGCACCGCTGCGGGTCCTCCGCCGACGTCAGGCGGCACTCGTGGGGGTCGCGCTCCTCTTCCAGCCAGCGGCCCTTCTTCTGCGTCCACACCAGCCGCGACGCGACCAGAGTCATCGCCTTGCCCGCGACCGACTTGCCGTCCAGGTCCACGGCGATCGCCTCGACCGAGATCGGCTGGCCCCCCTCGACGAAGGTGCTGGGCGAGCGCAGGCCCACGTACACGTCCGCCGGATGCACCAGCAGCGTCGAACGCGCAGTCCACGCCTGACGATTCACGTCCATCACCGTGGCCTCGGCGTCCACCGTGTAGGCGCGCGGCGGCGAGATCGACCGGAAATCCATGCGCAGCCGGTGCGCGCCCGCCCCGTCCGTGCGGCCGGTGAAGGTCTGCTGCGCGGTCTCGCCGCCGCCCTCCATGATGCGCCACCAGGGGTGCCACTCGCCGAAGACCCAGCCGCTGCGGTTGGGGGGCACGAAGCTGCCGACGCGGTTGGTCACGACCCAGGTCGTCTCGGCGTTCGGCAGCCCGCCACCCGCGTAGTAGCTCGCGCTGACCTCCAGCGTGGCGCTGGAGCCGACCACGTGCGGGCCGGGTGGAGCCGACGCGCGCACCTCGAACTCGGGCCGCCGGAACTCCTGAATTTGGAAGGAGTGGTAGGTCGCGGACCCGTTCATGCTGTCGCCGCCAGACAGCCGCAGCTCGAGCTGCCCGTGGCCCAAATTGGCAGTATCCGGCAGCTCGAATCGCAGATCGAACCCGCCCAAGGCGCTCAGCGGGACGCTACCCTTCGCGAGGTCGGCCCCCCGCGAGTCGCGCGCCGTCCACGCCACCGTCCCGCCCCCGACCAGCGCCAGATCGCCGCGCGGCCCCATGTCGAGCCGGCGTATCCAGCCCTTCACCCGCACGGTCTCCTTGGGCTTGTACATCTGCCGGTCGTCGGCGACGTACCAGAGGGCCTGCTCGCCGCGGTCGCGCTTCACCCACCCGCTGTCGTTGGACCAGGCCCACGCGTTCTCGGGCAGCAGCGTGTGCTCGCCGTCCGCGCTGACGCTCAGGAGACCGCGGCCGGTCTGCCCCGGCCCACCCGGCAGCGCCAGCTCGACGGTGCCGTCAGCCCCGGTCTTGCCCTCGACACCACCCGGGTCCAGGTGAACCACAGCGCCCGCGATGGGCTTGCCGTCGGCCAGCCGGTTGGCCCAGACGACCATCTTCTCGTCGTCGACGAACGCGTCCACGCCGATGCTGGTCGCCTCGATCCACCGCCGAATCACGGGCGGCCAGCGGCGGCGCAGCTTGTCGATCACGCTGGTGGGCGGGCGCACCTCCAGCACCACGTGCCCGTGCCCGCCTTTCAGCACCTCGCTCAGGTCGATCTGAGTCTCCACCGGGGCGTCCGGCTCGCCACCGACGGTGACGGTGCGGTCGATGACCAGCTCGCCGGGCGGCTTGGCGGGCTTGGTGTCGCGCGACCCCTCCTGCACATAGGCGAGGAAGGGCGACCAGTGCTCGGGCGTGACCCGCCACGCGCGGACCTCAAGCTGCTCGTAGTTCACCGACAGCACGGAGAATCGGCCCTTCGACGCCGGGTCCATCACGACCAGCAGCTCGCCCGCGGCCGCGAGACTCGGCTCGGCCTTGCCCACGGAGAAGCGCGCCACGGCCGGCTCAACCAAGGTCTGCCCGAACGCGTCGCGCAGGGCCTTGTCGATGGTGACCGTGTAGGTCGTGCGGCCGCGGCTGGGGCCCTGAATCTCCACGACGTTGCCCCAGGTGCGGACCTCCATGCCCGGAAGCTCGGGCTCGACCTTCACCAGCGCCGGGTCCACGCCGTCGGACTCGATGGGGTTGCTCATCTCGAGCTGCCAGGACCAGCCGGGCTGGCAGTCACCGCTCCAGCCACAGCGCGAGGTCGTCAGCTTGAAGGGCCCATAGGTGCGGAAGCCGAAGGCGTGCTTGTCGGTCGAGCGCTTCGGCCCCTCCAGCGACGGCGTGTTCGGCCCCACCGTGACCGCGATGGCCGTGTCGATGGGCAGCAGCTCTACCGCGCGGAAAGCCAGCCAGCGGCCGTCGCGGGCGCGCTGAGCGGTTCGCTCGTCGCGGGCGAGCTCGCTCGCGTCGAGCAGGCGGACGGCGACGGGCTTGCCCCCCGCGGTGACCTTGACCGTCGCCAGCACGGCCTGGGGATCGACGCGCTGGTCGAAGCCGACGAACATGATGGCGTCGCGGCTCTGGGGGCCGTCTTGGGGCCAGCTCTCCAGGACGCGAGGCGCCGGCGTCTCAAACGCGAACCGCTGGGCCTTCGCCAGCACGCCGCCGGTGGCCGAGCGGGTGCCCGCGGGCACCTCGGCTTGGTAGGCGGTAGCCATCGGAAAGCGAGGATCCGCCTGGAAGATCAGCGTGCGCGTGCCCAGCCAGCGCCACTGGCCGGCGGGCTGCGGCGAGAGCTTCACCGGCAGCTCGGCCGCGGCCAGGGTCGCGTGGGAGGTCACCGCGACCATGGGCTGGTCGAAGGTGACGCTGAACTGGCCGACCACCGGCACCGCGCCCTCGGGCGAGCTTCGCAGCACCTGCAGCGGCCCAGCCGGCTCAGCGGAGGCGGCCTCCGACGTGGGCGGCGGCGGCGGAAAGGGCGTGGGGACGGTCGCGCCCGGGCGCGGGGCGGGCTTGGAACCCTCCCGCAGGGCGAAGGGCACCGCGTCGGCTGGCTCCTGTTCGAGGGGCGGCAGGCGCTTGAGCAGGCGCTCGACCTCGGCCGCCGCGAGCGGGGTCGACGCCGCCACGGTCGCCCCCGGCGACGCACCAGCCTCGGGGCTGCCTTCCGCGAGCACCAGGGTCAATCCAGCCGGCGCGTCCTCGGGTACCAGCATGATCTGCTCCTCTTCGATCGCGACGCCGCCCTTGGGCTGCGTTCCGGACACCGTGTCCCGCGCCCCGCGCTCGGGGTGGCAGGCCGCCACACAGAGCAGCACTCCAGCGGTCACCGCCCACTGCCAGCCCATAATCCGCTGCTGCTTCATCACTCACGCCTCCCCGAGGTCCACCACGACGCCGGCTGAGAGTGGACCGCCACCGCATCCTTCAGCGCACCGGAGAGATCCGGTCCTACTGGGTTGGTGTCGGCGCGCACCGCAGCCACGGCCGTCGAGCCTATCACCCTCTCGATGGCAGGTCGCGCGCTCCCGAGACGGCGTTCGACGTGTAAAGTGTTGCTTGACACACCACGCCACCCCACGCACTCTTCGCTCATGAAACTCGCCCGCACGCTCTCACCTCGCCGCCTGCGCCTCACCACGGCGCAATGGCGCCAAGACCTCGGCCATCTGTTCAAGGACGCCTCGCAGAGCGGGCCTCCCGTCCGCATCGTGAACACGCCGACCCCACCGCCCCAGCGCGGCCTTCGCCTCGTGGTCGACAGCGTTCGGGAAGAGACAAGCGAGGCCCGCACGATCTTCCTGCGCAGCGCCGATCCGTCGCGCCCCCTCCCCCAGGCCGAGGCCGGCCAGTTCCTGACCTTCGAGCTGCCCATCGGCGGCGAGCGGCTCCGGCGCTCTTACTCGCTGTCGACCGGCCCGCTGGACGACGGCCCGCGCGCGATCACCGTCAAGCGCGTCGCAGGCGGGCGGGCGTCGACGTGGCTGACCACGGCGCTGGCGGTGGGCGACGTGCTGGAGGCCATAGGTCCGGCGAGCGGGCGATTCATCTACCGCCCGACGCCCGACGACCGCCGCGAGCGGACGCTGGTGCTGATCGGCGCCGGCAGCGGCATCACGCCGCTGATGGCCATCGCTCGGACGGCCTTGGTCGCCGAACCGCAGACCCGGGTCGCGCTGCTCTACGGGAACCGCGGCGTCGACGACGTGATCTTTCGCGCCGCCCTGGACGCGCTGGGCGCCGCGTACGCGAGCCGCCTGCGAGTGTGCCATGTGCTCGAGCGGGGCGCAGCGGCGGCCGGGGCCGTCAAAGGCAAGCTGACCGCGGGCGTCATCGCCCAGCAGCTGCCCGAGCTGCTCGCGAGCTTCGGGGACGACGCCCGCGGCCGGCTAAAAGACGTCGACGCCTTCTACGTGTGCGGCCCGCCGGCGGTCATGGACAACGCCCGCGGCGCACTGCTCGTGGCTGGCGTCGCGAAGCCGCGCATCCACGAAGAGCGCTTCCAGAGCCTCCCGCCGGCCCGCGAGTCCACGGAGCCGGCGACCGTCCTGATGCGCCGCGGGGCCGTCGAGACCCCGGTGGTGCTGAGCCCTGGCGAGACCCTGCTGGAGGTCGCGTGGCGTGCGGGCGTCCCCGTCGGGTCCAGCTGCACCATGGGGGGCTGCGGCGCCTGCAAGGTGCGCGTCCTCGAGGGCGAGCTGGCGATGCCCGACGCGAGCTGCCTCACCCCTGCGGAGCTCGAGGCCGGCTACGCGCTGGCGTGCATCGCCCGCTGCGCCGGGCCGGCCACCGTCGAGGTGCCCGAGTGAGCGCGAACCTCCGAATGAGCGACCTGTGCCGCGAGACGGGCCTCGACCGCCAAGCCATCCACTTTTACATCCGCGAGGGGCTGCTCCCGCCTGGTGAAAAGTCAGGGCGGAACATGGCGTTTTATAAGCCAGCCCACCTGCGGCGCCTGCGCCTCATCCGCAAGCTGCAGCACGAGCGCTTCCTGCCGCTCAAGGCGATCAAGGGTCTCCTCGACCAGACCGACGAGGGGTTCAGCGAGGAGCAGCGCGGGTTTTTGGGCGAGCTGCGCGGTCGGCTGGCCGGCGAGCTGGCCCCGCGGCCGGTGGCGGGCGAGCCTGTGCCGCTGGCCCCGCTGCTCGAGCGGTCGGGCGTCACCGCGGCCGAGATCGACCGCATGGCCGCCGTGGGGTTCGTCGAGCCCACCTGCATGCCGGACGGCACGCCAGCCATCGCGGCGAGCGAGGTGTGGCGCGTGGAGTTCTGGGGCCGCATGCGCGCCGCGGGCTTCTCGGACTCGCTGGGATTCTCTGTCGAGGACATCGCGATCTACGAGGAGTTCGTGGACCGGCTCGTCCAGACCGAGGCCGCCATCGTCTCCGAGCGCCTCGCCGCCATCGGCCCCGACGCGGCCGCGCCCATGGTCGAGGCGGCGCTCCCCATCATTCAAGAGCTGCTGGTCCGGCTGCACACTGAACGCAGCCGCGCATTCTTCAACGCCCTCTGATCCCCGAGCCCGGACAATCGCCATGCTGGACGAGATCGCCAACCGCCTGCCCTTGCCCGTGTCCCGGCTCTACGACCGCTTCCGGCGGCTCGGCGAGCCCCTCGGCGCGACCGACAACCCGCGCGTGATGCTCGGGATGTTGCCCGCGGCGGTGCGGGGGCTGCTGCTGCAGCGTGGCAAACAGGGGACGCCCGTGCGCTTCCCGGCCAGCCACGACGCCTGGTTCGACTTCGGTTATCCGCGCGATGAGCCCGAGATGGCGGACCTCTACGAGCGGGCGAAGGCCGGCCAGTGGGACGGCGGCCGCGACCTGGCTTGGGGGACCTCGGTGGACCCGCGCAGCCCGGATGTGCCGATCCTGCCTGCGAATTTCCTCGACGCGTCCATCCTGCGCGAGGCCGGGGTGAAGCTCGACGCCGAGGGCGAGCGGGCGCTGCGCCACGATGTCATCGCGTGGCTGCTCAGCCAGTTCCTGCACGGTGAGCAGGGCGCGCTGATGGCCGCCTGCCAGGTCACCGAGGCCGTCGAGCGCTTCGACGGCAAGCTCTACGGCGCGACCCAGGTCGTCGACGAAGCCCGCCACATCGAGGTGTTTCACCGCTACCTCGACTCCAAGCTCGGGAAGCTCTACCAGATCAACGACAACCTCTTCGTCGTCATCGACGCGCTGATGACCGACGCCCGCTGGGACATGAAGTTCCTGGGCATGCAGATCATGGTGGAGGGCCTCGCGCTGGGAGCCTTCGGCTCGATCTACCAGCTGACGCGGGAGCCCCTGCTCAAGGAGCTGCTGCGCCGGGTCATCCTGGACGAGGCCCGGCACGTTCACTACGGCGTGGTGGCGCTGCGTTCGCATGTGCGAGAACAGCTCAACGAGGCCGAGGTTCGCGAGCGCGAGGACTGGGCTTTCGAGATGGCTGTGCTGATGCGGAATCGCTTCTTGGCGCGGGAGGTCTGGGAGGAGCGCTACGAGGGCCAGGTGCCGTGGGAGACCTGGGCCCGCTTCGTGCGCGACTCGGTGGGCATGGAGACCTTTCGGCGGACGATGTTCCGGCGGCTGGTCCCGAACCTGCGCGAGATCGGCCTGCTCGGGCCGCGCATTCGCCCCTACTACATAAAGGAGGGGATGGGCGCGTGGTTTGAGGGCAGCGCCGCGCCGAGCCTCCAGGGCGAGGATATGCTCGCGGCCTGAGGGGCTGAATCAGCGCGTCCAGGGCAGCGGGCGCCCTCTCGGCTCACGCCCCGAGGGCTCAGAGGACGACGGGCATCCCGAAGGTCTGGGTGTCCGGACCGGGCGGGAAGATCGCCTGCTCGAGGATCCCCTTGACGCACTGCGCCTTCTGGCTGCTCGACGTACCGCTGATCGAGACGCTGGTCACGCGCCCGGATGGCGAGACCGTGAACTGCGTCTTGATCTTCTCCTCGGTCCCCGACTTGCAGCGGGCGAGCTGGCGCCGCTTGCGTCCGAAGGCCGTGGCGACCTTCTCAGCACGCTCGTCCGCGCTCGGCGCGGTCTTCGGGGCCTCGGTGGGCCGGATCGCGGTCGTCCCCACCTCGATCTTGACCTCGGCCTTGCCCCCGCTGTCGGCGGTCAGCGCCGCGAATTCCTCAGCGGAGAGCTTGGCGAACCGCTCCTCCGCGTTGCCGGCTCGCTCGGCCGCGCTGTTGGAGTTCCGCACCGCCGGCCTCGGCTCCGGCGGGTCCGCGGCGCGCTCGCTGGGCGCGGCGCCGTGGGGGCGGGAGAGCCCGGTAGGCGCCGTCTCGTCACGTTCGGCGGCCGCGGCGGCGATCGCCGCCTTCTCGTCGTCGGTGAGCGGTCGAGGGGCCTGGTCCTTGGGCTCCTTCACAGGCCGCTTTACGTCGTAGGCCGCGTTGTACTCGGCGACTGGGATCGCCTTGGAGCCGGAGCGAGCGTCTTGCGCGTTGGCCAGACGGCGTGCGTCCCGCTTCTCGAGCCACAGCATGGTGCCGGCGACGAGCGACGCGATGATGAGCGCCGCCAGCAACGCGAACTTCACCCCGCGCCGCTTCTTCGCCGAGTGAAGCTGCGCGACCACGGAGAACTCCTGGTGGAGCTCACGCATCTCCTGCTTCGTCGGGGGCGCGATGTGGGTCGGCAACACGACGTCGGCTGCGCGCAACGCCTCCTTGAGCATCCGCTTGTCTTCGGCGGTCGGCGCCGCGGAGTGCGGGGCCTCCTCGGCCTCCGCCTCGCGGGCGGCGAGCGCGGCGGTCCCCGGCGAGCCGTAGGCCGCGAAGAGATCACCGTCGCCCAGAGGCTCGACGCGCGGCAGCACGTCGGCCGTGTCGATCGCCGGCAGATCGTCGAGTGCGGCGTCAGCCCCTGCACCCGAGTCGGACAGGTCCGCCCAGGCAGCGTCGTCTGCGTCGGCGCTCTCGGGGATCTCGGGCGACTCGGAGATCTCGGGCGAAACGGGGAGCTCGGGCGTCGCATCCGTCGGCAAGCCGGGAAGGCCGGGCATGCCTGGCAGGTCGGGCAGCGGCGGCAGCTCCGGCATCCCCGACTCGACGAGAGGCGACGGATCCACGTCGTCGAGCAGCTCGATGCTCTCGACCTCAACCACAGATGAGGGTTCGCCCGGCAGCGGCGGGAGCCCCGGCAGGTCCGGCGTGGAGGGCCGCTCGACCCCGGCCTCGGCTTTCGCGAGCGCCTCCGCGGCAGCGGCTTCGGCAACCTCCGCCTCGGCTTTCGCGAGCGCCTCGGCGGCCTCGGCCTCTGCCTTCGAGAGCGCCTCCGCGGCTTCGGCCTCTGCCTTCGCGAGCGCCTCGGCGGCCTCGGCCTCTGCCTTCGCAGCGGCTTCGGCGGCAGCGGCTTCGGCAGCCTCGGCCTCAGCCTTCGCAGCGGCTTCGGCGGCGGCGGCTTCAGCGGCCTCGGCCTCAGCCTTCGCAGCGGCTTCGGCGGCGGCGGCTTCAGCGGTCTCGGCCTCAGCCTTCGCAGCGGCTTCGGCGGCGGCGGCCTCGGCTTCAGCCTTGGCTGCCGCTTCGGCGGCTTCGGCCTCTGCCTTGGCGGCGGCTTCAGCAGCAGCGGCTTCGGCGGCCTCGGCCTCAGCCCTCGCTGCGGCCTCCGCTGCCGCAGCTTCGGCGGCCTCAGACGCAGCCTTCGCTTCAGCCTCAGCCTTCGCCGCGGCCTCGGCAGCGGCGGCCTCGGCAGCGGCGGCGGCGGCTCTCGCTTCCGCCTCAGCCGCAGCGGCGGCCTCAGCAGCCGACGCCTGCGCGGCGTTTGCCCCGGCCAGCTCGTCCGGCGGCAAGATGTCTTCCATGCGCGGCACCAGCGTCGGTCGCCGACGCGGGCCCTCGCTGGTGCTCGGCTGACCGCCGCCCTGCTCGACCGTGAAGGGACGCGCGGCGCCCTTCGACGCAGCCGCCTGAGCCGCCGCGCGCTCCTGCTCCGCGGCGTGTGCGGCCGCAGCTACCACCCCGGCGGGCGCGTTGTTGGTGGTCCCGCTCCGCGTGATCACGGCCGTCAGCGGCCGCACGTGCGGGTCGTCGGGGATGCCGTAATCCGCCTCAGCCGTGCTACCCGGCAGCCCTGACAGCTCTGGCACGTCGTGTAGACGCACCCACTCGGCCATCCCCTGACGCCACACGTACGACAGGGCGTGCAGGTCCCCGGATCCGACCAGCCCCATCACCGCGGAGCGGGAGATCGGACCGTGCTGCCGCCCACCCAGGGCCACGAACCAAGCCTCGTCTTGGCCCGCCGGCGCCGGCGCCTCCGCACCAGGCGGACGACGGGACAGCGCCGGGTCACGGACGACGATGACGACCGAACAGTTCTTACACCGAACCTTGAGGACGCGGTTCGCGACCTTTTCGTCGGGTAGCTTGTAGCGTGTCTGGCAGCGCGAGCACGAGAAGATCATCGGCGGCGGCCCCCCCGGGCTTCTCTCAATCGGAGAGAAGAGGAACGGCGGGACCTTAGCACCAGCGGGCCCACGCGGCCAGACACGTGTGCGAGCGCGAGGACTTCGTGACCCCTGCGGGCCGTGAGCGCCCGAAAACCGCGGTTCAGCGGCCGATGACCTGCACGCGACGTTCGACTAAACGAACCCCCCACGGCGGCTGACCCGGGAACCCGGACGGGAGCGGTTGGAACCTCGCCCCACGGGAGCTCTCGAACACAGCGCCCGCCGATGGGCCCGGATCGGCCTCTGGTCCTTGCGCGCCGGGCGATTCCCTGGCTTGACACGTGTATTCGGCTCGCCCTATCCTTCGCAGCCTACTGGGCCACGGCCCCTATGTTATTGATTTTGCAGGGATTCTCACCTGCCCCGGCGCAACGCCCCCCGCGTGCGCCCGCTGCCACGTCGCCCGTATACGCCGGGAGGAGACCCCCAGATGCATCAGTGGAACCGCAAGTTGTTGGTAGTCATGGCTAGCGCCGCCCTCGCCTTCGCGGCGTGCGACAGCGGCGAGTCGAACACCGTCGTCTTGGACGGCGGCACGGACACGTCGAAGCCGGACGCGACGGGCGACAATGGCGGCAAGACGGACGTGCCCGTGGGCACCGACACCGTAGTCAATCCGGACACGACGAAGCCCGACGGCACCGTGACCCCCGACGGCACTGTCACCCCCGACGGCACCGTGACCCCCGACGGCACCGTCACCCCCGACGGCACCAGCGGCGACGTGGGCCCGACGCCCGCGTGCGCCGGCAAGCAGTGCGGCACGGGCACCGACGGCTCGAGCTGCGGAACCTGCGCGGCCGGCCAGATCTGCAATGTCCTTGGCCAGTGCCGGGTGCCGGCCCTCCCCGAGGGCTCGTACTGCGGCGTCACCGTGGACTGCACCGCGCAGATCCCCGACCCGGCGAACCCGGGCGCGATGATCAACAACCCGAACTGGCCGGCCTGCGCGCACTCGCAGTGCGACTCGAACCTCTGTGGTTCGCTGGGCCAGCAGGGCGCCATCGTGTTCAACGTCCCCGTCTGCACCCGCGCCTGCATCATTACTAAGGACGCCGTCGACAACACGACGGGCGCCACCTCGCCCGATGGTGTCGAGGACGCGGACACCCCGCTCAACGAGTGCGCTGGCTTCTCTGATGGCCCCAACGGTTCCGACTACCGATGCGTGAACTTCGGCTTCGGCAGCGGGCAGTCTGGCCTCAGCTTCTGCATGCCGACCCTCGGCTTCGACTCGTGCCAGGGCGACAACGACTGCCCGGACGGCGAGTCCTGCCAGTTTGCGGTCGTGGGCAGCTCGTTCACCCAGCGCTGCGTCGCCACCCAGAAGTCGGGCCCGTGGTTCCAGGTCAACAGCATCTCCCAGGAGTGCAACGGCGACCCGCTCGCCGGGCAGCAGATCGAGTGCGACGCGGGCTTCTGCTTCGGCCTTGGCTGCGTTCCTTTCTGCAAGAATGACGCGGACTGCGACACCACCGTGCTGAGCGCGGAGTCGGGCTGCGACACGGCCGCTGGCACCTGCAAGGGCTGGTCCGAGAAGAGCTGCACTGCGGACATCGACTGCAGCGCGTGGACCTGCGACCCCGATCGCACCCCCTTCGGCACGCAGATCGACTTCACGACTTCGCTCTGCTGGCCCCGCGGCTGCGACAAGACCGTCGACTGCGCTCCGGGCAACTACTGCCAGTGGAGTTGGAACGGCGAGCCCGGCCTCGACGCCGGTCTCGACAACCTGTGCCTCGAGGAGACGCCCGGTGGTAAGGCCCTGGGCGAGCCCTGCACTACCGACGACGACTGCGCCGGCTACTGCGAGAACGACTACTGCTCGGCCATCTGCGACTCGGACGCGGACTGCGCCCCCGAGAAGGGCGGCGTCTGCGCCCTCAACGAGCTCCTCGGCGACGCCTCCGGCGACAACCTGGCCGACTTCGTGCTGGTCGTTCCCCAGTGCCGCACCCTTCCCGGTACGGGTGGCCCCTGTTTGACCATCTCCGACTGTGGCGACGAGGAAGTTTGCGCGGTCTACGAGGTCCCGAACTACCTGCCCGGCACCACCACCCCCGACCCCGACGGTCCGGTCACGACGGCCGGCAAGTGCGTTGCCGCCGACGCCGCCAAGGGCAAGTGGGGCAACCTGTGTGGCACCAGCCCCGCAGCGGAGTTCGCGGCCTGCCAGACCGGCATCTGCCGCGCAGCCAACGCCGACGGCAGCCTCGGGTTCTGCACCCACACCTGCAGCAGCCAGTTGGACTGCCCGGCGATCACGTTCCAGGCGGGAACGCCGAACGCCCAGAGCTTCTCGGGCATCTGCAGCAGCACGGTCATCGGCTACGCCGGCAACCTCGACGATCCCACGCGCTTCACCCGCCGCTCGGTGTGCATCATCGGCAACCCGGGCTCCTCGCTCGCCGACTGTGCGACCACGCTGAGCTGCGAGGAGGAGGGCGAGGCGTGCGTGCCCTTCACGATCGCATACGGCCCGGAGTACCAGTCGACCATCGAGTACGTCTGCGACGACCTCAAGGACGAGGCGGGCGTGGCTCCGACGAAGGAGCTCGGCGCCGAGTGCAACCCCGACGCGGTCAACGCGGCTGGCGATCCGATCGAGGAGTGCAAGACGGGTCTCTGCCTGCCCGACGAGCTCACGAACAAGAGCTACTGCTCGAAGCTCTGCACACCCGGCACGGACACGTCCTGCGCCGCCGCGGGGCTCATCTGCTCCGAGCGCGTCACGCAGCCGAAGGCTGGTAAGTACATCGAGAAGCAGGCGTCCTTCGGGCTCTGCACCAAGGACCAGGACTGCGAGCCCTGCGTCTCCTCGGGCTTCTGCCCCTCAGGCCGCGTCTGCGTGAACCTGGGCCAGGACGCGGCGAGCCTCGCGGACTTCCGCTGCATCCCGAGCTGCGAGACGGCCGCCGATTGCGCGGACGCTCCCTCGAAGGTCTGCACCGCGGGCGCTGATGAGTTCGGCCAAGCGGCGATGGGCTGCTACGAGCTGAAATCGGGCGTCCCGGTCGACTACTGCCTCGGCAACTAGCGGTAACGCCGGACGCTCGCACCACGCGGTGAGAGCGTCCGGCTAGACCCGGTCTGCAGAGCGGACCGAGCGCGTGCTTGGCCCCATGGCGCATGGCGAGACGTGGCGAGGAGTGGTGGTGTAGCACCACGGCGACGAGGTGCTACACCGCCATCCCCCGCGCGGCCAAGCAGGCGCGACGGGAGGTCTGTGGAGCGGGTCTCTAGGCACTGGCGACAGGCGCATCACCTCGTGTGATGCGCCTGTCGCCATTTTGGGGGCCGCAGGTCTAGCCTCGGGCCGCACAGGCTCCAGCGGCGCTCGAGGGGGGACGCCTCGGCTCAGCGGTCGCCACCTGCGGCTCCGAACTTGGGTTCAGCCAACGAAATCGGGCCTCGGCGACAGCCCGAGGCCGGCCATGTTCCGCTTGACGCCCCTCGAAACCGTGTGCTAGGCACGGCGCGCCTTCGCGGGTGACTGACCCGTCGAGATCCCGGCACGAACTCCACCGCGAGACACCAAGCCTCCACCCGGAGCGGCATCGCATGCTTGAGTCCATCCAGGAACCGATCCTTCGCGCAGGCCTCGTCGACCTCGACGCGACCTTCCTGGTGCAGCTCGCGCTCTTCATCGTCTTCGCGCTGATCCTCAACAAGAAGGTCGTGCAGCCGATGGTGCGGACGCACGAGGCCCGGCACGACCGCATGGCCGGCGCCCGCGCCGAGGCCGAGCGCATGGACCTGCGCGCCAGCGAGGCGCATACGGCCTACCAGACCCGCCTTGACGCCGCGCGACGCGACGCCGTGCTCATCCGCGACCGTCTACGCGACGAGGCGCGGCAGCAGGCCGACACCGAGCTCGAGGCCGTCCGCATCGAGCTGAGCGCAGCGCAAGAGAAGACGCGACGTGAGCTCAACGCGGAGGCCGCACGCGTCCGCGCCTCCTCCGACGCCGTGGTCGAGGACTTGGCGGGCGCCTTGGCCAACCGAGCACTCAGCGAGCAGGGGGCACAAGCGTGAGAACGCTCTACGCCATGACCGCAGGTCTAACCGCGCTGCTGGCCGCGCCCGCCGCGCTCGCGGCGAGCGGCGAGGGGTTCCAGCCCTTCACGCACCTGTCCTACTTGCTGGACTTCATCATCCTCGCGGCCGTGCTCGTCTACGCGCTGCGCGGCCCGCTGGCGACGTACCTCTCCAATCGCCGCGACACGATCCTCAAAGAGATGGACGAGGCCACCGCGCGGAAAGCGGACGCCACCGACCGGCTCGCCCGCTACGAGGGCGCGCTGCGCGAGCTGGACGCCGAGGTCGCCCGTATGCGCGAGGACTTCGAGCGCGACGGCCAGGCCGAGCGCGAGCGCATCCTCACCGAGACCCGCGAGACCATCGCGCGCCTTCGCGCCGACGCCGCCTTGGACGCCACCCGCGAGGCGTCCCAGATGAAGCTAGACCTTGAGCGCGAGGTGGCCGAGCGCGCGCTGACTCGCGCTGAAGCCATCGTGCGTGAGCGCATGAACGCCGCCCGACAGCGCACGCTGGTGGAACGGTTTATTACTGACCTCGAGAGCCGCAAGGATCTCGGGTCTCTCTCAGCCTGACCGTTTCCCCGCCGACGGAGAGCAGCCGGTGAGCGCATCCAAGATTGCCCGTCGCTACGCGAAGGCTCTGGCCGAGGCCTGCGCCGAGTCCAAGAACCACGCCGTGATTGGCAAGCAGCTTGAGACCTTCGCCGAGACCTGGACTGCCAGCCCCGAGCTGCAGAACGTCTTGAAGAGCCCCGTGGTTTCGCTGAACGACAAGCGAGACATCCTGGTCAAGCTCTTCGCGAAGTACCTCTTCGCCCCGACCACGCGCAACTTCGTGCTGGTGATGCTGGAGCATCGCCGCATCGACGAGATCGTGTCGGTCAGCAATGCGTTCCAGGACATCATGGACGACCTCTCCGGCCGCGTCCGGGCGACGGTCATCAGCGCCGCGCCCCTCGAGCGCACGGAACTCACCCGCATCCAGACCGCGCTCAAGACCCTCACTGACAAGACGGTGATGCTCGACGCGCGGGTGGACCCGGAGCTGCTCGGCGGCGTGCAAGTCCGCATGGGCAACCTCGTCGTCGACGCCACAGCGCGCATGCACCTAGACAGCCTGCGCGACGCGCTCCTCGAATGACCTCCTGCGCCCGGCGCAGAGTTTGAATCACAGCGGGGCCGTCGGCCCGGCAACAGTCCCTAAACCCGTAAGAATCGGGAGTCCTCGATGAACATCAGCGTTGCGGAGATCAGCTCGATCATCAAGCAGCAGATCACCGACTACGATAAGAAGGTGGACGTCCGCGAGACCGGGACCGTGCTCACAGTCGGCGACGGCATCGCGCGCGTGCACGGCCTCGAGAACGCCATGGCGGGTGAGCTCCTTGAGTTCCCCCATGACGTCGTGGGCATGGTGCTCAACCTCGAGGAGGACAACGTCGGCGTTGCACTCCTCGGCGCGGCCAACAAGATCAAGGACGGCGACGAGGCTCGGCGTACCGGCAAGATCGTCCAGGTCCCCGTGGGCATGGGCCTGCTCGGCCGCGTGGTCGACGCGCTCGGCCAGCCCATCGACGGCAAGGGCCCCATCGACTCCAACGACTTCCGTCGTGTGGAGCTGAAGGCGCCCGGCATCGTGACCCGCAAGTCGGTGCACGAGCCGCTGCAGACGGGCCTGAAGGCCATCGACGCCCTCGTGCCCATCGGCCGCGGCCAGCGCGAGCTGATCATCGGTGACCGCCAGACGGGCAAGACCGCCGTCGCCATCGACACGATCATCAACCAGAAAGAGACCGACGTCTTCTGCATCTACGTCGCCATCGGCCAGAAGCAGTCGACCGTGGCGCAGCTGGTGGACCGCCTCGAGAAGGCCGGCGCCCTGGAATACACCATCATCGTGTCGGCTTCGGCCTCCGAGATGGCGCCGCTCCAGTTCCTCGCGCCCTACACCGGCTGCACGATGGGTGAGTGGTTCCGCGACAACGGCAAGCACGCCCTCATCGTGTACGACGACCTCTCGAAGCAGGCCGTCGCTTACCGCCAGATGTCGCTGCTCCTCCGCCGCCCCCCGGGCCGCGAGGCCTACCCGGGCGACGTGTTCTACATCCACTCTCGCCTGCTCGAGCGCGCCGCCAAGCTCAATGACGACCTCGGCGGCGGCAGCCTCACGGCGCTCCCGATCATCGAGACGCAGGCCGGCGACGTGTCCGCCTACATCCCGACGAACGTCATCTCGATCACCGACGGCCAGATCTTCTTGGAGTCGGACCTCTTCTTCCAGGGCGTTCGGCCCGCCATCAACGTCGGCATCTCGGTGTCGCGCGTCGGTGGCGCCGCTCAGACGGGCCTCATCAAGAAGGTGTCCGGCACGCTGAAGCTCGACCTCGCGCAGTACCGCGAGATGGCGGCCTTCGCGCAGTTCGCTTCCGACCTCGACGCGGCCACGCAGCGCCAGCTCGCCAAGGGTGAGCGCCTCGTGGAGCTGCTCAAGCAGGCCCAGTACCAGCCGATGCCCTTCGAGGAGCAGGCGATGCTGATCTTCGCCGGCACCGCGACCGAGGGCTTCCTCATGGAGGTCGCCGTCAAGGACATCGGCCGCTACGAGGAAGGCCTGCTGGAGTACGTCCGCTCGCGCCACAAGGCCCTGCTCGACAAGATGCGCACCGAGGCCAAGCTGTCGGACGCCATCCGCGACGAGATGGTGACCGTCCTCCGCGCCTTCGGTGATGTCTTCAAGGCGACGAAGAAGGATTAGTCATGCCGAGCCTGAAGGACATCCGGAAGCGCATCGGCTCCGTCAAGAACACGCAGCAGATCACGAAGGCCATGAAGATGGTCGCCGCGGCTCGGCTTCGTAAGGCACAGGAGGCGATCGAGACCGCGCGCCCGTACAGCTATCGGCTGCGCGACGTCATCGGTCAGCTCGCCGCCCGCGCCGACTTTTCGGACCATCCCCTGCTTGAGCAGCGGGAGCCGAAGCGTGTGCATCTGCTCGTCATGACCAGTGACCGCGGGCTCTGCGGCGGCTTCAACGCCACCGTCAACCGCGCGACTGAGCGCTACATCCGCGAGAATCCCCGCGGGCACGAGCAGATCACGCTGGATATCGTTGGCCGAAAGGGCAACGAGTACTTCAAGCGGCGGCCGACCCCGATCGGCAGCTACTTCCGGGACATCCAGAAGGGCGTGAGCCTGGAGTCCGCGTCGGACATCGCCGAGAAGGCCATCGTGGCCTTCGTCGAGGGCGAAGTGGACGCGCTCTATGTGGTCTACAACGAGTTCAAGTCCGCGATCTCGCAGGAAGTGATCATCGAGCAGCTCCTGCCGGTGGTCCCCACGACGCCCCCCGATGGCGGTGAGCTCGCGGAGTTCATCTACGAGCCTTCGAAAGAGCAGGTGATGGACGCGGTGATTCCGCGCCACATCACGGTGCAGATCTACCGGCAGCTGCTTGAGAGCGTCGCCTCGGAGATGGGCGCGCGCATGAGCGCGATGGACAGCGCGACCAAGAACGCCGGCGAGCTGATCGACCGCCTGACGCTGCAGTACAACCGCGCGCGGCAGGCGAACATCACCAAGGAGCTGATGGAGATCATCGGCGGCGCCGAGGCCATCAAGTAATCCCCCCCTGAGTCGACCGGGCCGACCGCGCGGCGCTCGCAGAACAGACGAACACTGAACTCCTTTTAGAGCCTGAGAGGCAGACGATGGCAGCAGCAGTCGCAGCAGATAACCGGTCCACGGGCCGCGTCACCCAGGTCATCGGCCCCGTCGTGGACGTCGAGTTTCCGGAGGGCGACCTGCCGGAGATCCTCACGGCCCTCCGCGTGACCAACGCGAACATTGACGACCGCGAGTTCAACCTCGTGCTCGAGGTCGCGCAGCACACCGGCGACCGCGCCGTCCGTGCCATCGCCATGGACACGACCGACGGTCTGGTCCGCGGGTTGCCGGTCCGCAACACGGGCAAGCCGATCATGATGCCGGTGGGCGACGCGACCCTCGGCCGCATCATGAACGTCATCGGCGAGCCGGTGGACGAGCGCGGCCCCATCGAGGCCAAGCACTACGACCCGATTCACCGCGAGCCCCCGAAGCTCATCGACCAGGACACGAAGGTTCAGGCCTTCGAGACCGGCATCAAGGTCGTGGACTTGCTGGCCCCCTACCAGCGCGGTGGAAAGATCGGCCTCTTCGGCGGCGCCGGCGTCGGCAAGACCGTGCTGATTCAGGAGCTGATCAACAACATCGCCATGCAGCACGGCGGCGTGTCGGTGTTCGGCGGCGTCGGCGAGCGTACCCGTGAGGGCAACGACCTCTGGAACGAGATGGAGGACTCCAAGCTCTCCACCGGCGCGTCCGTGCTCACGAAGACCGCGCTGGTCTTCGGCCAGATGAACGAGCCGCCAGGAGCCCGCGCACGCGTCGCGCTCTCGGCCCTCACCGTGGCCGAGCACTTCCGCGACGAGCAGGGCCAGGACGTGCTGCTCTTCATCGACAACATCTTCCGATTTACCCAGGCAGGTTCTGAGGTTTCGGCCCTCCTCGGCCGCATCCCCTCGGCCGTAGGCTATCAGCCGACCCTGGCCACCGAGATGGGTGGGCTCCAGGAGCGCATCACCTCGACCAACCGCGGCTCGATCACCTCGGTGCAGGCCATCTACGTGCCCGCCGACGACTTGACCGACCCGGCGCCCGCCACGGCCTTCGCCCACTTGGACGCGACGACCGTGCTCTCGCGTAACCTCGCGTCGCTGGGCATCTACCCCGCCGTGGACCCGCTCGACTCGACCAGCCGCATCCTCGACCCCCAGGTGGTCGGCCGCGAGCACTACGACGTCGCCCGCCGCGTCCAGGAGATCCTGCAGGCCTACAAGGACCTGCTCGACATCATCGCCATCCTCGGCATGGACGAGCTCTCCGAGGATCAGCGCCGCACCGTCGAGCGCGCCCGCAAGATCCAGCGCTTCTTGAGCCAGCCCTTCCACGTCGCCGAGACCTTCACCGGCACCAAGGGCGTGTACGTGAAGCTCGAAGACACCATCAAGGGCTTCAAGGGCATCTGCAACGGTGAGTACGACCACATCCCCGAGCAGGCCTTCTACATGGTCGGCACGATCGAGAGTGTGATCGAGCGCGCCAAGACTCTCTGATTCGCGACTCGGTAGCGATCACATCTACAGGAGCCGACGATGCATCTCAGAGTCGTAACGCCACGCGGCGCCAAGGTCGACGCCCAGGTCGCCGAGGTCACCATCCCCGGTGAGATGGGCGATCTCGGCGTGCTTCCGGGCCACCGCGCGCTGCTCACCAGCGTCGGGATCGGCGGGCTGAGCTGGAAGCCGCTTCAGGGCGAGATCGGCTGGCTCGCGGTCAACGGCGGTTTCGCCGAGGTCGCAGGCGACGAGGTGGTCGTCATCACCGAGACCGCCGAGCGCCCTGCCGAGATCGATGTCCAGCGCGCCGAAGCCGCCCTCGCCCGCGTGGGCGCCGAGCTGCGCTCCGTGGACCCGACCCGCGGCGAGGAAGTGGCTCGTCTGCAGCACTCGCTGCGACGCGCCGAGAACCGCCTCGCGGTCGCCAAGCGCACCAAGCCGGTCATCCCGGCCTAGCCCTCGCGTCCCCCGCCGCACGTCCACGCGCGGCGGGGCACTCTCCGCGGGCGCGCTCGGCGCCGCAGACGCTCAGTCGTCGTCTGAGCCCTCGACGTCCTCGTCCTCATCCGCCGGCCCTTCCAGCTGCGGCCAGTCGACGACGCCCATCCGGCAATTGCCGTCGAACATCGCGCCCCGCTCCACGATGAGCGACGGGCTGATGATGTTCCCGACGAGGTGACCCGGCGCGTGCAATTCCACGCAGTTGCTGGCCCGGATATTCCCGTAGACCGTGCCGTAGATCACCAGGGTGGCGACATCCAGCTCCGCGCGCACCTCAGCGCCTTCGCCGATGATGAGCGTGTCGTCGCTGACAATCTCGCCCTCGAACGAGCCGTCTACCCGCACGACGCCCTCGAAGGTCATCTTGCCCTCGAAGTGGCTTCCCCGGCCTACCAGCGTGTTGACGTCGCTCATGGACAGCTCCTCAGCATGCGTGACGGCGGCTCGAATAACATTGGCCCACCGCGATGGGAATAACATCCCGGACCTCCCGGTTTGGCGCGCCCGTTCCAGTCGTCTCGCCCGCGTCGCCCCCTGGCGCGGCCGCTTGACGATGCTCGGCAGCCAAGTAACCTGCGGCGCCGCGCCCCTTGGGGGCACTTCCTTCGGCCACACCGGGGAGCCTCATGATCCAGGTCTCAAACCTCACCAAGACGTACGGTGACCTCGAGGCGCTCAAGGGCGTCAGCTTCGAGATCCAACGCGGTGAGATCGTCGGCTTTCTGGGGCCCAACGGCGCCGGCAAGTCCACCACGATGAAGATCCTCACGGGCTTCATGCCTCAGACCGCCGGCCAGGTCACCGTGGACGGCGTCGACGTCAACCGCGACGGGCTCGCGGTCCGGCGCCGCATCGGCTACCTGCCGGAGTCGACGCCCCTCTACCCCGAGATGCTGGTCTACGATTACCTCGCCTACGTCGCGACAATCCGCGGCATCGCCCGCGGGGCCATCCACAACAGCATCGACCGCGCCGCCGGCCTCTGCGGCATCTCCAACCGCGCCGGCCACGCCATCGGTACCCTGTCCAAGGGCCTCAAGCAGCGCGTCGGCCTCGCCCAGGCGCTCATCCACGAGCCCGACATCCTCATCCTCGACGAGCCCACCAGCGGCCTGGACCCGAACCAGATCGTCGAGATCCGTAACCTCGTCCGCGAGCTTGGCCGCGAGCGGACCATCATCCTGTCCACCCACAACCTCCCCGAGGTCATGGCCACCTGCACGCGCATGATCATCGTGCACCAGGGCCGCGTGGTCGCCGACGGCACCCCGGCCGAGCTGCAGTCCCGCGAGGAGGAGCGCCCCCGCGTCCGGGTCGTCCTCCGCGGCGCCCCCGAGGCCGACGCCCGCGAGGCCCTCGCCGCCCTCCCCGGCGTCGACCGCGTCCAGAACGCCATGGCCGCAGAAGACGGCGCCCTCGCCCTCGAGCTCCAAGCCGCCACCGGCACCGACCTCCGCCCCCTCGTCTACGCCCTGGCCGTCGAGCGCGGCTGGCAGCTAGTCGAGCTCCACCGTCAGGTCCTCGATCTCGAGGGCATCTTCCGCAAGCTCACGCAGGTGGTGTGACGTGACCGACGCCCTACGAAACGTCTCCGCCATCGCCAAGCGCGAGCTGGCTTTCTACTTCGGCAGCCCCATCGCCTACGTCGCCATCACGGTGTTCCTGGCGATCTGCGGCGTCTACCTCTTCGTGGTCTACGACTTCTTCAACGCCAATCAGGCCACGATTCGCCCGCTCATCGAGCAGATCCCGCTCTTCTTCATCCTCTACATCCCGGCCATCACCATGCGCCTCCTCAGCGAGGAGAAGCGCGCCGGGACCATCGAGCTGCTCGTGACTTGGCCGGTGACCGACACCCAGATCATCGTCGGCAAGTACCTGGGCGCCCTCGGCATCCTCGCGGTCACGCTCCTGATGAGCCTGGTCTTCCCGCTCATCGTCGGCAGCCTCGGCGAGCTCGACACCGGCCTCGTCATCGGCGGCTACCTCGGCCTCTTCTTGGTCGGCGCCGCCTACGCCGCCATGGGGCTGCTGACCTCGACCTGGACCCAGAACCAGATCATCGCCTTCATCCTCGCGGTCTTGCTCTGCACCTTCTTCTACGCCATCGACACGATGATCGGTTCGGTGTGGGAGAGCGCGCGCGACGCCTTCGCGGCCCTGTCGATGAAGGCCCACTTCGCGAACATCGCCCGCGGCGTCATCGACACCCGCGACCTGGTGTTCTACGCGACCTTCATCGTGGTCTCGCTGGTCTGCGCCGTGCAGTCGCTGCAAGCGCGCAACTGGAAGTAGGGGAACACTCATGGCCAAGACGAGCAAACTCACGGGCGGCCTCTACGTCACCGCCGTCATCACGGCGACGGTGGTCATCGCCGTGCTGGTCAACATCATCGCCGGCCGCCTCTTCGGGCGCACCGACCTCACCGAGGCGAACCTAAACACGCTGAGCCAGGCCTCCCGCGACGCGGTGGCGGCCTTCGACGAGCTTGAGGTCACCCTCTACATCTCGCCCGACTTCCCCGAGACCATCCGCGACGAGAGCGGCCAGCCCCGCGTGATGCGCGACGTCGCCCAGGCCTTCCGCGACAAGATCGAGGAGTACCGCAGCTACGCCGACGGCAAGATGGTGGTCCGGGTCGCCGACGGCGACATCGTCGAGCAGGCGAAGACCGCGAATCTGCGCGCTTTCTCCGGCGAGGAGGCCACGGCCAAAGACGGCCGCCTCGAGTTCAAGCAGTACGTGCTGGGCGCGACCTTCCACTACGCGGACGCCATGGAGGTCTTCCCCCTCGGCCTTTACCCCGAGCACTACGAGTTCGAGATCACCCGGCTGCTGACCCGCCTGCGCGACAAGGTGGACCACGCCGCCGAGATGCAGGACCTGCTCACGGCGGGGAAGAACGTCCACGAGGCCGTCGGCGCCTGCGACAAGGCGCTGGTCGACGCGGCCCCGAAAGACGACGGCGCGGGCGCCAACCCCTTCGGCCTGCTGACCGCCGACGCCGCCGAAAAGCGAGTCGGCGCCTACCAAACCGCGGCCCTGGAGATCCAGAAGGCCTGCGACGGCGTGGCCCCGACCCTCACCGCGGCGACCGCGCTCCAGGGCACCCACCCCTCGCTGGACTCCCTCGCCTACATGGCCACGGCCTTCTCCCAGAACTACGGCCAGTTCCAGCAGGCCCTGGCGGCCACCGAGGCGGAGCAGAAGCAGACGGCCCTTCAGTTCGTCGAGAACCTCCACGCCATCAAGGCCGAGGTCGACTCCGAGGCGAAGAATCTCGAGGATTCGCCTGGCCGAAAGAGCATCGGCTTCGTCTGCGCCGGCGACGCCTTCTGCCCCTTCGCCGACGACAGCCCCCTCGTCCCGCCGGAGCTGGCACCCGTCCTGGGCCAGAAGAACCCCTTCGCCCAGCAGGTCGTCCAGCAGCTCGGCCTGATGCAGGACCGCATCAACCAAGTCCTCGGCGGCGTCGAGCGCAACCTGTTCAAGCGCCAGGGCTTCGAGATCGCCAAGGTCGACCTCGCCAAGCCCGTGCCGACCACGGTGGGCGGGCTGGTCCTCTTCGGGCCGAAGACCGCGCTCACACCGCACCAGCTCTTCCAGCTCGACCAGTACGTCCTCGGCGGCGGCTCCCTGGTCGTCTTCCTCAACCCCTGGGACGCCCAGCTCCTCAACGTCACGCCCAAGGGCGCGATGTCGGTCACCCAGCTGACCAAGAACACGTCGAATATCGGCGAGCTGCTCGCGACCTGGGGCATCACCCCGACGGGCGCGCTGGTCGCCGAGAAGTCCGACCACGACGTCGTCAACGTGCTCTCGGTGGTGCGTCAGGGACAGCTGGCCTGGCAGACCCAGAAGCAGTTCCCGTACCCGCTGCTGCCCGTCCTGCACGCCATGGCGACCGAGAGCCCGCTGGTGCGCTCCATCGCGTCGCTCACCCTGCCCTGGGTTGAGGCCCTGACCGTCACGGAGGCCCCTGGCCGCACAGTCACGCCGCTCATCGAGTCGACTAAGGACGCCATCACCGTCTCCGACCCGCAGTTCCCGCTCGAGCCCACCGCCCAGCTCGCCCGCGTGGCGCAGACCGCGGGCGCAGGGCCTTTCGTGGTCGCCGCCACCGTCACCGGCGAGCTCACCAGCCACTTCGCCGGCAAAGAGGCCCCCGCCGAACCCGCCGCGGAGGAGGACCCGGAGTCGCCCGACGCCGCCAAGAAGGAGCCGGCCGTCAAACCGCAGCGCCGCGACAAGGGCGAGGGCCGCGTGCTGGTCATCGGCTCCAACCTCGGGCTGGAGCCCCTGTCCCAGTCCACCATCTTCGCCGGCTTCGACCTCGCGGCGCTGACCGGCGGCAGCTTCGAGATCATCGACCAGTTCCAGCAGTGGCGCGCCAACCTGCAGAACTGGGAGGTGCGGCTGTCGCAGATTCAGCACACCCTCAACGACAACATCCAGTTCCTCTTCAACGCGCTGGACTGGTCGATTCAGCAGGAGGCGCTGGTCGAGATCCGCTCGAAGCAATACCAGCGCCGCCCGCTTGAGCAGCTCGACGAGGGCCAGCAGAGCCTCGTCAAAGTCGCGGCCGTCGCCGGCGCGCCCATCCTGTTCATCCTGTTCGGGCTGCTGGGCATCGCTTGGCGGCGCCGACGCAAGCGACGCCTCGTCGCCACGCTCACCGGGGGGACGCGGGCATGAAACGCACGCTCATCGGACTCCTGCTCGGCGTGATCGCCCTGGGGCTGGTCACCTGGCTCGTGACGCGCAAACCCGAGACCCCGGCTCCGAAAACCCTGACGATCACTGGCTACGCGACGAAAGCGCAGCTCGACGCCGAGGCGCAGAAGAGCGTCCTCGCCGCGTCCGAGCCCATCGACTACCCGGTCGACCAGGTCGTCATCGAGCGCGACGGCCAGACCGTGGAGCTCAAGCGCACCGGCGAGGGCAAGGAGCTGACCTGGGCGCTGACCGCCCCCATGGCGGCGCCCGCGGTGCGATACCAGGTCGAGCAGATCGTGCGCGTCTTCAAGGACCCGAGCGCGTCTGTGTATTCGAAGACGGTGGCAGACAAAGATCTCGGGCGTTACGGCCTCGATGCGGCGCACCGGGTGGGGTTGAAGCTGGTGGCGGGCGGAGCCACCTGGAACGGCGTCGATCTCTGGGTGGGCAAGGCCGAGAAGGCCAAGGCGGCGTCCGATGACCAGGACTCGTCGAGCGACACCTGGGTAGCGCAGAAGAGCGAGCCGACCACGGTCTACCGCATCTCGGGCAAGGATCTCCGGGCGCCGCTGGAGGTGAAGCTGTCGGAGCTTCGGGACAAGAAGCTCTTGGACGTGAAGGCCGAGGACCTCGTGCACATCGAGGTCTCAGGGCCCGACGGCGCGAAGCTGGTCCTGGACGGCGCGCGGGTGGAGACGCCCGGCGCGACGCCCGAGGCCCCGCCAAAGCACGAGGTCACGTGGACGGTGACCGAGCCCGCTGGCCAGAAGACCGACGACTCGGCGGCCGCCCTGGCCCGTAACATCTCGGGCGCGCGAGCCCAGGAGTTCGTCGCGGCTGCTGACGCCCCGGCCGACGCGATGGGCGCGGCCTTTTGGAAGGTCTCGGCCCGCACCCACGACGGCAAGGAGGTCGCCCTCGACATCGCGGACGGCGACACGGACCCGGTGTGGGCGCGAGTCGCGGGTGGCACTGAGCTGGTCAAGCTCGACAAGTTCACCGCCCAGAACCTGCGGAAGACCCTGGCCGATGTGCGCGACAAGGCCATGTTCGACCTCACGCCGGAGCAGGTGACCCGCATCCGCTTCGCGCCCGAGACCGGCGGGCCCGTGACCGTCGAACAGCAAGGCGCCGCCTGGCGATTCGTGAGCCCGGCCGAGTCGCTGCCCGCCGACCCGAGCAGCCACATCCCGCAGATGGTGACGACCAAGGCCAACCGCTACGCGCGCCCCGATGAGACCGCCCAGGCGCTGGCCGCGCTGGCCGCGCCCGACTTCACGGCGGAGCTGGACGCCGGCGACCAGAAGTACCAGGTCGCGTTCGGGCCGGTGATGGAAGACGAGCCCTACGCCCGCCAGCGCTGGGCGCGCGTGACCCGCCAGGGCCTCGCGGGCGATCCCGTGCTCGTCGCCGACTTCTCGGCCGGGCGCTTCCGCAAGGCCGCCGCGGACCTGCGACTGAAGAAGCTCTTCGAGGTCACGCCCGAGCAGGTCCAGAGCCTCACCATCACGCCGCCCGGCGGCGCGGACGCCGTGACGCTGACGCGAGAAGGCGACGCGCTGGTCTTGGCGCCGCTGCCGGCGGGCAAGAAGACGAAGGCGATGGTGGTGACCACGGTGCTCGGGACCCTCGGCAGCCTCAAGGCCAAGGCGGTCGAGCCGGGCAAGCCGCCCGCGACCGTGGGGCTGACCCCGACGAGCGTGACGACCATCGAGGCGGCGCTCACGGACGGCAGCAAGCTGAAGCTGGAGCTGGGTCCCAAGGCCGACGAGGGCGACCCGTGGGCCGTGGCGCGCACGGGCCCGCTGGCAGGCGTGTCCGTGCAGCTCAACAGCTTTCAGGCCGACAACCTGCGGAAGACGGCGGCCGAGTTGGTCGAGTAGACGGCGCAAGGCGCGGCCTTCAGCGGTCAGCCTTCAGCCCGCAGCCCGCAGCGCTCGGCCTTCAGCGCTCAGCCTTTAGCCCTCAGCCCGCCGAGCTCCTAGCCGCTTGGCAGGCCGGAGGCTCGGCTGCCGCGCCGCTCAACCCTCCAGATAGTTGGCGATCTCCCAGGCGCTGACGTGGGTGTGGTAGTCGTCCCACTGCTGCTGAGCCGCCGTGAGCAGCTCGTCGTGCAGCGCGTCGCCCAAGGCCCGGGTGAGCAGCTCGGACTCTCGGGATCGCGAGATGGCCTCCGCGAGGGAGCGGGGCAGCGAGGCGCCGGCGCGCTCCGGGGCGAGCTCGGCGTCGCGCGGAGCAGGGGGAGCCAGCTCGAGATCGGCTCCGTCGAGGCCCGCCTCCAGAAGCGCGGTCAGCGCGAGGTAGGGGTTACAGCTGGGGTCCGCCACCCGGTACTCCAGCCGCGTGGAGCGCGGCCCGTGGCCGGCCTGCAGCGCCGGGATGCGCACGAGGTCGCCGCGCCCTGACGGCGCCCAGGTGCAGGCGACGGGTGCAGAGAAGCCCGGCGCCAAGCGCTTGTAGCTGTTCACGGTGGGGTTGGTGACCAGGGTGATGGCCGGCGCGTGGGCCAGCAGCCCCGCGAGAAATCCGCGCGCGAGGTCGGAGAGGCCGTGGGGGTCGGACGCCCCGTAGAAGACGTTCTCCTCGCCGCGGGTCAGCGACAGCGAGAAGTGCAGCCCGCTGCCCTCGTGCTCGGTGAGCGGCTTGGGCATGAACGACGCGATGACGCCGAAGCGCTGCGCGACCTGACGCGCGACCTGCCGGTAGGTCACCAGCCCGTCGGCCATGCTGAGGGCGTCATTATACTGCAGCCCCACCTTGTACTGACCGGGCGCGTCCTCGTGATGGAAGGAGTCGACCGCGACGCCGAGCTGCTCAAGGGCCAGCAGCGTCTCGCGCTTCAGCGGCACCAGCTCGACCGCGTCTCTGGCGTCGTATCGCCGCCCGCGGTCCATGGGCACCAGGGGCGAGCTGCCATCCCGGAAGTAGAAGTGCTCGATCTCGCAGCCGGCGTAGAACGTGTAGCCCCGGGCACCGGCCCGCGCCAGCGCCGCCTTGAGCACCGCGCGCGTGTCGTCGGGGGCGGGCTCGCCGCTGGGCAGCCGGACGTCGCAGAACATCCGACCCACCTCGCTGACACCGTCGACGGGCGGCAGCAGCGCGAAGGTCGAGGCGTCGGGCAGCAAGATGAGCTCGCTCTCGTCCTGGGTCGGCCCCCCCATGACCCCGCCGTCGATGCCGAGGCCCTCCTCGAGCACCGTCTCGAGCTGCTCGCTGGTGATGGCGACCTCCTTGAGGCGCCCGGCGACGTCGGCGAACCAGAGGCGGATGAGCTTCACGCCCAGCTCGCGCACATGGTGAATTATGTAGTTGTGGTCAGCGTTATCGGACATTCCGTGCTCCGGAGGGGTCACTCGGCACCGTCGGTGAGGGCGTCGCGGGACACCCACTTGTAGCCGACGTGGCGGATGGTCTGCAGACAGTTCGCGTAGGGTTGGTCGAGCTTTGCGCGAATGCGCCGCACGTGGATATCCACCGTGCGCGAGCCGCCGTAGTAGTCGTAGCCCCACACTCGGGCGAGGAGCTGGTCGCGGCTGAAAGCCTGACCCGAGCTGGACGCCAGGAACTTCAGGAGCTGGAACTCCTGGTAGGTCAGGTCCAAGACGGTGCCGTCCTTGGAGACCTCGAAGCCCTTGAGGTCGATGATGAGGCCGCCGATCTGGATGCGGTCCTCGTCGTCGCGGACGCCCGCGGCCAGGGGTCGGCGCGCGCGGGCAGCCAGCTCACCCGGTCGCAGCGGCCGCAGCACGAAGTCGACCAGCCGGCGGATGCCGCCCGCCTCGCGCACGGCGGTCTGGTCGACGACCGCGATGATCGGGATCTCCTCCATGCCCGGCGCGGCGATGAGCCGGTCCACCGAGGTGCGCACCGACGCGTGCCCGGGCACGTCCACGACCACCACGTCCGGCTGGTCGGCGGCGATCTCGTCGGTGCCGCGCCCGGGGTAGCGCAGCACCACGCGCCACCCGGCCTCCCGCATCGCGCGCACGACCGCGCTCTCGCTTGGAGGTTCGGCGGTGATGACGACGCAGGTGTCCAAGGGTTCTAGCTCCGGCGCGGTGGGGCGGGGCGGCGCACAGGCTGCCCGCGGAGACGACTCGCGGCTCGGGCGCCCCGGCTGGGACGCTGCGCCGATCCGGTCAAAGCGAGTTGGCGGTGATCAGCCAGACCCCCTCGACCCGCCGCAACCGAATCGGCGTGGGCAGCTCGCGGATCTTGTTGTTGATGGGCTGCAAGAACACGCGCGCGTCCACGTCGGCGTCCGTCAGGTGCTCCGGGTCCTGGCGCGTCATCATGAACCCGCCCTCGGTCCCCTCGAGCACGTAGTCCTTCACCTGGCGCCGAAACCGCTGCCACGAGAACGCCTCGAGCTGCCGAATCGCCTTGTCGTTGTGCTTCCAGTCCTCGTGCATCAGCTTGAGGTAGCGCTGAAACGCACCGCGCGCGTCGGGGTCTTGCGCGACGATCAGCGCCTGCTGCACGACGTAGTGGACCGTGCCGGGCGCCGGGTCGACGACCCGCCGCGGCCAGCCCGCCTCCTTGCCCTTCTCGGGCTCGGCCTTCTTCTCGTCAGCCTTGTCGCTCTTGCTCTTGCGCTCGGACGCCTTGCGCGCCGGCTTTCGCGCGTCGTCCGCCCACGCGGGCCCCACGGTGATCGCCACGCCGAGCCCGAGGACGATCAAAGCCGCGATGGCGCTGCTTCCGACTCGTCTGCCTACCATTCATCCCCCGTGGAGCGAGCCGTGATCGAACCGCTGGACGGCGCCGAGTATCCTTAGCAGCAGCCCCAGAGGTCAAGGACTGGCGTCGGCCGCGCACGCTCCGCAGGCGCCCGATTTCTGGTCGCCTCCCCTAGCCGCTGCTAGCGTTGCGCCATGATGACGCGCGCCCTGCGGTTGGCCTCGGTGGGCCTTTTCGCACCCTTCCTGCTGGGGGCGGCGCCGGCCGCTCTGCAGCACGACGCGTCGGTGTTTCCAGTCGCGCAGGCGGCGGTCGGCCACGAGGCCCCGCCGCCACCCGCGCCGCCTGAGGACATCCCCGACTGGCGCGTCCCCGCCGACGCCCGCAAGGCCCGCAGCGTGGGCCGCCCGAACAAGGGCCGCCTCGAAAACGGCGTCCCCCTCCCGATGAGCGGCCTGGGCTACACGCGCTTCGACCGCGACAGCCACTTCGGCACCGACGAGACCATCGCCCTCATCGAGTACGCCGCCGCGCGCCTCGCCTACGCCTTCCCGGGCACGGCCCCCATGCTGGTCGGCGCCATCTCCAAAGAAGACGGCGGCGCCATCCCGAACCACCGCTCGCACCGCAGCGGCCGCGACGTGGACATCGCGTTCTTCGAGAACGGCAACACCAGCCGCCGCCTCTTCAACACCGACATGACGACCGGCGACGTGGACTTGGTGAAGGCCTGGTACGTGCTCGAGACGCTGATGCTGACCGGCCGCGTCGAGTACATCTTCGCCGATCGCAGCCTCCACGCGGGTCTCAGCGCGCAAGCCGAGGCGGCCGGCTGGGGCCCCGACGAGCTCGACGCCTTCTTCTTGCTCGAAGACGAGTCGGGCTATCGCGGGATGATTCGCCACGCGGGCGGCCACCTGGACCACTTCCACGTGCGTTTCCGCTGTCCAGAGGGCGACTCGGGCTGCGAGAGCTACTGATCTCGGGCTGGCCTGCCTCGCAGACGCCCAACCCTGGCCGAGCCAGGACCAGGAGGTCCGCGCCAAGACGCCAAGACGCCAAGGACGCGCGTTCTTGGCGTCTTGGCGTCTTGGCGCGAACCAAAGTGAGTCGCAATCGCGAGACGAGTCCTGCCGGAATCAAGCAGGATCTCGGACCTAAGGAGTCGGCCAGATAAACACGTCATCTTCGCGGCGGATCCATCCCCATCAACGCGTCCTCGAAACCTCGGAGTATCCAGATACACCTTCGGGTTTCGCGAACGCGTTGATGGGGCGTCTCCTTGCGCAGACGCCGCACTTATTCCGGGCTAACTCCTAAGCTACTACGGCGTCGCGGCTTTTCCGCTGAAGACGTCGATGTTGCCCTCGACGCGCTTGAGGTTGGACTCGGCGGTGCGGACCGCGGTCTCAAGGCGCGAAGCCTCTTCGGGGCGCAGCGCGAGGTACCACTGCCCGTCGTCACCGCGGCGCAGCGCCACCTCGTCGCCCGCCCAGGTGCGAACCGTCGCCTGAGCGCCGCCGTCGGCGTAGGCGACCGAGCGAACGTGCGCGCCGGTCTGCGCCATGCGCGACAGGGGCTCGATGACCCCGCCCGTGGCGAAGACGCGGAAGAGCGACTGGCCGTCGGGGAGCCCGCCGCGGCGCCCACCGTCCAGCGCGGCGAGGGCCGCGGCCTGCTTGTCCGACGGGTAGCGGAGGCGCACGGCCTCGACGGCCTTCTTCTCAGCCGCCACCCACCGCGTGAAGAGTTGGGCGGTCGCGGGGTCCAGCAGCGCCCAGAGCGCGTCGAGGTCCCCTGCCTGCCGCGCCTGAAGCACCGCGTAGTGCGCAGACTCCGGCGTCGACTGATCGCCGAGCGGGAGCGAACAGCCGCTCTGCGTCAAGGCGACCATCGCGAAAGCGCTGAGCCAGGCGAGTGTCCCGCCTCGTGAAAAACCGTGCCCCATGGGCCGGGCAGACTAGCCGCAGCCCGGCGATCCCACAAGCGGGGCCTGGGTCGCCGAAACTCCTTGGGATTGCTGGGCGGATTGACGCCAGTGCGCGCACGTGGGTATAGGCCTGCACCTACCTCATCTCTGCGCGCCGTCACCCGCGGGAGGGTCTGTGGCATCCAAGCAACTCACCGGCACGCGGGTGGCGCTCGCCGCGCTCACCGCGACCGCGGCCCTGACCGCGTCTGGCTGTAACCTCACCAGCATGGCGGCCGGCCAGACCATCGCCATCATCGAGGCCGGCAAGCCCAGCGTGGACGCCCAGCCGGATCTGCGCGTGGCGCGGGTCTCGATCGAGTCGAATATCGGCATGATGGAGGGCCTTCGCATCACGCGCCCCGACGACAAACGGCTGCACAAGCTGATGGGCGAGGCCTACACCGGCTACGCATTCGGCTTCGTCGAGGACGACCTCGACGCGTCGGAGGACGAGGCCGAGCGGGAGGTCATCGCGGACCGGGCGGCCGCGCTCTACCTGCGCGGGCGGACGGCGGCGCTCGAGGCGCTGAGCCTGAGCCGGAAGATCCCGAACCTCGTCGACGCGTCGGACGCGGACTTCGACGCCGCCCTGGCGAAGCTCGAGAAGGGAGACGTGGGCTCGCTCTTTTGGGCCGCGAACGCCTGGGGAAATCTCGTCAATCTGCGCCAGGACCCGGTGCTGCTCATGGAGATGCCGCGGGTCGAGGCCATGATGAACCGCGTGTTGGCGCTGGACGAGAGCTACTACGATGGGGGCGGGCACCTCTTCTTCGCGCTGCTGAAGCTCTCGGTGCCGGCCGCGCTCAGCGACGAGACCGAGGCGGCCGCCAGGCACTTCGACGAGGCGCTGCGCATCGCCGACGGCAAGAACATGCTGATCGTCGCGATGCGGGCTCGGTTCTTGCTGGTCGCCACGCGGGACCGCGAGGGCTTCCGCGAGGCGCTCGAGTCCGTGCTGGAGGCCGACCCCGAGCTGTCGCGCGAGCACAACCTGCTCAACAGCCTCGCCCGGGTCCGCGCCCGCCGCTGGCTGGGCCAAATCGACCGATTCTTTCCCACCGGAGGCTGACCGATGACGCTCCTACGCAACACCACGCTGGCCGTCCTCGCGCTCGCGCTGAGCGCCGGCCCCGCGCTGGCCACGACCCTGAAGCTGGCGACCCTGGCGCCGAAGCGCTCGTCGTGGGGCAAGCTCTTCGAGCACATGGGCGCCGAGCTCGCCGAGAAGGGCGACGGGCTCACCGTCGACATCTTCGACTCGGGCGTGCAGGGCGATGAGAAGGAAGTCGTCGAGAAGATGCGCAGCGGGCAGCTTCAGATGGCCGCGCTCACCGCAGTCGGGCTCGCGAAGATCGTCCCCGACGCCATCGTGTTTCAGCTCCCCGGCCTCTACAAGACGCCCGCCCAGCTCGACGAGGTCCGCAAGGCGTTGGCGCCGAAGATCGAGGCGTCCATGGAGGCCGCGGGCTTCATCCTGCTGGGCTGGGGCGACGTAGGCCCGCTCTACATCTTCAGCAACGTCCCGGTGGTGACCCCCGACGACCTGAAGCAGACCAAGTTCTGGACCTGGACCGACGACCCGGTCGGGCCCTCGGTCGCGCGCCACGCCGGCACCGCGGGCGTCCCCCTGGGCGTGCCCTCAGTGACCTCCGCGCTGGCCAACGGCAAGGTGGACTCCTACCTGACCAGCCCGCTCGCGGGGGTGAGTCTGCGTTGGTACAACCGCTCGACCCACATCAATCCGTGGCCGGCGGCCATGGGGATCGGCGCGGTCGTGATGGCCAAGCCGGCCTTCGACGCGCTGCCCGCGAAGCAGCAAAAGGCCCTGCGCGAGGTGTCGGCGAAGTGGTCGACGATCCTCACCAAGAAGGTCCGCCAGGACAACACGAAGACCCTGCAGTTGATGGCCGCCAAGGCTTACGACGGCGTGAAGGTCGACGACGCCGGGCTCTTGACCGTGGGGGCCCGCAAGGCCGGCGCCACCAAGCCCATCGTGACGCCGGTGACCGGCGCCGCTGAGCGCGAGTGGCGCGCCATCTTCGTGAAAGTGCAGGACGAGCTGGCCGGCAGGGTCTACTCGAAGGCGCTCCTCGATGAGGTGCGTCGGCTCGTGAAATGACCGACGACGCGTCCGCTCCGCGCGGCCCCGTATCCTGGTTTTACGAAGTCGCCCTCGCCCGTGTGGAGCAGTGGCTGGTCTTCGCGCTGCTGATGGCGGTCATCAGCCTGTCCTCGGTCGAGATCGTCGTGCGCGCCCTGCAGCTCGACCTCTTCGACCGGGTGACCGCCCAAGTAGCCAGCTATTTCCTGGCGTTTCACTTGGGCCTCTTCGGCGGCGTGCTGGCCTGTCGCGACGCGCGGCACATCGCCATCGACGCGCTGGCGCCGCACCTGCCGCGCTCGTTTCGGCGGCCCCTCCAGGCGCTCTTGCTGGGCGTCGCGGCGCTGACCTGCGTGTGGCTGTCCACGGTCGCCTACGACTATGTCTTCCACCAGATCGAGGCGGGCACCACCATCGTCCCGGGCCTGACGAGCGCCTTCTGGAGCGAGCGCGCCTGGAAGTTCCCGCTGGTGCTCTCTTTCGCATGGATGGCGCTGCACTTCGCCGTGACCGCGGTCTCCGCGGCCCGCGGCACGCTCGCGGACCCGCTGCACGTCGGCGGCGTCGACCCGCAGCACGAGGTCGAGCTGGACGCCGTCCGCGGCGACACCGCCGGCACGACCGCGGGTGAGAACTGATGGGCGCCCTGGCAAACCTCGGCGTACTCGGCTACGCGCTGCTCGGCGGCCCCCTCTTCGTGGTGATCGCCCTGTCCACCCTGGTCGCCTACCAGGGGGCCGACCCCGCGATCCCGATGGTGAACATCTTCGTCGCCATGGGCGCGCTGCTCGACAAGCCGCACCTGCTCCCCATCGCGCTCTTCATCTTCAGCGGCTACTTGCTGGCCCACTCGGGCACCCCGCGCCGCACGGTCCGCCTCGCCGAGGCCATCTTCGGCACGGTCCCCGGTGGCCTCGCCATCGTCGCGGTCGTCACCTGCAGCTTCTTCACCGCGTTCACCGGCGCGTCCGGCGTCACCATCGTCGCCATCGGCGGCCTGCTCTACCCAATCCTCGCCCAGCGCGGCTATCCCGAGCGCTTCAACCTCGGCGTGCTCACCGCCTCGGGCTCCCTCGGCCTGCTCTTCTTCCCCAGCCTCCCGGTCTTCATCCTCGCGACCGTCTACTCGCTGTCGGCCGGCAGCCACTCCGTCGAGCCCGAAGCCATCTTCGCTGGCGGCGTCGTCCCCGGCCTGCTGATGGTCACCGTCCTCTCGCTGTGGGCCGTCTACTCCGGCGTCACCCACAAGGTCGCCCGCACGCCCTTCGACCTGCGCGAGGTCTTGGCCGCCGCCCGCGGCGCCATCGGCGAGGTGCTGCTCCCGGTCGCCCTCATCGCCGTCTTTCAGCTCGGCCTCATCGGCATCCACGAGGTCGCGACCTTCATCGCCGTCTACGTCCTCTTTATCGAGGTCGTCCTCTACCGCGACATCCACCCGACCCGCGACCTCCCCCGCCTCGTCCGCGAGTCCATGGTCCTCGTCGGCGCCATCTTCATGATCCTCGCGGTCGTCCTGGGCATGAACAACTACCTGAAGGACCAGAAGATCCCTCAGATGATCCTCGGCATGGTCCAGGACCTCATCGACTCGCCGGTGGTCTTCCTGCTCGCCCTCAACGTCTTCTTGCTCGTCATCGGCTGCCTGATGGACGTCTTCAGCGCCATCGTCGCCGTGCTGCCGCTCATCATCCCCCTGGCCGAGCAGTACCAAATCGAGCCGGTGCACCTCGCCATCATCTTCCTGGCCAATCTCGAGATCGGCTACCTCACCCCGCCGGTCGGCCTGAACCTCTTCATCTCGGCCTTCCAGTTCCGAAAACCCGTGCTCAGCGTCTATCGAGCCGTGGTCCCGGCCATCGGGCTCCTGGTGGCGTGCCTCATCGCCATCACCTACATCCCCTCGCTGAGCCTGGCCCTGCCGCGCGCCATGGGGCTGGTCAGCGAGGAGTCCGCCGCGCCGGGCACCGAGGGCGCGGTCGAGTCCGACTCCGACTCGATCCTCGAGGACCTCGATGGGTTGGACGAGGGCGACGATTTCCTCAACGAGCTGCTTGAGGACGCGCCAGCCGACGGCGACGTGGAACCCGGGGCCGAGCCCGACGACGACGCCGACCCCGCCGCGACCGCCGCCGAAGAGAAGGCCGCGCGCGATCGCGCCGAGCGGCTCGAGCTCGAGAAGCTGCTCGACTCCGACGAGCCAGCGGGGGACGAAACCGACGAGGAATTGGAGAATTTACTCGACCAATAGTCGCGCGCGGCGACGCACGCACCTAAGGTTTCAGGACCTCCGGGCACTCAGTGCCAATCTTTGATTTGATCGGCGCACGCTGACCCGTATACTCCCGCGACGCATGCCACGGCCTGACCACGCGGCACGTGAAGCTGGCGTCTTGAAGACGCTGGAGGGAGCCCTCATGTTGGCAAGTCGTCTCTTCGCCCCTGCCCTGCTCGTCATCGCGTTGTCCGCCGCCGCCCTCTTCGGCGCCTGCGACGACTCGAAATCGGACGTCCCGTGCGACAGCGACCAGGCGTGCACCTTCGGCAACGTCTGCGTGAAAGCGCAGTGCGTGGCGATCCCCTGCGAGGGACCGGGCGACTGCTCAAGCCTCGACCACATCTGCGCGGAGACCGGCGCCGGCAAGATGTGCAGCGCTCCGCAGTGCGGGTGCGTGACGTGCGGGAGCTGCGGCGCCGGCCAGATCTGCAGCCAGGGCCAGTGCAAGACCGATCCGGGTGGCCCCGGCCCCTGCAACGACGCGTTCTGCCCCGGCGCGAACTGCATCGTGGACAGCGAGTGCAACGTGGCGACCGAGAAGTGCGTTCAGGGCGCGTGCTGGGACAAGCAGGCCTGCTTCGCCCCCGCAGACTGCAACGCCGATCAGGTGTGCGACGCCCACGCCTGCCGCGCCTGCGTCGGCGCTGAGTGCCCCGCCGTGGGCGACTGCACCACCAACGGCTGCCCGACCGGCGAGGAGTGCGTCGACGGAGACGCCGGCGCCAAGGTCTGCAAGCCCATCCAGGGCACGGCCGGCGACCAGTGCTCGAGCTGCTCGACCGCCGCCGACTGCCCCAGCGGCTGGAGCTGCGACCCGCTCGCCAGCGGCAAGGCCTGCCTGATGCCCTGCACCAGCAACAACGAGTGCCAGACCGGCTGGTCGTGCCAGGCGAGCAAGTGCACGCCGGACGGCTACCGCTGCGACAAGTGCGTCACCGAGGGCTGCGGCGAGGGCATGGTCTGCGACACCATCAAGCAGGAGTGCAAGGCTCCGCGCGCGCTGTGCGAGCCCTGTGTTTACGGCTGGGAGTGCGGTCCCGACGCGGCGTGCGTGCGCCTCGACACCGGCGCCCGCGTCTGCAAGCCGCGCTGCGCGGCCGCCACCGATTGCCCCGGCGGCAAGGTGTGCGAGGTGGACTCCGACTCCAAGGTCCAGGTCTGCGCGTCCGTGGGCGGCGCTTGCTGCTACGCGGAAGTCGCCAGCGAGTGCGGCCCGGTCAACGAGTGCAACCCGCCCTGTGGCTCAGGAAGCGCGACGCCCTTCTGCTCCAACAAGAGCTGCGTGCAGTGCACCAACGACACCCACTGCACCGACGGCGCCAAGTGCAACGCGGCGGGCACATGCCAGGGCACGAACACCGAGTGCCTGGACCCGACCCCCTTCCTCTGGGAGGGCAAGTGCGTGGCCTGCCTCAACAACACCCACTGCACCACCGGCTTCTGCAAGTCGGCGACTCACACCTGTGAGGAGAGCGCGGGCGTCTGTGCGACCTGCGGCGACTCCTACCCGGCCTGCGCCGAGGTGGGCGGCGAGCTGTACTGCGTCCCCTGCACCGATGACTCCTATTGCAACGACGGATGCAGCTGCGACAAGAACAGCTTCACCTGCGAGGGCGACTGCACCTCCAGCACCTTCGAGAAGTGCAAGAGCGACGCGGACTGCGACCCCGGCATCACCAGCTACGTCCTGACCTGCGAGAAGTCGTCGGGCTTGTGCGTGGACGCCAACGGCGGCTGTGACGACATCACCGCCTACTGCAAGGGCGGCGCCAAGTGCTCCAACTTCCTCGAGGCCTTCGGATTCGGCGGTGGCTTGCCGATCCCGCTGCCCGGAGGGGGCGCTGGCGGCGCGGCGACGCTGCCCGGCGGCTGCGCCTGCGACTTCCTCGTCGAGCTGGTGAGCCCCGCCGACAAGAAGGTCTGCGGCACCGGCATCTGCTTTGGCTTCGGCGGCCTCATCCCCGGCGTCTCCAACGTGTGCCTCGCCCAGTAGTCTCGCGGGCGAGCGGGCACACGCGCCCGCCGCCGCTCGGTAGCTAAGCGCTCTCAAAACACCGCCGGCCGGGTCGCCCCCGCGCCGGCGGTGCTGTTTTCAGCGCCCGCACCCGCCCCGATTTACCACCTTGTTCCCCCAATCGCGGATGTGATCGGGCGGCGCGGTGACGGCGATCGTGCGTGCTCTCGGGCAGTTGCGCGAACCGGGCGACGCGCGGACGGCGCGCGGCGATCCGCGAGCTGCGGGGCCCAGGATCGGCGCTCAGCGCTGATTCGGGCCCTTTCGGGCGGGCTCGAATACCCGCGATACTGAACAAAAGGTCGGTAAGTGCCAGTCACATTGCTTTGATACCGATCCAGTTTCTCCCAGATCGCGCGATCGGGCCATGATATTGAGCCAGCCCGAGATCGAAACGCTACATATAGTGGTCGTCTCGAGATCTCGGCCAGAAGCAAGATTCAGCGCCCGATCCGTTTCAACTTGTTGACAAGCTTGGCCCTTGACGGTCTGAAAGGCCGACGCGTACTCTCCGCCCACGCCTCAAGGTGGTAGAACAGTCTCTAAATGTGGATCGTGAATCCGCGCACAGGTCTTCGTCCATGTTCTCCGGTCGCTTCGACCACGCCCTAGACGACAAGGGGCGAACGATGGTGCCCAAGGACTTTCGAGAAATCCTCGAGAGCCGGGGCGAGACCGTGCTCAAGATCACGAACGGCTTGGGGGCTCCGCATCATCTCGAGGTTCGCTCCGCCGCCTCCTTCGCGCTGTACCAGCAAGAAGTCGACGCGGTGATGAACGAGGACGAGATCGAGGACTACAAGCTCTTCTACTTCGGCGCCGCTTCCACCGTGGAGCTGGACAAGGCCGGACGCATCCTGATTCCCGCGACCTTTCGGCATCTGCTGGGGCTGCAGGACACCGTGGCGTTCTCGGGCGTGGACAGTCAGCGCTTCCAAATCTGGAAGCCCGAGGTCCTCAACGCCAAGTACGCCGACGTGAACAGCCGCGCGAGCGCCATTCGCGGCCGACTCGCCCAGCTCCGGAGAGAGGCCACATGACCGGCACCCCAATGAACGCGGGTGCCAGCGTCCTGCCCTACCACATCCCCGTGATGGTGGATGAGGTGGTCGGGTGGATGGTGGACACCCCGGATGGAGCGTTGGTTGACGGCACGCTGGGCGGAGGTGGACACACCGCTGCCCTGGCCGCTGCGACGCCTCCCACGAGGAACATAGTGGGTGTGGACCAGGATTGGTCTGCACTCGAAGCGGCCCGGCAGCGCATCTCGGGGGGAGGGGCGCTGCCGGACCGTTTCACCATGTTGCACGGCAGCTTCGCCGACCTGCGGGCGCTGCTCGAGGCGGCGGGGCTGCCGTCGAAGCACGCGCTGGCCGCGATCCTGCTGGATCTCGGCGTCTCGAGTCGCCAGCTGGACGACTCGGAGCGCGGGTTCGGGCTCAAGCACGCCGATGGGCCCATCGACATGCGGATGAACCGGGACTCGGGACGCCCGACGGCGGCTGAGCTGCTCGCGAGCTGGTCGGAAGACGAGCTGGCGCGAGTCCTGCGCGAGTTCGGCGAGGTCCAGGACGCGCGCACGGTGGCGCGGTCCATCAAACGGGCACTTGCGGAGGGGCGTCTTTCCACGACGGGGGATCTCGCACGCGCCGTGGAGGCCGTCCAGAAACCCTGGAAATCGCGCCAGGCCACGCACCCCGCGACCACGGTTTTCCAGGCGATTCGCATCGCGGTGAACGGCGAACTCGACGCGCTGGACCAGGCGCTGGCCGAGGCGCCGGACCTGCTCTGCGAGGGCGGGCGGCTCGTCGTCTTGTCGTACCACTCGCTGGAGGACCGGCGGGTCAAGCAGTCCTTCCGGTTGGGCGAGCGCGGACCCGACCGCCCCGGCCACCTGCCGCCGCCGTCGGACTGGAGCCCCACGTGGCGCGTGCTGACCTCGAAGCCGGTCTCGGCCAGCGACGAGGAGGTACGCGACAACCCACGCGCACGCAGCGCCCGCCTCCGCGTCGCCGAGCGCGCGGCGGTCGCAAAGGGCCGCGCCGGCTCGGGGAGGCGCGCGTGAGCCGGCCCCGCAAGACCAAGCAGAAGAAGGCGCAGCTGGGCTGGCGTTCGGGGCGTTTTGCGCTGCTGATGCTGGTGACCATGGGCGTCGCGGCCGCCGGGCTTTACCAGGTGCGGGCGCGCTTCGAGATCGTTCGCCTGGGCTACGCGGTGGACGCGCAGCGCTTCGAGCATCGGCGCCTGCTGGAGCAGCAGAAACGCCTGCGGCTGTCCCTGGCGACCTACGAGGACCCGCGCGAGGTCGAGAGCTACGCGCGTCAGAACCTCGACATGCGCACGGCGACCGACCGCGACGAGCTCATCGTGCCCGACGGCGCGAGCGCCCCCACCGTTCCGATGGCGACGACGCTGCCGGTTCACCCGATGGCGAAGACGCTGCCGGTCGACGACCTGCAAGCGCCGGAAGCCGGCGGGGTGACGCCATGAATCAGCGAGCTGCCATCTACCGAATCGCCGCCATGGGAGCCATCGGGGCCATCGCCGCGTTGAGCACCCTCGCCTGCGGGCAGAGCGCTGAGGAGCGCATCAAAGAGGCCGACTACCACTACAAGCTGGCCACGAACTTCTTCTACGACCAGAACACGCAGAGCGCGATCAGCGACCTGTACACCTGCATCAAGCTGGACCCGAAGCACGCCCAGGCCCACCACCTGCTGGGCTTCATCTACTTCGGGCGGCAGGACTACACCCGCGCTCACGAGGAGTTCCAGGCGGCCATCACCATCGACCCCGAGTTCGATGAGGCCGTCGCCAACCTGGGCAACCTGTACCTGGCGACCGAGCAGTGGGACATGGCGGTGCCGTACTTCGAGCGCCTGCTGGACCGCCCGCTCTACAAGACCCCGTACCTCGCCCAGAACAACCTGGGCTGGGCGCTCTACAAGCTGGGCCGCTTCGAGGAGGCGCAGCGCCACATCGGGATGGCGATCTTCCTCAACCCGAAGTTCTGCCTCGCCTACAACAACAAGGGGCGCATCTTCGCGCACTTGGGCGACACGGCCGCCGCGCTGGAGGCCTTCAACAAGGCCATCGAGCTGTGCCCGGCCTACGCCGAGCCCCACTACTTCCTCGGCCGCATCTACGCGGCGCTCTCCGCCCCTGACCGCGCGAAGACCCACTTCTCACGCTGCCGCGAGCTGGGCCCGGATACGCCGTACGGCCGGCGCTGCGGGGACGCGCTGTGAGCGACAACCGCAAAGCAAAGGCCAAGAGCCGAGCCAAGGGCGCGCGCCGCGGCCCGGACCGCCTCGCCCGCCCCCCAGAGGCGCGCGAGGCGTCGGTGCGTCGGCGGATGATCTTCACGGGGTTGGGGCTCTTCGCCGGCCTCGTCGCCGCGACCGCCCAGATCGCCGTGCTGCAGACCGTCGAGGTGGAGCCGCTCCGCGCCGAGGCCGCCCGCAACTACCAGCGCACGATGGCCCTGGACGATTGGCGCGGCGACATCACCGACCGCGACGGGCAGCTCTTGGCGGTGGACGTGCACCGCTGGGCCGTCACCGCCGACCCGACCCGCGTGGACGTGGCCGAGGCGCCGAACGCCGCGCGGATCCTGAGCGAGCTGCTGGGCGCAGACGCCGGCGCCCTGCTCGACAAGCTGGTCGGCTCGCGCTCGGACTCGTCGACGGACGACGCCGCCGACCCCACCACCAAGTTCGCGCGTCAGGCCGTCCGCCCGGCCGCCGAAGCCGTCGCCGAGATCTTCGACTTCCCGGTCGCGCGCTTCGAGCGAAAGATGCGCCTGCTCGAGTACTTCTACCGGATGGACCAGCTGCGAACGCGCGGCATCTACCGGCTGGTGGACACGCTGACCCGCATCGCCGAGGTCACCGCGAAGGCCATCAACGCCGGGGCCGCGTCCCTGCGCTTCTTCCCCAACCGCGGCAAGCGGTTCGTCTACCTCGCCCGCGACGTCGACGACGCCGTGGCGCGCAGCATCTACGACGCGCGCCAGCAGCTCTTTGAGCGCTGCGCCCAGATCCGCGACGAGGGCGGCGACTGCCAGAACCCGCTGGCGGCCATTCAGCTTCAGCCCGAGCCGCACCGCTACTACCCGAAGCGCGAGCTGGCGACTCAGCTCTTGGGCCTCGTCGGCACCAACTCGCACGCCCTCGACGGCATCGAGCGCGCCATGGACGGCGTGCTGGCCGGCGGGCACCACACCGTCGAGGTCATCCGCGACCGCCGCGGCCGGTCGATGTTTCTCAACGGCATCCCCGACGACGCGCCGCTGGCTGCGCCCACGGTCGAGCTGACCATCGACCAGCAGATTCAGGCCCTGGCCGAGCGCGAGCTGCACCAGGCCTGTCTGGCCGCGGGCGCGCGCGCCGGCTACGCCATCGTGATGGCCGTGAAGACCGGCGAGATCCTGGCGGCGGCCAGCTTCCCGACCTTCAACCCCAACACCTACCGCGAGTTCTACGAGGACCGGCAGCCGCTGGTCGACGAGCGCATCGCCCTGGGTCAGCGCCGCGAGGACCTGGCGTGGGCCGCGAGCTGGCCTGGCCTCAAGGACGCCTTCCCGGGCTCGGCCGGCGTGGCGATTCGCGAGGCGCAGGCGAGCCACGCGCGCGAGACCAACGCGTTCATCGAGTACGAGCACCACTACCCGAACGCCGCGCGACACAGCGCGTTCCAGGGCGCCTACGAGCCCGGCTCGATCATGAAGGCGTTCACCCTGGCGGCGTACCTGGACGCCGAGGTCCACCCGATGTCCTGGCAGTACGAGCTGATGGACGGGCGCTGGGAGCTGCACGACGCCGACGACAACGTCATCCACGACGACCACGGCTACGACCAGGACACCTCCGACGTGACCTACGCGCTCAAGACCTCGTCGAACATCGTGTTCGGCCAGATGGGCATCGACCTGGGCGCCGAAAACCTCTGGAAATACCTGGACGCTTTCGGCTTCGGCCAGCCCTCGGGCAGCGGCTTCCCCGGCGAGTCGTCGGGCAGCCTGCGCAGCGGCTCCGAGTGGAAGATGGTCGAGACGGCGAACATCGCGTTCGGCCAGGGCGTGTCGGCCACGGGCGTGCAGATCGTCGGGGCCCTGTCGGCGCTTGCCAACGGGGGGGTCCGGATGCGGCCGCTGCTGGTGCGCCGCGTCATCGACCAGGACGGCCGGGTGGTGCGCCACTGGGAGCCCACCGAGGTCGGCCGCGTCGTGTCTGAGAAGGCCGCGCGCACCACGCTGGACATCATGCGCGGGGTGGTCGAGCCGGGCGGCACGGGCGTCAAGGCGGCGATCGCCGAGTACCCGGTGGCGGGGAAGACGGGCACCGGCCAGAAGCCGCACCTGCGGATGCGCGGCTACGCCGAGAATATGTGGGTCGGCACCTTCTTCGGCGTGGCCCCGGCGGACTCGCCGGAGCTGGCCGTCCTGGTGTTGGTCGACGAGCCCCAGGGCAAGCGCTACGGCGGCGTCGTGGCGGCGCCGGCGTTTCGGCAGATCATGCAGGGGGCGCTGCGCCGCCTCGGGGTGCCTTCGCCCATGGACGCGGGACGCCAGGTCGCCTGGATCAACCCCGAAGAGCTGGCCCGGCGGCGGGCGATCGTCGCCCCCGAGATCCCGCGCCTGCAGGCCCAGGCGCCGCCCGTGGACCCCGGAGCGGCCGGCGACGTGCCGGTGCCGGACTTCCGCGGCCTGACCATGGACGCCGCGCGACGGACCGCCGCCGAGGTGGGTCTGACCGTGCAGCTCGTGGGCTCGGGCACCGCGAAGAGCCAGGATCTAGCGCCCCAATCGCGAGTCGACGCGGGCAGCGAGGTCACGGTGGTCTTCGAGCCGCGGGCGCCCGGCGCGTCGTTGGCGTCGCGCGCGGCCGCCGGCCCCGCACAGGCCTCGCCGCCGAGCCCGCCCGAGCATCTGCCCATGGGCCTGCCGCCAAGCCTCGAGGCGCCGCCGGGAGATCTCCTATGACCCCGCGCGCGCTCATCAGCCGGGCCGCACCGGCCGCCCTCATCTTCGGAGCCAGCGAGGCGGTGCTGCGCGGGGTCGTCTCGGACTCGCGCGACGTCAAAGACGGCGCGATGTTCGTGGCGCTGCGGGGCCTTGGCGTCGACGGGCACAAGTACATCGACGTCGCGCTCTCCCGTGGCGCGGTCGCGGTGGTCGCCGAGCAGGACGCCCCGGCCGACCTGCGGCCCGGCGTGACCTGGGCGCGAGTCCCCAGCACCGCAGACGCCCTGGGCCCGCTCGCCAGCGCGTACTTCGGGGATCCGTCCGGCGCGCTCGCGGTCCTCGCCGTCACGGGCACCAACGGCAAGACCAGCGTGACCTGGCTGCTCGAGCAGATCCTGCTGGCCGCGCAGATGCGCCCCGGCGTGCTGAGCACCGTCGAGGTGCGCTTCGCCGGCCAGCGCCGCCCGACCCGCTTCACCACGCCCCCGGCGGACGCGCTGCAGGCGATCCTGGCGGAGTGCCGAGACGCCGGCTGCACCCACGTCGTGATGGAGGCCTCCAGCCACGGGCTGATCCAGGGCCGGCTCGGGGGCACGCAGGTCGCCGTCGGCGGCTTCACCAACCTGACCCGGGACCACCTGGACTATCACGGGACCTTCGACGCCTACCGCGACGCGAAGAGCCTGCTCTTCCGTGGCCTCGCCAAGGCGGGCTGCTTCAACATCGACGACGCGACGGGCCGCCAGTTCGCCGCTGATTTCGTCGGCGAGAAGCTCACGGTGTCCGCCCTGGGAGCGACCGACGCGGACCTGAGCGCCCGCGATGTGCGCTGCACCATCGACGGGGCCGAGGCGCGGCTCCAGACCCCCGAGGGCCCGCGGGACCTCCGCCTGCGCTTGCTCGGTCGCCACAACGTCGAGAACGCGCTGGTCGCGCTGGGCATGGCGCGGCTCGCCGGCATCGACCTGGACGTCGCGCTCAACGCGCTCGCCTCCGCCACGGCCCCTCCCGGCCGCCTCGAGCGCGTCGCCGGCGACCGCTCGGTCGTCGTCGACTACGCCCACACGCCCGACGCCCTCGACAACGTGCTCAGCGCGCTGCGGCCGCTCGTCTCGGGCCGCCTCATCTGCGTCTTCGGCGCCGGCGGCGACCGCGACCCCGGCAAGCGCCCGGAGATGGCCCGCGCCGTGGCCCGCGTCGCCGATCTCGCCATCGTCACCAGCGACAACCCCCGCACTGAGGCCCCCGCGGCCATCGTCTCCGACGTCGTCGCCGGGATGCCCGACGGCGCTCGCTTCGACGCCATCGTCGACCGCCGCGCGGCCATCGAGCGCGCGATCCGCGAGGCGGGGCCTGACGATTTGGTGCTCATCGCCGGCAAGGGTCACGAGACGACCCAGACCATCGGGGCGGTCCAGCACCCCTTCGACGACCGCGTCGAGGCCGCCCGCGCGCTGGCCGGGAGGCAGGCCACATGATGCCGCTGACCCGACCCGAGATCGCCGCCGCCATGGGCGCCACCATCCACACTGGCGCAAGCGGCGCTGCGTTCACCGCCGTCAGCACGGACACGCGAAAGCTGACCGCCGGCGCCCTCTTCTTCGCGCTGGCCGGCGCCAACCACGACGCCCACGACCACCTCGGCGCCGCCCTCAGCGCGGGTGCGGGCGGGCTTGTCATCTCGCGGGCGAGCGCGCTGCCAGCCGACCTCGCGCCCAGCGTCTTCGTCGCCCTGGTCGCCGACACCCAAGCCGCCCTCACGGCCCTGGCCCGCGCCGTCCGCGCCCGCACCCGCGTCCCCGTCGTCTGCGTCACCGGCTCGGTCGGCAAGACCACGATGAAGGACATGATCGCCGCGGCGCTGTCGGCCCGCGGCACCGTCGGTCGCACGCCGGGCAACTGGAACAACGAGATCGGCGCGCCCCTGTCGATCCTGGCCCTGCGCGGCGACGAGGACTACGTCGTCTTCGAGCTTGGCATGAGCGCCCCCGGCGAGATCGACCGGCTGACGCAGCTAACCCAGCCCGAGATCGGCGTCATCACCGCCGCCGCCGCCGCGCACCTCGAGTTCTTCGCCGACGTCGACGCCATCGCCGACGCCAAGGCCGAGCTCTGGGAGGCCATGCCCGCTGGCGCCCGCGCCATCACCTGCGCCGACGACGCCCGCTTGGTCGCCCGCGCTCGCCGCCTGCGCCCCGACGGCCTGCTCACCTACGGCCTCGCCACCGACGCCGACTTCCGGGTCACCGAGGTCTCCCAGACCCAGACCGGCACCACGGCGTCCATCACCCACAAGGGCGAAACCGTCAGTGTTTCCCTGCGTGTTTTGGGCGCCCACAACGCGGTCAACGCCGCCGGAGCCCTGGCCGTCGCGGCCACCTTGGGCCTCGACCTCGCCGCCGCGGCCTCAGCACTCTCCGAGCGCTTCGCCCCCGCCCCGCACCGCATGGCCATCCGCCGCGCCGCCACAGGCCTGACGGTCCTCGACGACTGCTACAACGCCAACCCCGCCAGCACCATGGCCGCCCTCGCCGCCCTCGGCGACGTCGCCAAGTCCGCCGCCCGCCGCGGCGCCGTCATCGGCTCCATGCTCGAGCTCGGCGAGACCTCCGACGCCCTGCACCGCGCCGTCGGTGAAGCCGCCGCCCACGCCCGCGTCGACTGGCTCGCCGCCACCGGCCCCTACGCCGAATCCCTCCTCGCAGGCGCCCGCGCCGCCGGCCTCACCGACCTCATCGCCGCGGCCGACGCCCCCGACCTCATCGACGCCGTCCGCGCCTTCGCGGCCCCCGACCGCTGGCTGCTCCTCAAAGGTAGCCGCGGCCAGCGCCTCGAGCGCCTGCTCGCCCCCCTGGGCGTGGCCGGCGAGGAGGCCCACGCCTGATGTTTTACTGGCTCTACGAGATCCAAGCCAACGATCCCGGCATCTTCCGGCTCTTCGGCTCCCCCGTGTTCCGCGCCATCGCCGCGCTCTTCACGGCCCTTATCACCTGCCTGCTGCTCTACCCCTGGCTCATCCGCCAGCTCCAGCTCAAGCAGGTCGGCCAGGTCGTGCGCGACGACGGCCCCGAGAGCCACTTCAAGAAGCGCGGCACCCCCACCATGGGCGGCACCCTGCTCATCGTCGCCCTCATCGCGACCTGCCTGCTCTGGTGCAACCTCGCCAACCCCTTCGTCTGGCTGACCCTGGCCATCACCACCATCTACGGCATCGTCGGCTTCATCGACGACTGGATGAAGCTGCACCGCAAGAGCTCCGGCGGCCTGTCCGAGCGCGCCAAGGTCATCACCCAGGTCGGCTCGGTCGCCCTTCTGATGACGCTCTTCTTCACCACCATCGCCCCCGACGCCGGCTACTCGACCAACCTCCATGTCCCCTTCGTAAAGCCCGAGATCTACACGCTACATCTCCCCGCCTGGGCCTACGGGATCTTCGCCGTCTTCACCATCTTCGCGACCTCGACCGCCGTGAACCTCACCGACGGCCTCGACGGCCTCGCGGTCGGCCCGACCATCATCGCGTCGGCCACCTTCGGCATCCTCTGCTACCTCACCGGCGCCACCCTCTTCGGCGTCAAGATCGCCGACTACCTGCTGCTGCCCCGCGTCACCGGCGTCGACGAGCTCGCCGTCTTCTGCGCGGCCATGGCGGGCGCAAGCATCGGATTTCTTTGGTATAACACCTACCCGGCCATGGTCTTCATGGGCGACGTCGGCGCCCTCGCGCTCGGCGGCGCCCTCGGCTCGGTCGCCGTCTTCGCCAAGCACGAGCTGCTCAGCATCATCATCAACGGCGTGTTCGTCGTTGAGCTCCTCTCGGTGGTCATCCAGCGCTACAGCTTCCGCTGGACCGGCAAGCGCGTCTTCGCCATGGCGCCCATCCACCACCACTTCGAGAAGAAAGAGGGCTCCTGGCCCGAGAGCCGCATCACGGTGCGCTTCTGGATCATCAGCATCATGCTCGCGCTGGTCGGCCTGGCCAGCCTGAAGGTGCGGTGACCCATGGCTGCACTCACCGAAAACTACTCGCCCGATCTCTCCGATGAGATGCGCCGCGTCGACCCCTACGACACGACCCTCATGGTGTCGGTCTTCATGCTGCTGGCGCTGGGCGCGGTGATGGTCTACTCCGCCACCATCAACGACGACACGTGGCGCACCGGCGACGGCATGGTGCACCTGCGCACCCACCTCGCCCACATCGGCATCGGCCTCGGCGTCCTCCTCGCCGCCCTCGCCCTGCCCTACCGAAGCTGGCGCCGCCTCGTGTACCCCGGCCTGCTCGCCGTGGTCATCCTGCTGGTGCTGGTCATGGTCTTCGGCACCACCGCCGGCAACGCCCGCCGCTGGCTCGCCCTCCCCGGCTTCTCGGTCCAGCCCGCCGAGATGGCCAAGCTCGCCTTCATCATCTTCCTCGCCTACTCCCTCGAGAAGAAGGGCGAGCGCGTCCGCCGCTTCTCCGTCGCCTTCATCCCGCACCTGCTGGTCTGCGGCGTCCTCATCATGCTGTGCCTCTTCCAGCCCGACTTCGGCACCTGCGTGCTCCTCGTGCTGCTCATGTTCGGCATGCTCTTCGTCGCCGGCACGCCCTTCGCCTACATCAGCCTCTTCGCCTTCGTCGGCGGTTTCCTCGCCTTCCAGGCCATCGCCAACAACGACATGCGCCTGGGCCGCATCATGGCCTTCATCGATCCCTGGGCCCACCGCTCCGACCGCGGCTACCAGATGGTGAACTCGATGATCGCCGTCGGCTCCGGCGGCATCACCGGCCAGAGCCTCGGCTTCGGCGGCCAGACCCTCACCGGCTACCTCCCCGAGGGCCACACCGACTTCATCCTCTCCGTCCTCGCCGAGCAGCTCGGCCTCCTCGGCGTCCTCGTCACCGTCGTCCTCTTCAGCCTGGTCCTGTGGCGGGGGCGGCGGCTGGGCCCGGCGGCCCGCGACGACTTCGGCCGCTTCCTCGCCTTCGGCATCACCCTGCTGCTGGGCCTCCAGACCGTCATCAACATGCTGGTGGCCGTCGCGCTCATCCCGACCAAGGGCCTCACCCTGCCCTTCGTCAGCTACGGCGGCAGCTCCATGCTGGTCTGCTGCCTCGGCGCCGGCATCCTGCTGAGCATCAGCCGCGACATCCGCAAGGGCCAGCTCGCCCCGCTGCTCGCCATCGACGAGGACGACGACGACGCGGACGACGACGCGGGCCCCAAGCCCAAGCGCCGCCGCCGTCGCCTGCGCATCGGCTCCCGGCGCCCCAAGCAGCGCCCGCTCGCGGAGGTGGTCGGATGATCGACCGCGCCCTCATCGCAGGCGGGAAGACCGGCGGCCACCTCTACCCGGGGGTCGCCGTCGCCGAGGAGATCCTCCGCCGCCAGCCCTCCGCACGCGTCGTTTTCGTAGGCACCGCCGAAGGGATCGAGGCCCGCGTCCTGCCGAAGCTCGGCTGGCCGCTGCTGACCATCTCGTCCTCGCGCCTCGCCGGCGGCAGCGTCATCGACCGCGTCCGCGGCCTGCTGCTGGTCCCCGTCGCGATGTTTCAGTCCTGGCGCCACCTCCGCCGCGAGCGCCCCCAGGTCGTGCTCGGCGTCGGCGGCTACGCGTCGGGTCCGGTCCTGCTGACGGCCTGGCTCTGCCGCTACCCCACGGTAGTCCAAGAGCAGAACGCGCTCCCCGGCTTCACGAACAAGGTCCTCGGCCGCCTCGCGCGCCGCATCTACCTCGGCTTCGACGCCGCCGCCGCGCAGTTCGGCGGCCGCCCGACCCTCGCCACCGGCAACCCCATCCGCCGGGCACTTGTCGACGCCCTGGCCGCCGCGACCTCCACCCGCGACGGCAGCGGCGGCGCCCTGCGCGTCCTGGTCTTCGGCGGCAGCCAAGGCGCGCGCTTCCTCAACGAGAAGGCCCCGGCCCTCCTCGCCAGCCTCCAGGCCGCCCACCCCGACCTGGCCCTCACCGTCACCCACCAGACCGGCGTCGCCGACGAGGCCGCCACCCGCGCCCGCTACGCCGCGACCCCGCTGGCCGACGCCGCCCGCGTGCTGCCCTACATCGACGACATGCCCGCCGCCTACGCCGCCGCCGACGTCGCCATCTGCCGCGCGGGCGCCCTGACCGTCGCCGAGCTGACCGCCGTCGGCCTGCCCAGCGTCCTGGTCCCCTTCCCCTTCGCCGCCGGAAACCACCAAGAGGCCAACGCCCGCGTGATGTCTGACGCCGGCGCCGGCCTGCTGGTCCGCCAGAGCGAGTGGGACGAAAACACAGTCCGCGACTGGCTTTTTGACGTGGCCACCACCCCCGGCCGCCTCCGCGAGCGCTCCGAGCGGGCCCGCAGCCTCGCCCGCCCCGAAGCCGCCAGCACCTTGGTGGACGACATGGAGGCGCTGGCCGCATGAACGCCACCCTCCACACGCAGATCAGCGCCATCGCTGGCCTCAGCGCCCGCTTCGACGAGCCGATGGCCGCGCACACGACCTACAAGGTCGGCGGTCCGGCTGCGGCGTTTGTGAACGTCGAGACCAGCGACGCCCTGGTCGCGGTGCTGACGCTGCTGGCTTCTGGGGCGGTCCCGTGGCTGGTGCTGGGCAACGGGTCGAACGCGCTCTTCCCGGACCGGGGCTACTCGGGCGCGGTGCTGCACCTCGCCGGCACCTTCGACCACGTCTCGGTCGAGCGCGACGCGCGCGGCCCGGGAGAGCACCGTCTGGTCGCGGGCGCCGCCTTGTCGGTCACGCGCCTGCTGCGCTTCATCAAGGAGGAGCAGCTGCTCGGCGTCGAGTTCCTCGGCGGCGTGCCCGGGACCGTCGGCGGCGCGGTGCGCATGAACGCGGGGACCGTCGCCGGCGAGGTGTCCGACACCCTGGAGGCCGCCGAGCTGACCAGCGCGCGCGGGGTCCTCTGGGTGGCCGCCGCCGATCTCGGGCTGGCTTATCGTCACTCGACCCTGCCCGCCGATTCCGTCGTCACCGGCGCGCGTTTCGCGGTGCGCGACGCCGACCCAGGGATGCGCGAGCGCCTCGACGCGGTCCTGGCCTACCGAAAGGCGACCCAGCCCCTGCAGTCGCCGAGCTGCGGCAGCGTGTTCGCGAACCCGCCCGGCGACCACGCGGGGCGGCTGATCGAGGCCGCGGGACTCAAGGGCCACACGATCGGCGGCGCGCAGATCTCCGAGCTGCACGCCAACTGGATCGTCAACCGGGGCGGGGCGACCGCCGACGAGATCTGCACGCTGATCGCGCTGTGCGAGACCATGGTGCGCGTGCGGTTCGGCGTGCAATTGCAGCGCGAAGTGCAATTTCTGGGCGACTGGGGGGTGACGGCATGAAGCCGATGCCTCGCAACCGCCGCCGCGCCGGGGTCCTGGGACGTATCCGGACCCTGCTGACCTCGCGGCCCGCGCGCAACGCCGTCGACGACGTGGTCTCGGTGCCGCGGGCCGCCGAGCCGCTGCCCGACCCCACCGAGCAGGTGGTCAAGAAGTCGAAGAACGCGCGGCGGGAGAACCCGTTTGCGCTCTTGGTGGCGTGGATGCTGCCCATGGCCGCGGCGCTGCTGGCCTTCACCACGCCGTTCGTGGGCGCGCGGGCCTACGAATACATCATGCGCAGCGGGCACTTTTACGTCCGCGAGATCCTGGTCAGCGGCAACCAGCACCTCAGCGCCGACGCGGTGCGCGACCTGGCGGGCATTCGCCCCGGGACGCACGTGCTGGCGGCCGACCTGACCGAGATGGAGGACGCGCTGCGGATGAACCCGTGGGTGGCGAACGCCCGGGTGGACCGCGAGCTGCCCGACCGCCTCAGCGTGCACATCGACGAGCACGTGCCGGCGGCGTACCTGGCCCTGGGCGACCTGATGCTGGTCGACACCAGCGGGGAGCCCTTCGCGGTGGCGGACCCGCGCGACGACCAAGAGCTGCCGATCATCACGGGGCTGCGTGAGGACACGTTCAACACCGAGGCGACCGCTGGGCAGGGACGCGCCGATCTGCGGGCCGCCATCAACCTGACGCGGCTCTACGCCTCGATGGGGCTGGCCGGGCGCTGGGCGGTCGGCGAGGTGCGCGTCGAGGCGGGGCGCCGGCTGACGCTGGTGCTGAGCGGGACGGGGACCGAAGCGGTGCTGGGGACGGGGCCGTACCGGCAGAAGCTGTATCGGCTGGAGTGGGTGCTGGAGAAGCTGCACGACGAGGGCAAGACGGCGGACTACGTGCTGCTGGACGGCTCGGACGGGCAGGGGCGTGGCGGCGATGACGGCCGCGTGGTGGTCGCTGCGGACCTGGCGCCGGAGCCGGGCGAGGCGGCGGAAGAGGCGGCGCGGCGCGCGGACGCCGCGACGGCGCAGGAGGCCAAGCTGCTGCCCAGCGGGCTCGCGGGGGCGGGGTCGGCGCACGAGGCCGAGAGCGCGGAGGCCGAAAAAGACGAGGAAACGACTGCCGAAAAGACGGTCGTGGTCGACGAGGACGCGCGGGCGGTCGAGGGGCCGCGGGGCGTGAGCAGCAGCGTGAGGCCCGCGGTGGAGCCGGAGTGGCTCGACGAACGAGAGCGGTCAGCAAATCAGAACGGTGCGGACCCGGAGACGGGCCGAGCGAGCGAATGATGGCGGGCATTATCCCCCGAGGAGCGAGGCAGATGGGACACAAGTCGGAGATCGTGGCGGGTCTGGACCTGGGCAGCAGCAAGGTCTCGGTGGTCATCCTCGAGATCGACGGCGATCGCCGGGACGTCATCGGCGTCTCGATGGTGCCCAGCGATGGCGGACTGCGCGCCGGCCACGTCGTCTCCATTGACCGGACCATCGCGGCCATCAAGACCGCGGTCGAGGAGGCGTCGCGCATGGCCGACGCCGATATCTCGAGCGTGCGCCTGGGGGTCAGCGGCCCGGGCACGATGGGCTTCAACTCCGACGGGACGGTCGCGGTGCGCGGCGGTCAGGTCGACGCCTCCGACGTGAGCCGCGTGCTGGAGACGGCGAGCGCGGTCCGCCTGCCCGACGACAAGCAGGTCCTGCACTCGCTGCCGCAGGAGTACATCATCGACGGGCACGACGGGATCCGGACGCCCATCGGGATGACCGGTGTGCGCCTGGAGACGAGGGTGCACGTCATCACGGCCAGCCGGACCGCGCTGACGAACGCCATCGAGTGCTGCAACAAGGCCGGGCTGGCGGTGGAGCGCGCGGTCTACGGCGGGCTGGCGTCCTCGGCGGCCGTCCTGTCGCGCGAAGAGCGCGAGCTCGGGGTGGTGCTGGTCGACGTGGGTGGCGGCACGACCGACATCTGCGTTTGGTACGACAACGCCTTGGTGCACACGGTCTCGCTCGAGTGCGGCGGCGACGAGCTGACCCGGCAGATCGCCCGCGGTCTTCGCACGCCGGGAGACGCGGCCGAGCGGATCAAGCAGCGCTTCGGCTGCGCGCTGGCCAGCATGGTGACCGACGGCGAGACCATGGAGGTCCCGGGGGTCGGCGGGCGTGAGGCGCAGGTTCGGCAGCGGCACCTGCTCTGCGAGATCCTGGAGCCGGGCCTGGAGGACTTCTTCACGCGCGTGCTGCAGGAGATGGAGATCGCCGGCTGCCGCGAGCATTTGGCCGCCGGCATCGTGCTGACGGGCGGGACCGCGAACCTGGAGGCCATCGCCGAGCTCGGCATGGACGTCCTGGTCGGGATGCCCGTGCGCGTCGGCCAGCCAAGCGGCTTCGGCGGCCTGGACGACGTGGTCGCGGACCCGCGCTACGCGACGGCGGTCGGCCTCTGCTTGGACACCTTCGACGCGGGGCTGCAGGCGCCGGTCGCCAAGGCGCGGCCTCAGACGGGGCGCTGGTGGAAGCCCGTCAGGAGGCTCATCGAATCATGGTTCTAGAGAGTGAAGATGCGACGGGGGTCCTGGAGGGTGCCCCCGCCGCGGTTATCGGGCGACGCGTCCCGCACGGCGCGAGGCGGAGCCCACAAGAGCAGCTGAGTTTGTTTTCGTTCATCACACCCGCACAGGGTGGCCACACGGTTGAAAGTCGGGGAGACCACACAATGATCAGTTTCGAGGAAGAGCTGGCCCAGGGAGCGAACATCAAGGTCGTCGGCGTGGGCGGCGCCGGATGTAACGCCTTGAACAACATGGTGAAGAACAACCTCAACGGGGTGGGCTTCATCGCGATCAACACGGACCGGCAGGCGCTCGACAAGAACGCCGCGACCCACAAGGTCCAGATCGGTATCGAGCTGACGCGCGGATTGGGCGCCGGGGCCAACCCCGAGAAGGGCTGGCACGCGGCGATGGAGAACCGCAACGACATCGCGCGGCTGCTCGAGGGCGCCGACATGGTGTTCGTGACGGCGGGAATGGGCGGCGGCACCGGCACGGGCGCAGCGCCGGTGGTGGCTGAGCTCGCACGCGAGGCCGGCGCGCTGACCGTGGGCGTGGTCTCGAAGCCCTTCGAGTTCGAGGGTCGCCCGCGCATGAAGAACGCGCAGAGCGGTCTGGAGGCGCTGCGTGCGCGTGTCGATACGCTGATCGTCATCCCGAATGACAAGCTGCTCGGCATCGCCAACGCGAACATGACGCTGCTGGAGGCCTTCCGCGAGGCCGACAACGTGCTCTACAACGCGACCAAGGGCATCAGTGATCTCATCACGATCCCCGGTCTGGTCAACGTCGACTTCGCCGACGTGCGCACCATCATGAGCGACCAGGGCATGGCGCTGATGGGCGCTGGCGTGGGCATCGGCAAGGAGCGCGCGGTCTTGGCGGCGCGGCAGGCGATCTCGAGCCCGCTGCTCGAGGACACCTCCATCGACGGTGCCCGCGGCATCCTGGTGAACATCACCGGTGGCGAGGACATGGGCCTGATGGAGATCAACGAGGCCATCCGCCACGTGCAGGAGGCCGCGCATCAGCAGGCGAACATCATCTTCGGCGCGGTCATCGACCCCGACCTGAAGGACGCGATCCACATCACGGTCGTGGCGACCGGCTTCGACCGCGGCGACGAGCAGCGCGAGGTCATCGAGGTGCGCTCGTCGGCCGAGCGTCGCAACGACGCCCCGCCGGAGCCCCCGCCGCTGGAGCAGGGCTACGACGAGGTGCCGCAGTACGCGCACGCCCACGCGGGCGGCGGTGGCAGCGTGAAGCAGCACGCGCCCGCGGAGATGGGGACCAACGACGGCGGGCGCCCGAAGCCCTGGAAGAGCGGCGGACGCAGCCTGGGAGACATCCTCGGCTCGGGCAACCAGCCCGCCACCAAGCGCCGAAGCCCCTTCGCCGCGAGCCCCGACTCGGAGTACGGCCCGGGCGGGTATCCGTTCGGCAGAAAGCAGTAGGTCGGCGGCGATGGCCGGGGAGGCGGCTACGGGCCTCCCTGGCGGCGTCGCGCCCTCGGGTCGCGTGTGCGGCGGGCGAAAGCCCGCCTCCGTGCGCCCTCGGTTGCGCCACCACCAGAGAGGCCCTCGCTCGCCTCCTCGGCCATCGACCACGGTACTGGGCAGCGTGTCCCAACGCGCCTGACGGCTTGACCCTAGATGACGGTGGGCCGTAGCGTTTGGTGGTGACTACACCGCAGCCGACATTCGCTGATTTGCGCCGTGCGCTCGTGCGGAAGATCGAGGCGGATCTTGAGCGGGAGCGCGCCGAGGCTGAGGCGCTTCGCGCGCGGGTCTTGCCGCCGCTGCGCGCCGTGATTGGGCGGCTGCGGGGAGAGGGTCGGTGCGGTGAGGTCTGGCTCTTCGGGTCTTTCGCGTGGGGCGCGCCGACGCCGCGTAGCGATGTCGATTTGCTGGTCGCGGATGCCGACGACGTGTTCGCGGTGGCTGGCGACGTAGCGGCGGCGGTGGGGCGGGACGTGCTCGCCATCCCCTTCGAGGACGCGCCCGAGAGCCTCAGGCAGCGCGCCCTCGCCGATGGGTTGGCGCTATGAGCCCGGTGGATAGCCGCCTCGCGCTCCTCGCAGCCGAGGTGCGGCGGGACTGGCAACAGGTCGCGCGGCACCTGGACATCGCGACAGCCACCGACCTGGACGCGGGCTTGGCCGCCCGCGCGCTGGTGGCCCTGTCGCTGGATCGCACCGAGCCACCCGGGCTCTCAATTTCATGCGAAGGAGGCCGGACATGACGCGCAGTTTGCCCACCCCGGAGGACGCCTCCGACCGCAAGCTGTTGACCGACGTAGCGAACGTCGGCTGGCACGTCGTCAAGGTGCCCGAGGCGGACGGGACGCCAAGCTGGTGCTTCACCGTTGGACTCCAGCACAATTTCGACCACCCCGAGTTCGTCATCTTCGGCTTGCCCCTGACCATAGCCCACGTCCTACTCAACATCGGAGGTGAAGCCGTCAAGGCCGGACGGAGCTTCCATACCGACGTACCGTACGACGACTTCCTCGAAGGGTTCAGCTGCGTGCTCCGGCCCGTGGCGGTGCGCTGGCAACAACCGTTTCTCGGCTACGCAAGGTGGTTCTATCGGGGCGCAGGGTTCGCGGCCTTGCAAGTATTCTGGCCGGACAGCCACGGCGTCATGCCGTGGGGGTACACGGCCGATGACTGCATCCGGTCCAGCCAGCCGTTGCTGTACGAGCCCACGGTAGAGCTGGCAAGGGTGGCGCGCCGCCTAGCGTCGATGGAGGGTAGCGCCTGAGCCTCAGGCAGATCACCGAGGATCCACTCCCGCCGTACCCCGGCGCGCGAAATCACCCGCCGCCCATCCTTGCCGCCCACACGGTAATCCCCCGGCGCGGCCGATCCCCGCCGTCCGTCCTCACACGGAAATCGCCCGCCGCCTCGATCCCCGCCGTAGTCCCCACACGGATCCGAGGAGGGTTGGTGTCAACCCGGTGACCGCTTGCTCCGGCCTCTGGGGCGGCCGGCGCGGATGCCGGTGCGGCGCGCGCGTGGCACGCCTCGCGACTATGCGGCGAATAGCTCGTCGATGGTGGCAGCGTCGATGACGCGTTCGGTCCACCTCGCCAACTCAGGCTCGGTGGCGACCGCGATGCGGTCTTGGACCTCTCGCGTCGGCGGTCCCAGGCGAAGTTGGATTAGGCGCAGGAGGATGCGGCGCATGGCTGCCAGGGCTCCAATCTCGATTCCCTCTTGTCGGCCCTCTTCTCGGCCCTTCACGCGACCTTCGTTTCGCAGCCTTTCTGCGGTGCTCATCACGATCTCCTTGAGGTCCGGTCGGACTTCGGTTTCGACGAAGGGCGTGAAGTCTTCGGGTCCGACATCGCCGCGCTGCTCCAACACATATTGCATGAACAGCACGAACGCCGACAAGCCTCTGTCCCCTTGCTCAAGGGCCGCGACGACCGCTGATGTCAGTTCGGGGAGCCGCGCTTTGAAATCGGGATCTCGGCTGTGCTTGAGCGCTTTCAGGACGAGGCCGAGGATGGGATGGAACTGGACGTCAGCATCGTCGGTTCGCTTGAGGTCGTTGAGGGCGAAGGTGAATCTCGGCAGGTAATCCACGACGCAGGCCAAGATCTCCGGCGGCAGAGCGATGAGGCCCTGAAAGTCGCGCGCGGCTTTCCAGCGCCGGTCTCCGTGGTACAGCACGATGGGGACGATGGCGGGCAACCGGATGACGCGGCGCTCGTGTGTCTCCCAGACGCGATCCCACACTGCGGCCATATAGAGCAGCAGGCGCAGCGGCATCATCGGATCGACCGAGCTTTGGTGTTCAAACAGAACGCAAACGTAAGCCTCGGACGGCCCTTCCGGCTCAGCAGGCTCGGTGAGAGGCACTCGATACAGAAGGTCCGCATACCTCTCCCGCATCAGCGGAGGCACCATCGCGCCCGATTGGAGAGCCGCCCGCCCGAGATCGAGCCGATCTACCAAATCGCTTGGGAGATACTGGCGAAAATGGGCCGCCGCGTTTTCCGGTTGGCTGAACACAGCGCGGAAGAATTGGTCGTGGGGGTTGTGCACCGCGCCACCGTGACGCGGAGCCGGGGCGAATGCAATCGGAAAGTGAACACATGTTCAGTCATGGCGCGAGGGTTAACCAGCTGGTCGGAGATCGGGGTCCGTACCACTGGCCTGCCCGCCCTCGCTACGCGCCGCTGCCCACGTGTTTCCCGAGCGCGATGATGTAGCGCAGGGTGACGTCGACTGGGATGCCGTGGTCGGCCTCGACGGTGGCGGCGATGTCTTTGACCGGCGTCTTGGCCTGCCACTGCTTGAGGATGTCGGGGGTGGCTTCCTCGAGCTTGGGGCCCCACTTGGCGACCTCGTCTTCGGAGAGGTCCATGCGCTCGCGGGTCGCGCTCCAAAACCAGAGCTGCAGCGCCGCGTAGATGGCCAGCAGCATCCAGATGGGCAGCGCGAAATCATCCGTGAGCTGGACGCGGAAGATGGGGCGCCACAACAGATCCGTCAGCCACATCGCCAGGGCGATGACCGCGGACACGACGCCCAACTGAAGCGGGTTGAACCTCATACGGGTCAGCTTAGGGTCTGTGTGGAAATAAGTACGTTGGGTTCGCGAGGAGGCGCCTCACCAGCGCGCACGCGAGATCCGAAGCTGTATCTTGATACTGTGAGGACTCGAGGGGGTGCTGGTGAGGATGCGTCCGCTGCGAAATCGGCGAAGTTAGTTTCATACAGTCCCTCACCAAAGGTCCTGTCGGGCGCGAATCACTGCTGCGCGGGCTCCGCGGGTGTTGCGGCGGGCTTGTCGGGGGCGGGTGCCTGGGCGGGCTCGGGCTCGGCCGAGGGTGCGGTGGCTGGGTCCGGGGTCTCGGCCGTCTCGGCCTCTTCCTCGTCGGTCTCGGGCGCGGGCGTCGGCTCGTCGGTCTCGTCCGCCTCCGAGCCGGGGTCAGCGTCCGTCTCGGCCGTGCCGTCCACCAGGGGCTTCCCGTCGGCGATCGGCGGCTCCTCGGCGGCGACCTCCGGCTCGGGCTCGGCGCGCTTGGCGGCGGCTAGCTCCTTGGAGAACGCGACGCAGGCGCCGATGTGCTGGCGCACCGGCTCGGCCAAGAGCCAACGCACGGCCTCGGTCGTCAGGTGAATCCCGTCGTCGCCGAAGGCCGGCAGCGTCTTCTTGCTTCCCGGAATCTTGAAGGTCTTGCGCGGGTGGCCTTTGGCGTCGCTGGTCGCGGCGTAGGAGTCGACGAAGATCGCCTTCCCGTCGAAGGCCTGCACCTCGCGCTGGACGATGCGGTTGATGATCGGCCCCTGAACGCTGGCGACCTTGCCCTCAAACGCGGTCGGACCCATCCAAATCACCAGGCGCCGCCTGTCTTTTCCGGCCGCCTTCTGGAGCGTCTCGCGCACGCGCTCGGCGTAGTAGGTCTCCCACTTCGGGTTATCCAGGCGGATCCACACGCCCTTGCGCACCCACAGCGGCTGGTTGTCGTTGGTGCCCAGGGACACGACGACGATGTCCGGGCGATGCTTGTCCATCAGCCCGGGCAGCAGGTCCGGCCAGTCGTGGAAATCCGGCCGCGCCAACCCTGACGAGGCCTTGCCCCAGCGCCGCGCCTCGACGCCCCACTCCTTGTCGACCAGCGACTGCAGCATCGGACCCAGGATGCTGCCCATGGTCGAGCTGCCCATCAGGTAGACCTTGGGCGTGGTCTTGACGCGGGGGCAACGCTCGCTGGCCTTCGCGAGGACGGTGGACGCCGAAAAAATCAGCGCGGACAGGGCCACGAGGGCGAGACAGAGGGGTCGACGCTGCATGATCCTCGGGACGGTCGGGAGGATGGGTTCGGCCTGGGACCGCGGGGACGGGCGCCAAGCCAACGAAGGCGCAGGCTAGGGGCGGCGGGGGTCCAGGTCAACGACGGAGACACCCCGAGCCTTCCCCCGCGCAGCCGGCCCCCGCGTAGGCACCATCTGGCGCCTCGCGCGGGCCTGACGTCGGGCTCACATGGGATCGATGAACACGTCGCGCGGCCGGCTCGTGCCATCCGACGGCCCGACCACGCCCTCGCGCTCCATCTTCTCCACGATGCGCGCCGACCGGTTGTAGCCGATCTTCAGTTTACGCTGCAGGAAGCTGATGGACGCGTTGCGCGTCTCGGCCACGATGCGCACCGACTGGTCGTAGAGCTCGTCGTACTCCTCGTCGACGGCCTTGGCCTGGCCGCCCTCCTCCTCGTCGTCCGACGCGAGGATGGCAAGGTCGTAGTCCGGCGCGCCCTGCTTCTTGAGGTGCTGCACGATAAGGTGCACCTCGTCCTCGGACACGTAGCAGCCGTGGATACGCCGCGGCGATCCAGCGCCCGGCGACAGCCACAGCATGTCGCCCATGCCCAGCAGGCTCTCAGCGCCGCCCTGGTCGAGGATGGTCCGCGAGTCGATCTTCGACGCCACGCGAAACGAGATGCGGGTCGGGAAGTTGGCCTTGATGAGGCCGGTGATGACGTCGACGGACGGCCGCTGGGTCGCCAGCACCAGGTGAATGCCGGCGGCGCGCGCCATCTGCGCCAGCCGCGCGATGCACAGCTCGACGTCCTTGCCGGCGACCATCATCAGGTCGGCGAGCTCGTCGATGATGACGACGATCTGCGGCATCGTGACCAGCGCGTCGCCCTTGGCGTCCAGCACCGATCCCTCGGGGTCCAGCTCGCCGCGGGCCTGCCGCTTCGCCTTCGCCAGCGCCAGCCGCTCGGGCAGCGCGTGGCTGGGGTCCGCCAGAAGCTGCTCGGTCTTCTGGTTGTAGTTCGCGAGGTTACGCACGCCCAGGTCGGCCATGATCCGGTAGCGGCGCTCCATCTCCTTGACGGCCCAGCGCAGCGCCGTCGCCGCGGCCTTGGGGTCGGTCACGACGGGCAGCAGCAGGTGCGGGATGCCCTCGTAGATGCTGAGCTCCAGCATCTTCGGGTCGATCATGATGACGCGGACGTCCTCGGGCGTGGCCTTGTAGAGCAGCGACACGATGAACGAGTTGATGGCGACGGACTTACCGGCGCCCGTCGCGCCGGCGACCAGCAGGTGCGGGGCCTTCGCCAGGTCCATCGCGACGGGCGTGCCGACGATGTCCTTTCCCAGCGCCAGGGTCAGCTTGCCCTTGGAGCGCGAGTAGCAGGTGTCCGACAGGATCTCCTTGAGCCACACGGTCTCGCGGGTCTTGTTCGGCACCTCGATGCCGACGACGTCCTTGCCCGGGATCGGCGCGACGATGCGGATGCGCAAGGCGCTCAGCGCCATGGCGAGGTCGTCGGACAGGTTCGCGATCGACGAGATCTTGATGCCCGGCGCGGGCTTGAACTCGTACATGGTCACGACGGGGCCGGGGTGGATCTCGACCACCTTCCCCTGGACCTTGTAGTCGGACAGCTTCGCCTCGAGGATCTGCGCGTTGGCCCGCAGATGCTCGCGGTCGTAGGTCTGGCCCTCGGGCGCCTCGTACTCGAGGAAGGAGAGCGGCGGCAGCTCGAAGGTGGCGGGCCGGCTGTTGTCGGGGATGGAGATCTGCTCGCCCACGACGAGGTCGCGGCTGCGGCGCATCGCCACCGACTCGACGATCTTGATGTCGTCTTCCGCCGCCGACTCGGCCGCGGCCTCGGGCGCCGCCGCAGCCGCGGCCTCGCGCACGGCCGGACGCTCGGTGGTGTCCGCGGTGTCGTCGTCGTCGTCTTCGTCGGCGTCAGCGGGCGTCGGCGCGGGCATCGCCACGGCGGTAAGCGTGGCCGACCCACGATCGGCGCGCACCCGCGGCTTCGGCGTCGCTGGCGGCGGCTCGTCGATGGCGCCGACCATGTCCTCGGTGCGCGTCACCGTGCGCCGCTCAGGCAGCACGACCTTCGGCCCGTCGCCAGCCTCGTCGCCGTCTTCGTCAGACGCCAGCCCGAGATCGGACCGGTCATCCTCGAACGCAACACGCGCGTCCGCCGCATCGGCCGCGTCGGGCGCGTCGCCGTGGCGCATCAAGCGCAGCAGGAAGGCCCCCCCGCGCCGCGCCGTCGCCGCGCTCAGGGTCGCGAGCTCGAAGATGCTGCGGCGCGTGACCGCGATGATCGAGACGACCACCACCGTCAGCGCGAGGATCAGCGTGCCGGTGGTGGACAAGAGCGCCCGCCCCACCTCGCCGATGTACTCGCCGGCCAGCCCGCCCGCCGTGTGCCCCAGCAGGTGCGCGGGCGCGAAGCTGACGTGCAGCAGCACCGCGGCGCCCAGCAGCAGGCCGAACCACCCGATGACGTCGGTGCGCGTGATGTGGAAGCGGCGGCCGATCAAGTACGACAGGCCCAGCCAGCCGAAGAGTACGGCGAACGCGAAGGCGCCGATGCCCAGGGCCGACAGGAAGAGGTCGGCTACGTGCGCGCCGATCGGGCCGATGATGTTCTCGGCCGGCTGCGCGCGCGTGCCGCCGATGGCGCCGACGTCCGCGGGATCGAACGTGAAGAGCGCGAGCAGCAACGTGGCGCTGAACGCGAGCACGATGATCCCGTACATCTCCAGACGGATGACGGGATCGCCGTCGGCTCGCCGGCCGACGATGCGATCGCGCGCACGAAAGCGCTCTGCTGGGGAGAGATTTGCTGACACGGCGAGGAAGCTACGGGCCCGGGCATCCGCGATCAAAATATCGCACTGCACAAGCGTTCACCGAAGCGGCCCCCGCCGGGTCGCTCAGGCCTGCAGGGCGGGCTCGGCTGGCGCGTCCGACTGCGTGCGGGCCCGCTTATGCGCAAGCGCTGCGCCCACAAACCCAACAAACAACGGGTGCGGCTTGAGCGGGCGCGACTTGTATTCCGGGTGGAACTGAACGCCGACGAACCAGGGGTGCTCCGCGGCCTCGACCACCTCGACGAGATCGAGCTCGGTGTTCACGCCCGTCGCCTTCAGGCCGCCCTCGTACAGACGATCGCGGTAGGCGTTGTTGAACTCGTACCGATGGCGGTGCCGCTCGCTGATGACCTTCTCGCCGTACGCCTCGTGCACCCAGCTGCCGGGGGTCAGCCGCGCCTCGTACGCCCCGAGCCGCATCGTGCCGCCCTTGTTGATGACGACCTTCTGGGCCTCCATCAAGTGGATGACCAGATCCTTGGAGTCCTTGTCGAACTCCTCCGACGCGGCGTCCGCCAACCCCAGCACATTCCTGGCGAATTCGATGACGGCGCACTGCATGCCCAGGCAGATCCCGAAGAACGGCACCTTGGTCTCGCGGGCGAAGCGGACCGCCTCGATCTTCCCTTCGATGCCGCGCTGGCCGAAGCCGCCGGGGACCAGGATCGCGTCCGCGCTCTCGAGCGCCGCCTTCGCCTTCGCGTCGCCGGACTCCAGCAGCTCGGAGTCGAGGTACTGGATGTTGACCCGGCAGCGGTTCTTCAGCCCGCCGTGCTTGAGCGCCTCGTTGAGCGACTTGTAGCTCTCGACCAGCTCGACGTACTTGCCGGCGATGAGGATCTCGACCTCTTCGGACGGCCGCGTCGTGCTCTGGACCACCTCTTCCCAAGGCCCCAGATTGGGCGCGCGACACCAGATGCTCAGCGCCTCGACCACCTGGTCGTCCAGCCCCTCGTCGTGCAGCGCGATGGGCAGCGCGTAGATCGACGCCTGGTCCTGCGCCGTGATGACGCGCTTCGGCGGCACGTTGCAGAAGAGGCTGATCTTCCGCTTGATCTCGGTCGACAGGGGCCGGTCGGTGCGGCAGACGATGATGTCCGGCTGCACGCCCGTCTCGAGCAGCGCCTTCACCGAGTGCTGCGTGGGCTTGGTCTTCAGCTCACCGGCCGCCGCGATGTACGGCACCAGGGTCAGGTGCACGAAGATGGCGTTCTCGTGGCCGACGTCGAAGCGAAGCTGGCGCGCGGCCTCGACGAAGGGCAGCGACTCGATGTCGCCGACGGTCCCGCCGACCTCGATGATCGCGACGTCACGCCCCTCGGACGCAGCCAGCGCGCGGTCTTTGATCTCGTTGGTGATGTGCGGGATGACCTGCACCGTGCCGCCGAGGTACTCGCCGCGCCGCTCCTTGTTGATGACCGACTCGTAGACCTGGCCGGCCGTGAAGTTGTTGCGGCGGTTGGTCGTGATCGACACGAAGCGCTCGTAGTGGCCCAGGTCCAGGTCGGTCTCGGCCCCGTCGTCGGTGACGAAGACCTCGCCGTGCTGGAACGGGTTCATCGTCCCCGGATCGACGTTGATGTACGGGTCCATCTTGACGATGGTCACGTTGAGGCCGCGCGCCTCGAGCAGCGCGCCGAGGGCCGCAGCCGTCAGGCCCTTGCCCAGAGAAGACGTCACGCCGCCCGTGACGAAGATGTACTTCGTGTGCTTGTAGGCCATCGCCTCACCATCCGCGCCCCGGGTCGGAGCACGCCTTCTGACCGTCGCCAAGCCTGCCGTGGGGGCTGCCCGCGCGGTCGTGTCGAGATGCCGTTGACCCGGAGGTCAGGCGACCCTAACGAGCGTGGTTAGCGCTGTCAACGACGCGTTGGCGGCGGTTCGCACTCGGGCTGGAGGGCTCCTCGGGCGGGCGTTTTTCGGGCAGCCGCCGGCGAGGTCAGGCGCCGAGCTCGGCGTCGCTGGGGCGGACGTAGGCCGGGTCGAGGGCGGGCGCCCGGGCCGGGTCGCGGCCGGCCGCGTCGAAGGCCTGGGCGGCGAGCCAGGCCAGCTCCGACGCGCGCGGCAGGTGCCAGGCGGGCGGGACGGCAGACGCGCAGCCGTAGAGCTGAGCTCCGGAGCCGAAGACCAGCGCGGCCGAGTCGCCGGCCAGCTCACGCAGCTCGGCCACCACGCGGTCGGCGGGCCCGACGCGGGCTGGCGCTATCTCGATGGGCGGGCCGTCCAGCGGCACGCGGTACGCCGCGGCGTAGACCTCCGATTTGCGAGCATCCACCGTGGGAATCGCGACGGTGCCCTGCCCGGCGGCGTTGCGGGCGAGGGCCGCGAGGCTGTCGACTGGCCACAGAGGGCAGCCGATCCCGAGGGCGAGGCCGGCGGCGCTGGCCAGCCCCACGCGGACGCCGGTGAAGCTGCCGGGCCCGCGACCGCAGGCGACCAGGGCGAGCTGGGTCGGCTCGATCTCCTGGCGCGAGAGCATCGCGTCCAGCAGGTCGAGGAAGGACTCGGCGTGCCGGCGGCCCAGGTGGCTGTGGACCTCCTCGAGCAGCGAAAACTCTGTCGCCGCCGAGCCCGCAGCGCCGCCAAGCTGGCAGAGCGCCAGCCCGAGGTGCAGCCCGGCGCTCTCGACGCCGAGCACCAGGGGACCATCGCTCAGCGCCGGTTCAGCGCGGGCGAAGAGCCGGGCGCGACGGTCGCTCACCCGAGGGGCCGCTGGATGTCGTTCTTCATCCCGATGACGAAGAGCAGGATGATGATCGCCAGCCCGATGTAGGTCGCGATCTGGCGCGTCTGCAGCGACACCGGGCGACGCCGCACCGCCTCGATGCCCAGAAACAGGATCTGCCCGCCGTCCAAGATGGGGATGGGCAGCAGGTTGATGAGGCCCAGGTTGATGGACAGCCACACCATCAAGAAGAAGAAGTAGCCGGCGCCCTCTTCGGTGGTGCGGGAGACGAGCTGGGCGATGCCGATGGGGCCGCTCAGCTCGGTTGTCGGGACCTTGCCGCGGATGAGGCCGACGATGGCGGCCAGGACCGCGCTCATCGCCTCGTTGGTCTTGCGGATCGAGTGGGTGAACGCGAAGGCGAAGCGGGCATCGTTGGGGATGAGGTCGGGCCCGTCGAGGCCGAACTCGTCGACCGAGATGCCGAAGGTGCGCACGACGCGGTCGCTCCGCTCGCCTTTGACCGTGAGCTCCGCCAGCCAGCCGGAGTGGGTCAGGGTGCGCATCTCGGCGCCGCGGCTGAAGACCAGCGTGTGCTCTTGGTCCGGCGTGGCGGCGAGCTGCTGCATCAGGAAGGGCCAGCGGTCGCAGCGCTTGCCGTCGACGCTCCAGAGCTGGTCGCCGGGCTCCAAGCCGAGCGTGGCCGCGGGCGTGCGCTCCTGGACCTTGGCGACGGCGCAGGCGTTGGTGCCGAGGCCGCGGTTGGGGACCGCGGTCGGCCCGGGGTTGGGAGCGACGGTGGCGTCGAAGGTCTCCCGGCGGACGAAGCCCTCGGCGACGCCGACGGAGACGTCCCAGTGTGGGCGCATCCAGGCGACGCGAACCGGGGTGGCCGGATCCTTCGAAAGCTCAGCTGCCATCTGGTCGAAACGCTCGACGGGCTTGCCGTCCACCGCGGTCACGAGGTCGCCGTTGCGGAGCCCGGCCTGCCACGCGGGCGAGCCCTCGGCGACGATGACGAAGGGCCGCGCGTAGGCCGGCATCACGCCGACCCGGCCGCGCTCGTCGCCGAAAGCCAGCCCCGGCAGCAGCTCGCGCTGGCGGCCCTCGGGGATGACCTCGAGCTTCAGGGGCTCGGCGACGCCCGGGCGCTCGACCGTGAACGCCAGCTTCTCCGCCGGCGCATCCGAGATGAGCTGCTCGAGCTGCCACCAGTAGTCGACCTTGGTGTCGTCGATGGCCACGATGCGGTCGCCCGGCTCGAGCCCAGCGGCCGCCGCGGCGCCGGTCACGTCGACCGTGCCGACCCACGAGGGGACCTGCTGCGCGGTCAGGAAGCCGGCGATCAGGTAGATGAAATAAGGCAGGATCAGGTTGAAGGCCGGCCCGGCGGCCACGATGAGGAAGCGCTTCCAGACGGCCTTCGACTGAAAGCTCGCCTCGCGCCAGGAGTCCGGCACCGGCTCGCTCGGGTCGGCGCCCAGCATGCGCACGAAGCCGCCGAGGGGGAGGATGCCGATGACGTACTCGGTCGGCTCCAGCTCGCCCTTCTGCTTGCCGCGGATCTTGAACAGCGTCGGGCCGAAACCGATCGAGAAGGTGACGACGTGGACGCCCATCCAGCGCGCGAAGATGTAGTGGCCCAGCTCGTGGAAGAAGATGAGCCCGCCCAGCAGGAGGACGGTGAACAGGGCTGTCAGCAGGGCGGCGACCATCGACTCTCCGAGCGGGCGGGGCGAACCAGCCGGCGCACCATACGTTCAACATCAGACCCGGCCAAGCAGCAACAGACCGGCCCGCCCGCGTTGTTCCCCCGCAGCCGCGCGCCGGGCCGGGACGCGGGGGCCGTGGCGCGGATGCTGCGCCGGCACGCATCGCTGCCTTGACACTCCCGGCGCGCGGCCGCGAGACTCCGCCGCCATGAAGTGCCCCATCTGCTCGGCCGAAGCGCCCGATATCTCGCCGAATCCGTATCGTCCCTTCTGCTCCAAGCGATGCAAGCAAGTGGACCTCGGCCGCTGGGTGACCGGCGCCTACGCGATTCCCGGCCCGCCGGCCGACTCGGAAATGCCTGACGGCTTCGGCGACTTTGACCTGGACGGCGACGGCTCGGGCTCACCCTGGGGCAGCCGGAAGGAAGAGAACTGATGATGCTGACGCGCTCGCTCATCGCGGTCGCGCTGACGGTGGCTCTCGCCGCCTGCGCCACGACCCGCCCCGCCACCCAGACCACGTCGGAGTCGACCATGTCGCCACCGCCCCGCGTCCGCCCCGAGATCATTGAGGCCACGCTCGATAACGGCCTGCGCGTCTACATGCTGGAGGACCACGGCTCGCCGCTGGTCAGCTTTCAGGTGTGGTTCAAGGTCGGCTCGGTCAACGAGCACGAGGCGAAACCGGGCGAATCCCACGGCATCACAGGCCTCAGCCACTTCTTCGAGCACATGATGTTCCGCGGGACCGAGGCCCACGCGTCCTTCTTCGAGGACGTGTACGCGCTGGGCGGAAAGCTGAACGCGTTCACGTGGTTGGACGAGACGGTCTACTGGGAGAACATGCCGAGTCAGCACCTCGAGAAGGTGATCGGCATGGAGGCCGACCGGCTCGAGCACATGAAGATCGACTTCCTCAACCTGGAGCCCGAGCGCGAGGTGGTGAAGTCGGAGCGGCTGCTGCGCACAGAGAATCGCCCGGAGGGGCTGGCTCAGGAGCTGCTGCAGTCACGCGCCTTCACGAAGTTCCCGTACCACTGGGGGACCATCGGCTGGATGAGCGACCTGAACGCCGTGACGGTCGCTGAGGCGCAGGCCTATCACGACGTCTACTACGCCCCGAACAACGCGTTCATCCTGGTGTCGGGCGACCACGACCCGGCTCAGACCCTGGAGTGGATCAAGAAGTATTACGGGGGCTTGAAGTCGCGGCCGATCCCGCCCGAGGACTTCCCGGCCGAGCCCGCGCAGACCGCCGAGCTGCGCGACCGCGTGACCAAGCCCGTCGACCCGCAGGTGGTGATGTGGGGCTACCGCGCGCCGGCCGTGCGCGATCCCGACTACGCCGTGCTCGAGGTGCTGGACCGGGTGCTGGTGGGCGGCAAGTCGTCGCGGCTTCAGCAGGCGCTGGTCTACTCGTCGCCGCCGAAGCTCGGACGGATTTACGGCTCGCTGTACCCGATTCGCCACCCCTACCTCTATATGTGGGGGGCCAACCTCGAGCCGGGCATGACGACGTACGCGCTCGAGCAGGCGGTGGACGCGGCGGTGGCCGACATCGTCGAGAACGGGGTGGACAAGGCCGAGCTGGCGCGCGCGGTCGCCGGGCTGCGCAGCGATATCGTCAGGCAGAACCTGTCGAATCAGTCGAAGGCGGACCTGATCGGCTGGTCGCTGCGCACCACCGACGACCCGCTGCTGCTGCTGGACCGCCTCGAGACGTACGGGAAGGTCAGCGTCGCCGACGTGCAGCGGGTGGCGCGCGAGGTGATGCGGGCGGACAACCGGACCTGGACCACCGTGGTCGACCCGGGGCGCTTCGTGGCGCTGGTCGAGCAGATGGGTGCAGAGACGCCCGCGGCGCCGGCGCAGCTTACGACGCTGGCGAAGGACGCGGCGGAGTGGGTGGTGTCCGGCCACGAGCTGGCCGCGCAGGAGGCGCAGCTCAACGAGGAGGGGCGGGCGATTACGCTCTTGGGCGAGCGGGCCAAAAAGCACCTCGCGGAGGCCGACGCGGCCGGGAAGAAGGCGATCCGCGAGTACCTGGACACCAATGAGAAGGGCACCAAGAAGCGGGCTGAGCGCCTGAAGGCTGGCCGGGCCGAGCTGGCGACGGCGACGGCGGCCCACAAGAAGACCGGGGTGGAGCTGCGAAAGCGGCTGACGGCGCTCGAGCGAGCGGCGTTCTCGGCGGAGCGCGGGCCGCTGCGCTACCTGCACTCGCTGGTGGTCACGATGCTGCGCGACCGAAAGGGCGGCGCGGCGAAGATGCTGGACCTCGGGGCGGACACGGACCCGGCGCTTGCTGGGCTGCGGCTGGGCTGGGGCGCGGTGATGGCGTGGCTCCTCGACGAGGACGGCCTCGGCGGGGCCGGCGAGACGCTGCGGCAGCAGGTGCTCGCGTCGCGGTTGGCCTCCGGCGGCGACGCCCTGGCCGACGGGCCCGAGGCGCTGAGCACGCGGGCCTTTGCGCTGGCGTGGGACACCCAGGTGGTCGGCCGGGCGCCCAGCCCGTCGCCGGTACGCGCGCGGCCCACCGGCAGCGTGCGCGGGGGCGGCCGATGAAGGCAGCAAACGCATTGACGATCCGCGTGGCAGCATCTGTGATTTTGATGGGGGTGCTCACGATGACCCAGTCCCAGACGGCGTCCGCTCGCTCGAACCTCCCCCCCGTCGAGCGGTACACCCTCGACAACGGCCTGGAAGTGCTGCTCTTGCCGCAGCGCAGCAACCCCTTCTTCGAGTGCCACTTCGTCGCGCGCGCGGGCAGCGCGTCGGACCCGGCGGGCAAGGAGGGCCTAGCCCAGCTCACCGCGCGCATGCTGACCAACGGCACGCCGTCACTGAACGAGGAGGCCATCGCGCGGGCCGTCGAGGACATGGGCGCCACGCTGCACGCCGGCGCGGGCCTGGACAACTTCTCGCTCGAGGGCACCGCGGTGACCCTGGACCCGACCCACCGCGACAAGCTGCTGGCGCTCTTCGCCGACGTGCTCTTCAACGCGTCCTTCCCCGACGAGAGCCTCGCCAAGACGAAGGCGCTGACCCTCGCGGGCATCAAGCGCCTCATCGACAACCACGACGACCTCGCCGACGCGGCCTTCGCGGCCGCCATCTACGGCGACGGCGCCCGCGGCCGCATGGGCTCGGGCACCCTGAGCAGCCTGCCCACCCTGACCCGCGACGATCTGGTCGACTTCCGCGACCGCGTCGTCATCCCGCAGCACGCCGTGTTCGCGGTCGCCGGTGACTTCGACGTCGCGGCGATGCGGGCGTGGATTCAGAAGCATCTGGGCGGCGCCGACTGGGGCAAGGGCGTCTGCGAGGCGGGCGAGCTACCCGGGCGCTGCGCGCGCCTGACCAAGGCGGGCAAGAGCCTGGTGAACCCCTTCGCCAACCCCAGCGCGGCGGTGGGCGAGAAGACCGGCCCGCGCCGGGTCATCCTGGTCGACCGCGACGACCCCTCCCTCAACCAGGTCCAGTGGCGGCTCGGCCAGGAAAACCCGATCACCCTGCTCTCGCCGAGCTGGGGCGCCTTCCGCCTCGGCACGCAGATCCTCGGCGGCGACTTCACCGCGCGCCTCAACAGCGTCCTGCGCGTCCGCGAGGGCCTGACCTACGGCGCCCGCTTCAACGTCGACTACGGCGGCTACGACTCGGGCTCGATGCAGGTCTCGACCTACGTGGCGCCAAAAGACGTGGCGAAAGCTATCGATTTGAGCCTCGGCGAACTTGCCGCGGTCACCAAGGAGCCCCTGCCCCAGGCCGAGATCGACGCCTTCAAGGGCAAGATCAACAACAGCTTCCCGTTCAAGTTCGAGACCATCTCCAACACGCTGCAGCAGTACCTGTACCTGGCCGTCGACGGCGTCGACGTCGAGTGGCTGGCGACCTACACCGACCGCGTCGCCGCGCCCACGCCCGCTGACGTGCACCAGGCGCTGTCGGTGTTGACCCCGGAACGCATGACCCTGGTGGCCGTCGGCAACCGCGACCTCATCGAAGTGCTGTCCCGCTACGGCAAGGTCGAGGTAGTAAGCGCGTCCGACTTCCTGCAATCCGGTCTCGCCCGCGCGACCCCGGCGGAGTGACCCGATGGCCAACCTGACTCGCGAAGAACATGACGGGGTGGTCCGGCTCAGCCTCGCCTCCGGCTCCGGCAACCCGCTGACGCCGGAGCTCCTGGCCGAGCTGCGCGACGCCGTGGCTGACCTCCACGCGCGCCCTCCCCGCGCCCTGGTCCTCGACGGCGGCGCCGGCAAGCTCTTCTCGGGCGGCTTCGACGTCCCCACCATCGCGACCTACGATCGACCAGCCCTCAGCTCGTTTTTCAGCGGGTTTCTGACCATCGTCGACCGCCTGCTGGTCCTGCCCTGCCCCACCATCGTCGCGATCCACGGCTCGGCCATCGCCGGCGGCTTCATCCTCAGCCTGGCCTTCGACCTGCGCGTCGTGCAGCGCGGCTCGCTGAAGCTCGGCCTCTCGGAGGTCGACCTCGGCATCGCCGTCCCCGCCGGCACCCGCGTGCTGCTTGCCGAGCGCACCTCGCCCCAGGTCTCGCGCCGCCTCTCGCTCACCGGCGAGTACATCGGCGTCGACGAGGCCGCGCGCGTCGGCTACGCGGACTACGTCGTCGACGACGCCCGCGCCGAGGCCCTCGCCCTCGCCAAGAAGCTGGCCGCCAAACCCGGCACCGGCGCCATCGAGACGCGGAACTTCCACTCCGAGGATCTCCGCGAGCGCGCGGCCGCAGCGGACGCCGAGTTCATGGAGCCCTTCCTGGACACCTGGCTGTCCCCTCCCGCTCAGGCCTGCCTCAAGGCCCTGGCCGCGCGGTTGACCCGATGAGCCGCAAATCCGACGAGTCCCCCGAGTCCAAACGAATCCAGGCCGACGGCAAGCTGGTCATGTTCGCGGGCGGCGGCCTGCTGGTCGCCAATAAGCCCGCGGGCTTGCCATCGACCGGCCGCACCCTGGAAGACCCCGATTGCCTGCAGTCGCTGCTGGTCGAGACCCTGGGCCGCCGCAAGCTCTGGGCCGTCCACCAGCTCGACGCCGGCACCAGTGGGCTGAACCTCTTCTCGATCCGCAAGCCCCTGGTCTCGCGCTTCGCTGAGGCGCTGTCTTCTGGAGTGAAGCTGTACGTGGCCATCTGCCACGGCCGGCTGGAAGGCGACGCGCGAGAGATCGACCTGCCCCTGGGCCGCGTGACCCGCCCCGACGGCCGCTCGATGGCCGCCGTCGTCGAGGACGGCAAGGAGTCGCTGACCACGGTCACGCCGGTGCTGGCCACCGACGAGGCCAGCCTGGTCGTCGCGCGGATCCACACCGGCCGCACCCACCAAGTGCGCCTGCACCTCGCCGCCATCGGCCACCCCCTCTTCGGCGAGCAGCTTCACAAGGACCCGCCGTGCACGCGCTTCGAGCGCCACGCCCTGCACTCCTGGCGGATCACCATGGCGGCGCGCCACGCCCACGACGAGACCTTCGAGGCGCCCCTGCCCGACGACCTGCGCGCCCTGGCCAAGAGCCTCGGCCTCACCCCGGGCATCGACACCCTGGCCCGTCTGCCCCTGGACGCGAGGACCTATGGCCGCGCATAGCGAAGCAGCGCACTCCCCAAAGCCCCCAACGGCCAGCGACGCGCTCCGCCACGACTGGTCGCGTGACGAGGTCGCCGCCCTCTACGAGCGCCCGCTGCTCGAGCTGGTCTTCGAGGCCCAGCGCGTCCACCGCCAGCACCACGATCCGCGGGCGATTCAGCGCTGCACCCTGCTCTCGGTGAAGACCGGCGGCTGCCCCGAAGACTGCGGCTACTGCCCGCAATCCGCTCACCACGCCGCCGCCGTCGAGTCCACGCCGCTCATGGCCGTCCCCGACGTGCTGGCGGCCGCCCGCATCGCGAAAGACGCTGGCGCCTCGCGGTTTTGCATGGGTGCGGCCTGGCGCAGCGCCAAGCGCGGCCCCGCCTTCGACGACGTCCTCTCGATGATCCGCGGCGTCCGCGAGCTAGGCATGGAGGCCTGCGTGACCCTCGGCATGCTCAGCGACGAGCAGGCCCAGGCCCTGGCCGACGCGGGCCTGTCCGCCTACAACCACAACCTCGACACCTCGGCCGAGCACTACGCCGAGGTCATCACGACCCGCACCTACGAGGATCGCCTGCAGACCCTGAGCCGCGTCGCCCGCGCCGGCGTCTCGGTCTGCTCGGGCGGCATCCTGGGCCTCGGCGAGTCCACGGGCGACCGCGGCGAGATGCTGCGGACCCTGGCGAACCTCTCGCCCCACCCCGAGTCGGTGCCCATCAACACCTTGGTGCGCGTGGCCGGCACGCCCCTGGCCGAGGGCGGCGACGTCGACCCCTTCGACGTGGTCCGCGCGGTCGCCGTCGCCCGCCTGCTGATGCCCAAGTCCCGCGTGCGCCTGTCCGCAGGCCGCGAGGGGCTCAGCCGCGAGGCACAGGCCCTCTGCTTTTTGGCAGGCGCCAACTCGATCTTTTTCGGCGACAAGCTGCTCACGACCCCGAACCCGAGCGTGGACGAGGACAGCCGGCTGCTCAGCGACCTCGGCCTCGTCACGGCGTGAGCGCGGCGCTCCGCCCGGCCAAGGCAGCCCCCGCGCCGCCCGAGCGTCGCCAGCCCGAGATCCTCTCGGCCACCGCCGACGCCCCGAGCGCTCGTGCCTAGCCCCCGCGAGCGCCTGCGCGCCAGCCTCCAAGCCGGCCTCGACGCCCGCCGCGACGCGGGCCTGCTGCGCACCCTGGTCTTGCCCGGCGGCGTGGACCTGACCTCGAACGACGTCCTCGACTTCGCCCACGAACCCTGGCTGGTCGCCCGCGTGGCCGCTGCGGTCTCGGAGCTCGGCGTGGGCTCGGGCGCAAGCCGCCTGCTGCGAGGCCACAGCGCGCTCCTGGCGTCCGTGGAATCAAGGCTCGCGGCGTTCAGTGGCCGCGAGGCCGCCCTGCTCTTCCCCTCGGGCTACCAGGCCAACGCCACCGTCATCCCGGCGCTGGTCGGGCCCGACGACGCGGTGTTCTCCGACGCCGCGAACCACGCCAGCATCATCGACGGCATCCGGCTCTCCGGCGCCCGCAAGTCGATCTTCCCACACGGCGACCTCTCGGCCCTCGAGTCCGCCCTGGGCGCCACTTCGGGCGGCCGCCGGCTCATCGTCATCGAGAGCCTCTATTCAATGGATGGGGACCGGGCCCCGCTGGCCGCCATCTGCGACCTCGCCGAGCGCCACGACGCCCTGGTCATGGTCGACGAGGCCCACGCGACCGGCCTCTTCGGCGGCCGCGGGTCCGGGCTGGTCGAGGCCGCCGGGCTCTCAGAGCGGGTCGCCTTCACCCTGCACACCGGCGGCAAGGCCCTGGGCGTCGGCGGCGCCTGGGTGGCAGGCGACGCCGAGCTTGTCGCCCACCTCGTCAATCACTGCCGAGGGTTCATCTACACGACCGCCCCGCCGACACCCGTGGCGGCCGGGTTGGACGCAGCGCTCGAGCTGCTCGGCCGCAGCGCAGACCGCGTCGCCCGGGTCCACGCGATGGCCGAGCGGCTGCGACGTAGCCTCCGAGGGGCCGGGCTGGATCTCGGGCTGGCGAATGATCATATCGTGCCGGTCATGGCTCAGAGCACCGCCCGCGCGGTCTCCGTGGCCGACGCCCTGGCCAGAGACGGCTTCGACGTCCGCGCCGTCCGGCCGCCCACCGTGCCCGAGGGGACCGCGCGGCTGCGCCTGAGCGTGCGGGCCAGCCTGGACGCCGCGACCATCGACCGCTTGGCCGCGCGCATCATCGGCGAGCTCGCGGCGGGTGCTCCGTGAGGGGGATCTTCGTCGTGGGGACGGACACCGGGGTCGGCAAGACCTTGGTCTGCGCCGCGCTGATGGCCGCGGGTGAGGCGGGCCTGCGCTACTGGAAGCCCGTGCAGACCGGCGCCCTCGACGACGACGACACGGAGACGGTGCGACGGCTCGCCCGCCTCGGGCCCGAGCGGCTGATCGAGCGCGGTGTGCGCCTGCGCGCCCCGGCGTCGCCCCACCACGCGGCCGCGCTGGAGGGCCAGGAGCTGCGCCTCGAGCCGCTGCTCGCCATCGCCGACGGGCTGGCGGGACCGGTGGTGGTCGAGGGCGCTGGCGGTCTGCTGGTGCCGATCTCCGCGACGCTGCTGCTGCCGGACCTCATCCGGGCGCTGGCGCTGCCTGTGCTGGTGGTGGGCGCGACGCGCCTGGGCACCATCAACCACACGCTGCTGACGCTGGCCGAGCTGCGGCGCCAAGGCCTGCAGACGCTGGGCCTCGTGCTCTCGGGGCCTCCGGACCCGTCGGTCGACACCGCGCTGGCGGCCCACGCGAGGGATCTTCCGATTCACTCGATGTTGCCTATGGATTTGGGCGATTTCGAGGCGCTCGGCGACGCGGGCCGCGGGCTCGTCCACGCGCCCCAGATCGCGGCTCAGCTTCGCGGCTGAAGCTCGTCCAAGACGGCCTGCGCCTCGACGCGCAGCCCCTCGATGCGCTGGCGAACTAGCGCCATCAGCGCGTCTTTGGACTCGACGTCGTAGCCGCTGGTGTCGATGGGCTCGCCCAGGACCATCGCGATGTCGTGGTTGTAGACCCAGCTCCAGCCCTTCGGGAGGATGTGGCGCGAGCCGGCCACCCCGACCGGGATGATGGGCACGTGGGCGCGCGCAGCCATGACGAAGGCGCCCTTCTTGAAGGGCAGCAGCTCTGTCTGCGCGAAGTCCGCCCGGCGCCCCTCCGGGAAGACCAGCACGACCTTGCCGCCACGGATCTTCGTGGCCGCGCGGTCGATGCTGGCGAAGGCCTTGTCCTGCCGCCCGCGGTTGACCGGCACCATGCCCATGGCCGCCATCGCCCAACCGAAGATCGGAAACCAGAACAGGGTGTGCTTGGCCAGAAAGCGGAGCGGCACGGGCGACGCCCACATCAGCGCCGGCGGGTCCATGTAGCTCTCGTGGTTGCTCATCACGATGGCGCCGTCACCGGTGGCGAGGCGCTCGGCTCCGCGCACCTCGATGCGTTGCGCGCCGCAGCTACGAATCACCGACCAGGCCCACAGCTTGGCGATCGGCCACCACAGCCGCGCCTTGCGATCGAACACCGCCAACACGGTCACGACGGTGCCGCAAAGTACGCTCATCACGACGAGCACGAGGACGGCGAAGACTGTACGTGGGCGATGCATGGCGTCGGAGGCTAGTCGAAGCCGGCCATTTGGACCAACTCGCGTTATCGCGGGGCGGATACCCGGCCGGGCCCGTCGAGATATGCAGAAACACGCAGCCCGCGCAGGCCGCGTCGAGTCGCAGGTCGCCCGCGCACATGGGCGGAGTTGCACTCTGTACGGTGTAGCGCTTTACTCTGGCGCAGGCTGGCCGTGGATGCGGTCGTGCCGTGGTCGCGCTGTGCCCCCCCGGGCCAAAGCGCGATCATCATGAGAGGGGCGCGGCGGAACACCGCCGGTCGATAAAAACTTCCTGCGACGCGGCCGCTTTCGAGCGGAGCGCGCCGCGGGGATTGAATGGCGAGGCGGCGTGATGAAGCAGCGCATCGGGATCTCAGTTCTGGCGGCGATGACCGTTCTGGCGCTGGCCAGCTGTAAAGAGGGGCACGGCATCAACGTCGCGGAAGACACCGACGTCTTCGCCGACGTCGATGGCGACTCGAGCGGCGAAGTCGAGACCGTGGGCGACGCGGACGCGGTGGCGGATACGGACGCGGACGCGGTCCCGGATACGGACGTAGCTCCCGACGCCGACGTGGTCCCGGATACGGACGTGGCCCCCGACGCCGATGTGGTCCCCGACGCCGACGCTGACGGCGGGCCCGACGCCGACGCGGACACCGACGCCGACGCCGGCCCCACCTGCACGACGGTCGCCGACTGCGCGGACGCCGAGGACGGAGACGCTTGCAACGGCACGCTGATCTGCGATGGCGGGCTGTGCGTCGTCGACCCGGCCACCGTCGTGACCTGCGATCAGACCGGCCTGGGCGCGTGCGAGATCTCGGCCTGTGATCCGGCCACCGGCGCCTGCGCGACCGCGGCCGCTGCTGACGGCGCGGTGTGCGACGACGGCGACCTCTGCACGACGAGTGACATCTGCACGGCGGGCGCGTGCGCGGGCACGGCGAAGGACTGCTCGGACGGCGACCTCTGCACCGCGGATGCCTGCGGCGTCGACGGCGTCTGCACCAACACCGCGATCGACGGCTGCACCGCCTCGTGCGGCGACGCGGTCTGCGACGGCACCGACACCTGCGCGAACTGCGAGGCCGACTGCGGCCCCTGCCCCGCCGCCACCTGCGAAGGCGCGTGCGGGACCACCGGCGACACCTGCAGCTGCGATGAGCTGTGCTTCGCGTTCGGCGACTGCTGCGACGACATCTGCGATTTCTGCCAGGTCGAGTTCCCAGCACCCGCCCCCGCGGGCTGCGGCGACTGCGTGGCCTCGTGCGACGGCAAGTCCTGCGGCGACGACGGCTGCGGCACCTCCTGCGGCGAGTGCGGCGCGGGCGAGATCTGCAACGACGCGTTCGCCTGCGAGGTCTGCACGCCGGCGTGCGACGGCAAGTCCTGCGGTGATGACGGCTGCGGCGGGAGCTGCGGCGACTGCGGCGACGGCGAGGAGTGCGACGAGGAAGGGCAGTGCCTTGGCGCCTCCTGCGAGGGCCTGTGCGCCACCGGGACGCCTGCCGCGAACGGCTGCTTCTGCGACGACGGCTGCTTCGCGTTCGGCGACTGCTGCGACGACATCTGCACCTTCTGCGAGGCCGAGCTGCCCACGCCGGCGCCGCTCGGCTGCGGCGCGTGCGTCCCGGACTGCACCGGCAAGACCTGCGGCAGTGACGGTTGCGACGGCTCCTGCGGCGACTGCGGCGTGGGTGAGACCTGCAACGACGGCGGCACCTGCGACCCCTGCGTGCCGGCCTGCGACGGCAAGCTGTGCGGCGACGACGGCTGTGGCGGAAGCTGCGGCGACTGCGCCGACGGCGAGGCCTGCACGACCCTGGGCCAATGCAAGATCCCCACGGGCACGAGCTGCGCCGAGTTCTGCGGCGCCTTCCTCGGTGACACGGTGTGCAACTGCGACTCGCAGTGCTTCACCTTCGGCGACTGCTGCGACGACATCTGCACCGAGTGCGAGGCGACCTACCCCGAGCCGGCGCCCCTCGGGTGTGGCATCTGCGTGCCCGACTGCGACGGCAAGATCTGTGGCGGCGACGGCTGCGGCGGCTCGTGCGGTGAGTGCGGCGACGGCGAGAACTGCACGGCCGGTGGCGACGCGTGCGTGACGGCGAGCTGCGAGGGTAGCTGCGGCGGCGAGTCGCCCAGCGGCTGCTTCTGCGACGACGGCTGCTTCGGGTTCGGCGACTGCTGCGAAGACATCTGCACCTTCTGCGAGGCCGATTTCCCGACGCCGGCGCCCGACGGCTGCGGCGAGTGCATCCCCGACTGCGCCGGCAAGAACTGCGGCGCGGACGGCTGCGGCGGCGTCTGCGGCGAGTGCACGGGCGACGACATCTGCACCGGCGACGGCACCTGCCAGTTCATCGCGTGCTGCGCCGGCAACGACTGCTGCGGCGAGACCGGGACGCCGGGCTGCGGCGAGCCGCTGGTCCAGGCCTGCGTCTGCGCCCAGGACAGCTTCTGCTGCTCCACGGAGTGGGACGCGACCTGCGCCGAGCAGGCCGTCAACGACTGCGCGGACGCGTGCAACTGCGTCGCGGACTGCACCGACAAGGCGTGCGGCGACGACGGGTGCTTCGGCTCCTGCGGCGAGTGTGGCGACGAGCAGGCCTGCCTGCCCGAGGGCACGTGCGTCGACGACCCGGCACCGACCACCTGCGACGAGGCCCATGGCTTCGCGGGCTGCTGCGGCCTCGACGGGACCGTCTACTACGTCGAGGACGGCGAGATCCTCAGCATCCCCTGCGGGTTCGGAAACTGCGGGTGGGACGACGTCGAGTCCTACTACGATTGCGGCCAGACCGGCGCCGACCCCTCGGGGACCTTCCCGGCGATGTGCGGCGAGCCGAACCCCCAGCCTGAGCTGTGCGCGCCGGACTGCGACGGCAAGGACTGCGGCCCCGACGGTCAGGGCGGCACCTGCGGCACCTGCGCGGACGGCTCGACCTGCCTGGCCGAGGGCACCTGCTGCGTCCCGCTCTGCGACGGCAAGGCCTGCGGCGACGACGGATGCGGCGGAAGCTGCGGCGAGTGCGACGCGGGCAACGCCTGCGACGACGTCGGCCAGTGCGCGCCCATCGCGTGCTGCGAAGGCAACGACTGCTGCGGAGAGACCGGGGCGGCCGGCTGCTCCGACCCGGTGATGCAGAACTGCGTGTGTTCGTTCGACGGCTTCTGCTGCTCGACCGAGTGGGACGGCATCTGCGCCGACATCGCGATGGATGAGTGCGTCT
>JAWKRR010000012.1:0-141772 GCA_041389525.1 Myxococcota bacterium | reverse complement strand
CGTCCGGTCGCGCGTGCGGGTGCGGTGGTCAACGCCGATAGGAGCGGGTAGCCTCTCGGCACAACTGAAAATGCAGGCGGTGTCGAGCCGATGAAGGCGATTTGGGACAAGCTCGTGCTGTGGTTCCTGACCACCCTCTTTTGCTGGTTCATCGCCATCTACCTCGGGCTCATCCGGCGGCGGAAGATGTCGCACAACAACGGGGTCTCCGGCCGCGGGCGGATTCGAGTCGTCGAGGACCAGCGCTTCCCGCCCCACCCCTTCTTCGCGCCCGGCGCGGAGTTTGGCGCCCGGGTGCGGCACGCGTCCGCCGGCTTCATGGACGACGGGATGGTCCTGGTGCGCTCGCTCTCCCTCAAGTTCGCCGACGCGCCCGTGGCAAGCCCGCTCGACCTCGAGCTCAACAGCGGCCGGTCGCTGTTCTGGACCGCGCGCAACTTCCTGCAGTTCGTCTTCATGCGGCGCAACAAGCGCGGGGTCTGCTACACCGAGTGGTACAAGCGCTACCCCGCAGGCCGCGAGGCCGCGCGCGACAGCTTGGTGCGGCTGCCGGGCTCGTACCACACGCTGGAGTACACGAGTCAGTGCCCGCTGAGCTGGGTTGGGACCGACGGCGTCCAGCGCTACGCCTGCTACCGCGTGGTGCCTCACGGCGCGCCGCTCGAGCCCAGCGGCCTGGACGAGGCCCGCTTCGGTCGCTTCGAGGGCAGCCAGCAGCTCGACCCCGCCGAACCACGCGACCGCAACTACCTCAAGCGCGAGTGGGTCGAGCGCGTCGCCCGCGGCCCCATCGAGTACCTCATCCAGGTCCAGACGCGGGAGGCGAAGGCGGGCGAAGACCCCGAGATCTTCAACTCGAACAAGCCCTGGGACGCCGCGCAGTTTCCCTGGCACGACCTCGCCACGGTGACCATCGACCGCGCCTTGGGCTGGGAAGACGACCAGTTCATGTGGTTCTCCTTGAGCCACCACCCGCCGGGCCTCGGCATCCTGCCGGCGAAGAGCATCGACGACCCCAACAGCCTCAACTACATGCGCGCCAAGTCGGACATCGCGAAGCGCGCGCGGATCTGGGCGCTGAAGCGGCGAGGCGTGTGGCCGCGCCTGCCCAACCACGGCGAGCGCAACGTCGACGAGTTCAACGACGACGCGGAGCTCTACCCCGAGGGCGTCGAGGCCGCCCGGCTCGAGCAGAAGAAGTCGGACGCCTCGTGGGGCGCCGCCGGATGACCCCGCGGAGTCGCCGATGAGCCGCTTCCTGCGCTTGGTGTGGCTCGCCCAGGCCATGCTGCTGCTCTTCGTGGGCGGCGTGCTGGCCTTCCGGCCGCTGGCCCTCATCGAGAAGCTGCCGGTGGACCGCCCAGACCTCGACATCGAGCTGGCCCAGCTCTTCGCGCCCCTGGCCCTCGGCCTCGCCGCCCTGACCCTGATGGTGCTTCGGCCAGCGTTTTCCTGGCTCCGCGAGTCCCTCTGCACCGCCTTCGTCGCCTCCTGGCTCATCGGTCTCGCCATCGCGCTCTGGTTCGGCGCGCCGCTGCCGATCAAGGTTTGCATCGCAGCATTCGCGATCGCAAACCTCGCCTACCTCATCCGGCCGGCGCCCTCAGCGACCCCGCTCTCGGTGCGCCCAAGCGCCAGCGACGAGGCGCCCATGCTCGGCCGCATCTGGGCGATCCAAGCCTTCTACTACGCCGTCTGCGGCGTCCTCCTGCTCAGCTCCACCGGCTGGGTCGTCAGCCAGCTCTTCGGCAGCCAGGCAGACCTCTCGGGCGAGTTCGGCACGCAGGTCCTCCACGCCACCGCCTCGCTCTACTTCGCCATGGCCCTCATCAGCCACCACGCCATCGGCGCCCAGAGCGACGAGACTTGGCGCAGCTACTGCCAAGCCTTCCTCGTCGCCCAGTGGGCCACCGCGCTCGCCATGACCGTCGCGATCCTCAGCTCCGACCTCGCCCTCACCACCTGGCGCGTCTCCGTCATCCTGCCCAACGCGCTCCTCGGCTTGGTCAACACGCTCACCCTCTACGACCGCCGCTGGATCCGCCGCTTCATCGCCCTCGTTCGCCGCAGCCTTGACCTCTGGTGGGTGTGCCAGGCCGCGCTCCTGGCGATCGTCTTCGCCGTGACCTGGATCGGCGCCGGCTGGCTGACCGACGAGATGCTGCCCGGCCGCGACTACCCGCCCGCGGACCAGCGCGAGCTCGCCGAGGACTCCATCCGCCTCGTCGGCCCCCTCGCCCTCGCCCTGTTCGGCCTCACCGTCATGGCCATCCTCAGCCGCGACCGCCGCTCGCGCCACGACTTCGCGCTCCTCTTCGTCATCGGCGGCGGCGTCTCCATCGCCTGCCGCCTCCTCGACCGCACCCACATCGTCTTCCCCGACGAGTTCTTCTTCCACGTCACCACCCCCGTCGTGCTCGCCCTCTCCGTGGTCATCGCCATCGCCAATCTGCTGGTCTGGCTCTTCCCCGACTGGGAGACCGGCGACGAACTCTACCGAGGCGCCGCCGACACCAAGCCGCGCTGGGTCTACCGGGTGTGCTTCTGGCAGACGGTGTTCTTCGCCCTGCTCGCCGTCGCCGTCGCGGTCTGGCCCGGGTGGCTGAGCACCATGCTGCTGCGCACCGACCATCGAGAGACCGGCGTGGAGCCCCTCGTCGCGACCACCCTGCGCGGCACCGCTCCCTTCTGGGCCGTGATGGCCGCCACCAGCGCGTTCACGGCCGGCTCAGCCCACGAGTGGTCCTGGCGCGGCCTCTGCCGCTGGTTCGCCGTCTGGCAAGGCGCCTTCGTCATCACCTTTGTGTACGTCTTCGACTCCGAGCACTACGAGCAGTGGACCCTGGCCTGGCCGACCATCGTCGCCGCCCTGGCCCTGACCAACGCCTCGGCCGCCCGCATCCCGCTGCGCGTCAACGATCTCGCCGGTCAGCCGCGACCCTCGGGCTGGCTCTCCACCGACCTCGGCTCGGGGCTGCCGCTCTTCGGCTCGACCCTCTTCCGCCGGACCCGCGCCTACCACCGCGTCGGCGTCGGCGCGACCGGGACCTTCGAGCTGGCCGACACGCCCGCCCTCCCCCGCACCGCGTTCTTCGCCGCCGGCCCCGAGCGCCTGCTGTGTACCGTCCGTTTCTCCAACGAGACCCAGCCCGACGACGCCGCCCTGGACGCCCGCGGCTGCGCCCTGAGCCTGTCCTCGCCGAGCTCCACGGAGCGCATGGATCTCCTGATGGCGACTGGCGCTTTTGGCCATGTCGCCAACGCGGCCCAGGCCATGGCGCTGCGCTGGACCCCCGGCTGGCTGCGCACGCGCTGGCTCAAGAAGAGCTACGCGGCCCGCGAGGCCTCCATCGCGATGCTGCGCCGCGCGCCCGCCAGCTTTGCTGCACTGCACTATCACACCCGCCTCGTGCGCTTGTGGGTCGGCACCAACGCGGACGACGAGACCGTGGGCCTTCGCTGCCGGATGCGCCTCATCCCCGACGGAGACGCCGTGGAGTCAGGTCTCCCCGCGCCGCCCGACGAGGACGCGCCCTGGAACGTGAAGCGCCTGCCCACCGAGGCGCGGCCGAAGAACTACCTGCACACCGAGCTCGCCTCGCGCCTGAACTCCGGCGAGGCACGCCTGCGGCTGCAGACCCAGCTGGGCCCCGCCCCCCGCGACCGTGCGTCCTCGGTCGACGACGCCGGCGCCTGGTACGACGCGACGGTGGGCTGGGACGAGGCCGACTTCCCCTGGCACGACGTGGGCACGGTGGTGTTGACCGAGATCCTGCCGCCCCAAGCCACCGAGTGCCTCTTCTTCGACCCAGGAAACGGCGGCGGCGTCATCGCGACGCCCCGGTCGGCGACCTGGTCCGACGAGCGCTCGTTGGCCGAGGCCCAGGTCCGGGCGGTGCGCATGGTCGGGGAGCTGCGCTTGACGCTGTACCGGCTGCTCGGCCGCTCGCCCGAGGCACCCCGGGGGCGCCTGCCATGAGCGACCCCACCGGGCGCGGACCCGCCCGCCCAAGCCGCTACCGCATCCCGCAGTACTGCTCGTCGGACCGCCGGCGCGGGCGGGCGGCCACCATCCGCCAGCGACGCGACGCCTACGCGCTGACCCAGTGGCACCCCCCGACCGAGCCGATGTGGGAGGGCTTCGGCGACTGGCTGCGCTTCCCGCTGCCCCTGAAGCTCGCGGGCCTGCCGCCCGAGGAGACCTTCTCGTGGCGCAAGTGGGGTCAGTTCATCCAGAACCAGACCGCGACCAAGGTGAACCAGGCGCTGAGCGCGCTGCTCAACCCCCGCGCGAAGATGGAGTCGTATCGCGAGTACGCGCGCCTGTTCGAGAGCATCCGCCCGCCGGCCTTCGCCGCGGAGCGATGGCGCAGCGACCTGGACTTCGCCGAGCAGCGCATCAATGGCTGCAACCCCATGACGCTGACGCGCTGCGCGGACCTGCCCGACGACGCGCTGTGCCGGGCGGCCGACGACACGCTGAGCACGCTGGCGCCGGGCTGGACGGTGCACAAGGCCTACAGCCAGGGGCGGCTCTTCGCGTGCGACTACTCGGCGGTGCGGCTGGTCGAGGCGGTCATCCCGGTGCACGTGGCGTGGAGCGCGCCGACGGCCCTCTTCTTCGCCGGGCCGGACGGGGCCTTGCGCCCGCTGGCGATCCGGCTGTGGCCCGCCGATCACAGCGGCGCCAACCAGCCGGTGACGCCCCACAGCGGGCCGGCCAACTGGGCGCTCGCCAAGTCCCACTTCCAGATGGCGGACGGCGCCTACCACGAGGCCGTCAGCCACCTGCTGGACACCCACCTCGTCATCGAGCTGATCGCCGTCTGCGCGCATCGGCACCTGCACCCGGACCACCCGATTATCCAGCTGCTGGCGCCACACTTCCGCGACAACCTCGCCATCGACGCGCTGGCGCGGACCAGCCTGCTCAACAAGGACGGCCCCATCGACCGCGCCATCGGTGTCGGCGCGCGCGGCGCCCTCAATCTGGTAGGCGCCATCTGGGAACATTGGGACTTCAAGCGGATGTCCCTGGACGAGGACTTGGCGCGGCGCGGGCTGGACGACCGCGAGGTGCTGCCCTTCTGCTGGTACCGCGAGGACGCGACCGCCTTGGTGGGGGCGACGCGGCAGCTAACCCACGCGCTGGCGCACGTCTGGTACCCCGATGACGCTGCGGTGGCTGCGGATTGGGAGGTTCAGGGCTGGGCCGCCGAGGTGGCGTCACGGCAGGGGGCTGCGCTGAGCGGCTTTCCGTCCGCGTTCGCGACGCGCGCCGAGCTTGGGCGGACCTTGGCCGAGATCCTCTTCAGAGCTTCGGCGCAGCACGCGGCGGTCAACAACGGGCAGTACGACCGCTACGGCTGGCCGCTCTACTCGCCGACCTCGCTGCGGGTGACCCAGGCCAACCTCGATCTCGTCGTCGGCCGCCCCATCGCCGAGATCGACTTCTGGCGCACCATGCCTGGGCGCGCCCAGAGCCTGGGCCAGCTCAACATGGCCCGCGTCCTGAGCGCGCCGACCTACACCTCGCTCATTCGCACGGGCGACTCGCCGGCCTTTCACCCCGACGTCGAGCCCGCGGCGGCGGACGCCGTCCAGACCTATCGCCAGCGCCTCGCGACGGTGTCGGAGACCTTGCGGCGCCGGAACGTGCAGTTGGCGAGCGCTGGCGAGGCGACCTACACGTACCTGGACCCCTACAACGTCAGCCGCAGCATCGAAATCTGAGGTGTCGGGGCGGATGGGGTGGAGTGCTTGCGGGGCGGGGGCGAGAGTGGGACGGGGTTGAGTGTTTGCGGGCGGGGGCGGGGGCCGGACGGGGTTGCGTTGTTTACCACGGAGACACGGAGACACGGAGGAGCACGGAGCGGGCAATCGGGCGGGTCTTGGCTTGGCGGGCGCGGGTACAGGTGCGGGTCGGCGGGACTCGTTGGGGTTGACGTGGGCGGGGGTGGCATCTTTACTGCCAGGGAATCCCTCAACAATTTACGCGTCCTGGGCCCCTCGGCTCGGGTGCCTTCGGGCGCTCGGTCCCGTCTTTGGGCCGCAATCCGGCACGCGCACGCCCCACCCGCGCAAGGAGAACCCCCATGCGGAAGACGACATCGATCCTAGTCGGCGCTGTGACAGCGCTCGCGTTCGCAGCGATTGCGGCCACGACGGCGCTGGCCGCGGACCCACCCCAGGTGACCAAGGAGGCGCGCGAAGCAGGCGCCATCTGGAACGATGGGGACGCGAAGAAGAAGTGCCCGCGGGTGTGCACGCCGCCCTCGGAGTGGCGTGGCCAGTGGTGGACCACGGTGCGGGGCAAGATGTCCGTCTGCGAGTGCGTGACCGCGGCCGCCGAGCCTGAGCCCACCGCGGCGCCCGAGGCCGAGGCTGCGCCCTCTCCGCCGCCCGCGGGGCCGATGGGTCGCCGCCGGCCGCCCGTCAGCCACGACGTGGACGGCGACGGCAAGGCCGACCTGGTGCTCCAGTACGACCACCAGGGGACGCGGCGTTGGCAGGCGAGGCGCTCCAACGGCGAGGCCTTCGACTACAACAAGGACTGGACCGACACCCGAACCCCTGACGTGACCGCGGTCGGCGTGGCGGACGTCAACGGCGACGGCAAGGCCGACCTCGTCTTGCAGTACGACCACCAGGGCAAGCGGCGCTGGCAGGCGCGCCTGTCGACGGGCGAGCGCTTCGACACCAGCGGCGACTGGACCGAGACGTCGACGCCGAACGTGACGGCCGTCGGCCTCGCGGACGTTGACGGCGACGGCAGGGCCGACCTCGTCTTGCAGTACGACCACCAGGGCAAGCGGCGCTGGCAGGCGCGCCTGTCGACCGGGACCGCGTTCGCGTTCAACGGCGACTGGACCGAGACCTCGACCCCCAACGTCGACGCCGTGGGGCTGGCGGACGTCAACGGTGACGGCAAGGCGGACCTCGTGCTGGTGTACGACCATCAGGGCAAACGGCGCTGGCAGGCCCGGCGCTCCAACGGCGAAGCCTTCGAGTTCAACGGCGACTGGACCGAGACGAGCACGCCCAACGTAGAGGTGGTCGGGCTGGCCGACATGGACGGCGACCGCAAGGCCGATCTGGTCCTGGTGTACGACCACAAGGGCAAGCGGCGCTGGCAGGCCCGGCGCTCGACCGGCGAGGCCTTCGGCTACAACAAGGACTGGACCGAGACCTCGACGCCCAACGTGGTGGCCTTCGACCTCCTCGACGCGAACGGCGACGGGAAGACCGACCTCGCGGTGCAGTACGACCACGAGGGCAAGCGACGCTGGCAGGTGCGGCGCTCGACGGGCGAGGCGTTCGACTACAACAAGGACTGGACCGAGACCGGCACGCCGAACGTGGTCACGGTGGGCTCCGCTTGGCAGACCCCCATCCCGAAGCGGCACCGACACTAGTCGCCCAGAGGCCGGCGCACGCGCCCCCGGGACGCGTGCGCCGGCACCGGCACCGGGGGTGGTCGCGGCGTGGACTTAGGTCGGCCCGTGGGCAGAGAGGGCGGCGGGGTTGAGTGTTTGCCGTGGTGATTGCCCGGCCGACGTAGTCCACCCGGCCGGCCAGGCTCAGGCGTCGACGCTGTTCCCGATTCGCGCAGGGTTCGCGGGGGGATAGGCGGCGGGGGCGGCGCGGGCGAGCTCGTTGAGGCGGCCCACGAAGCGGCGCATGATCGCGCCGGACTTCCCGCGGTGAAAGCGCGTGATGTGGGCGCCCATGCGGCCGTACTGGATGGAGAAGCCGTAGGTGGCGCGGATGGTGCTCAGGGACTCGTAGACCGTCGGCAGCGCGTCGATGAGGGTCTGCTCGGTGACCGCCGCCGGGTCGTCGGGGACGTCGACGCGGACGTTGACCGGGTAGACCGGCGGGTAGCCGAGGGCGTCGTACTGCAACAGGTTGACGAAGCCGTGCTGCAGGACGTTGAAGATGGCGGCGCTGAGCACCACGATCAGCGAGGCGCGGCCTTGCACCGCGGGGACGGTGGGCCCGGCGAAGGTGCGCAGCTCGGCGGCCCAGGCCTGGGTCTCTTCGTCGCGCAGCACCCGCTCGTCGGAGTCGTACCAGTGCTCGACGTACTCGGTGACCATCTCCTCGACGACCGCCCACAGCTTCAGCGCCGCGTCGCGGTAGGGATAGTGCGGCAGGTCGGTCAGCCCGCGCTCCTCGATGTGCCGGGCGGGCACCATCTTGTCGAAGCTCCACGCGGCCTCACCGCGGGACAGCCCCACCAGCTTGCCCCGCTCGCCCGCGCCGAACACCGCGTCGAAGAGGCCGCCGCGCCGGATGAGCACCGGGGTGGCGTTGTTGTTGTTGTTCAGCGTGTTGGCCATGTGCGGCGCGAGCAGACGCCGCAGGGGGTGACGCCACGTGAGGTTGCGCGCCGTGGCGAGCAGGAACTTCTCAGCGATGACGTGGGTCCACGAGAAGTGGGCGAGCAGCTCGTGAGCCAGAAAGTCGCAGCTGTTGAAGTGCATCATCGCCAGCCGCCACGCCCAGGAGCCGTCGGCGGGGAACCAGGCGGCCTCGCCGCCCGCGCGGCGAAGCTGGATGCCGGTGGGGCGGAGGCGGTCGCCGTCTCGCTCGAACACTGCGATGGCGGCTGAGAAAAAGCGGCGCTGCTCCGCTGACGCGCCGTGCACTCCCGAGAAGAGGCGGTCGTAGGCCACCGCGTAGCAGCCGTCGGGCACTGGCGTCTCGAGGCCGTCGGCGGCGAGGGCCGCGGCCGTGTCATAGCGGCGCAAGAACATCGGGTTTGGGCCCGAGACCCGCAGCTCGGCGAAGGTGGCGTCGGGGTCTCGCTCCCAGGCGGCTTTGATCGCGGGTAGCCCCAACTTGCCGAGCGCGCGGTCCAGCTCGCCGACCGAGGCCCAGGTCGCGCCGTCGTCGGGGATGTCCACCGTCAGCGCCATCAGCACGCAGTACTTCGGGATCGTCGTCGTCAGCGGGTAGTCTTCGCGACCCGGCCGGCTCTCCTTGGCGACCGTGCGGTGTCCCCACGCCGTGGCCAGCCCCAGGGCGTCTGCGCCGCTGACCAGCGGATACTCGCTGCGAAGGGCGGCGCGCTCGGAGCTTCGCCGTGGCGACGGCTGGTCCGGAGGCTCCACGCGCACCGGCGGCGGGCGACGGAAATCAGGCCAGCCCGCGAAGAACGTGGCCGCTCGGCGAGCGCGCAGCAGCCACCGCGCGCAACGACGCCAGTGCTTGTGGGTCCGGGTGTTCACTCGCTCACCAGCTCATCGCGGGCGTCCTGCTCCGACCACGCCGACGGCGCCCGCGGCCCGTCAAAGGCCGGTGACGTCGCCACCGGTGACGATCGCGACCGAGGTCTCGCCCGCGGTGGCGACCTTCACGTAGACGAGGCCGCCAGGCGACTCCATCACGAGGTCCGTGCCCGCCGGCAGCGCGACAGGCAGCCTCAGCTCGACCGAGCGCGGCCCGGTGGCCAGGAGCTCGGCCTCGATGGTCTGCTTGGAGACCTCCTTGCCGTTGACCTTCCGCACCGTGACGGCGCGCGCCGCCGGCAGCGCCTCCCGCTCGCCGGCCGCGTCAGGCAGCCGAAGGTCGTCCCGCCCCTCGATGCCCATCACGCGAAAGACCGCCAGCGGCTGCTCGATCCCCTTGGGGTGAATCATCCGCTCGCCGGCCACCCGCAGGCCCAGGGTCGACGCCCCGCGCGTCGCCTCCGAGATGTAGACCTCGCCGCCCGCCGCGGTGGTCTCGACCCGCGACGCGATGTTCGCGTGGCTGCCGATCACGCTGTATTTCGCTCGCTTCTCGGAGCCGATGTTCCCGACGACCACCTCGCCCGTGTGGATGCCGATGCCCATGGTCAGGCCCGGCAACCCTTCGGCGGCGTTGTTCTGGTTGACCTCGGCCATGGCGAGCTGCATCTCGATGGCGCAGACCACCGCGCGGTCCACGTGGTCGTCTCGCCACAGCGGCGCCCCGAAGACCACCAGCAGCGCGTCGCCCATGATGTTGTTGATGGTGCCGCCGTGGCGCTGGACGATGCCGGTCATCACCGACAGGTAGTTGTTCAGCGTGCGCACGGTGCGCTCAGGCGTCAGCCGCTCGCACATCGCCGTGAAGCCGCGCAGATCGGTGAACATCAGGGTCGCGATCCGCCGCTCGCCGCCCAGCCGCAGCGCCGACCGCGACTCCAGCAGCGTGTCCACGACGTCGTCGGACATGTAGCGGCCGAAGACCTCGCGGATGAAGACGTTGCGCGCCTCGAGCTGCTCGGTCCGCTGGGCCACGCGCTCTTCCAGGTTCGCGTAGAGCCTGGCGTTGTCGATCGACACGGCGATCTGCCCCGCCAGCAACGTGACGAGCTCAGTGCGCGCCGGCGTGAAGGCGCCCGCGACCTGGTCGTTCTCGAGGTACACGCAGCCCTTGGTGCGGCCCTGGTTCTTGATCGGCACGCACAGGGCAGACCGCGTCCCCCGCTCGACGACGTAGGGGTCCATGGCGTGGCGCTGGTTGTGGCTGGCGTCGTCGACCACGACCGCCACCCCGCTGCGCACTGCGTAGTTGTAGAAGGTCTCTGGCACCAGGGTGGAGCGGCCGCCCTCGCCCAGCAGCGGGGTGCCCATCAGCACCTGCACCTCTCCGTCCGCCGTGCCCTCCGCCTCGACCCGCGCGACCCCGTCTTCCAACAGCACCAGCACAGCGCGGGCGGCCCCAGCGCTCTCCATCAACGTGGTCAGCAGCCGCCGCAGCAGCTTGCTCAGCACCACCTCCGACGAGATCGCCTCGGCCGCGCGCAGCAGCGCCGCCAGGTCCAGCGCCTCACCGCGCCGCGTCGAGCTGGTCGGCTGCAGCGTCCGCGCCACCGACCCGCGCGTGATCACCGGCGCCCCCCCGATGGTCCCCGCCGGCCGCAGCGTGACGTGCTCCGCCTCCATGGCGCTGACCTTGCTGCTGGCGCCCCACTTCGCGTAGCAGTCGTGCGCGTCCTGCAAGTAGTGCCGCGCCGCCACCGTCCGCCCCTGCCGCAGGTACGCCCGCGCCGCGGCCTCCGACGCGATGGCCTCGTCCAGCACGAACTCGTGGCGCCGGCACAGCTCGATCGCCTCGTCGAAGCGCTCCCGCGCCTCCATGGTGCGCCCGTCGATGGACAGCAGCTCCGCCTCCAGCAGCGCCACCTTCTGCGCGAGGTTCACCGGGGCCGACTCGGCCCACCCGGTGAGCGTCGCCAGCGCAGCCTCGGCCGCCTCCCGCAGCGCAGGCTGCTCGGAGACCGGCACGTGGTGCCACTGATTCAGCCGCGCCAGCGCATCGAAAAACATATGCGCGGGCTGGTTGAATTGGCTGAGCACCGCGTCGAGGAACCCGTTCCCCTCGCCGCCCGCCGCCACGGCCTCCGGGAAGCGCTCGAAGATGACGCACAGGATCAGCTCGGCCGTCAGCGTGTTGCTGATGGCCATGCGATCGTTGACGGCGTCCAGCGCCGGCCGGGCCGCCCGGGCGTCCAGGATGTCGCCGCGGAGCCGGTGCGGCTCGCGGGTGAACTTGGTCAGGTTCAGCACCGCCTGGTGCCACGGCAGGTGGCTGTTGCAGGCGATCTCCTGGCGGTACCGCCGCATCGCGGTCGTGTACTGCGCCATCTCCGCGCCCAGGGGCTCCAGCTCGTGGCCGTGCAAGAACGCGTACTTGCTGGCCACGTGCCCGCCGTAGCTGCCGAACTCCATCTCGCCGGTCTCGAGCCCCACCTGATACGCGCGGCGCTCGCCGTCGGCGCACTCCCGCAGGTGCTCGTGCCACATGCGCGTGTGGCAGTTGAACAGGTGCAGCGCCTGGGCCTCGAAGCGCCGCGCGTCGGGCCGGTCCAGCATCCGACTCGACAGCGAGCCGAAGGCGTAGGCGGACTTCACGTCGTTGGCCAAGCCGGCCATCAAGAGCCCATACACCGCGTAGCTGAGGCCGGAGACCGCGCAGTTCCCGTGCCGCACCACCAGCTGGAACTGGCGCAGCGTGATCACGGCGAAGACCAGGGGCGACGCCACGTAGGCCGAGCTGTAGATCTTGCAGATCAGCCCCACCGCGATGCGCACGGCAGGATCGCTCATGTCGGGCGCCCGCTCGAGATCGTCCATCGTGCGCCCGGCCATCAGCTCGGCCGCCGCCCCCATCTCGGCGACCACGTCGTCGAAGCTCGGATCGCGCGGGCACGTCACGCCCAGCGCGTCGAGGTAGTCCAGGGCGTGCGCCAACGCGTCCAGCGGCCGGCCCTGGGCGTTGAACGCCTCGGTCTTGATCTGGTGGATCCACGCGGTGTCGAGGACGTCCTTCGCGCTCGCCAGCGCCCGGGCGAACCAGCGGTCCATCCCTGCGTAGTCCGCGGTCTGGTACGCCGTCTCCACGCACTCGGTCAGCAAGGGCATCGCGAGGTCGTAGCGGCGCGTGTCGCCGTCCGCGCCGAGCAATTCGACTCCGAGCTTGGCGTGGGCGTACGCCGCCGAGAACGCCGCGCCGGTCCGCGCGCGTCGAGCCGCCATCAGGTTCAGCTCCGCCAGCCGGTCCCGCTCAGCCTGCGAGCCCGCCGCCGAGCGCCCCGCGTTGAGGTGGCCGACGATATCGAAGAGCCGCTCCGGCGAGACATCCACGGGCCAGCGCGCCGCGATCCGCTGGCCGATCTGCCAGCTCCCGCGCCTCACCGCCTCGTCGTCCACCAGCGCGTGTGCCGCCTGCTGCACGCGGTCGTGGGCAAAGCGCAGCGGCACCGCCACCCCTTCGTCGTCGCCCTCCAGCTCCACGCCCAGCAGCTTGTAGGCGTCGCTCAGGACGATGAGGTAGCCGCCCTCGACCGCCGGCCACAGCGACTTCCACGTCGCCGACACGGACTGGGCGTCCGCCACGGCCAGGGTCTCGAGGTCGAAGCGGTTGCCGAGGGTCCCGGCGACCTGCAGGATCCGCTGCGTGTCGGCCGAGAGGTGGCGCAGGCGCGCGCTGATCATCTCGACGACGTTGTCGGTGATGCCGCGCTCGCGGATCGCCTCGCGGTCCCAGGTCCAGCGGCCGGAGTCCAGGCGCACGAGGTCTTCGGCGTACAGCTCCTTGAGGAACTCGCGCACGAAGAACGGGTTGCCGCCTGTCTTCTCGAAGATCAGCCCCGCCAGCGGCCCCACGTCCGAGGGCTCCCGCGCGGTGACGTCGGCCAGCAGCTCGACGACGTGCGCCTCCTCGAGCGGCGCGAGGCGCACCGTCTCGGTCCCGATATTCGCGTGAGCGAGCCGGTCCAAGCAGAGCAGCAGCGGGTGGCCGGGGGCGACCTCGTTGTCGCGGTAGGCGCCGATGACCAGCAGGTGCTTGACCTCGCCGTCGGCCAGCAGGCTCTCCAGCAGGCGCAGCGAGCCGCGATCGACCCACTGCAGATCGTCGAGGAAGACCGTCAGCGGGTGCTCAGCCCGAGCAAACACCTGCAAGAAGCGCGTGAAGACCAGCTGCAGTCGGTTGCGCGCCTCCGCGGACGAGAGCTCCACGGCGGGCGCCTGCGGGCCGAGGACCAGCTCGAGCTCCGGGATGACCTCGCAGAGCACCTGCGCGTTCGGGCCCAGCGCCTCCAGCAGCTGCGCCTTCCACCGGCTCAGCCGCACCTCGGATTCTGTGAGGATCTGCCTCGTCAAATCGCGCAGGGCCTGGATGACGACCGCGTACGGGATGTCGCGCTGAAACTGGTCGAACTTGCCCGAGACGAAGAAGCCGTTGCGCGCGGTGATGGGCCGGTAGAGCTCCTGCACCAGCGACGACTTGCCGACGCCGGAGTAGCCCGCGACCAGCACGAACTCGGTCCGGCCTCCGGCGACGCGCTCGAAGACCTCGAGCAGCTTCTGGGTCTCCGGGCCGCGTCCGTAGAGCTTGTCGGTCAGCACCAGCCGCGTCGGCGTGTGCGAGCGGTCCAGCGGGAAGGGCTCGATGACACCGGTCTCGCGCTCTTGCCGCAGGCAGTCTTCCAGGTCGACGCGCAGCCCCTCGGCGGACTGGTATCGGTCCTCCGGCGCCTTCGCGAGCAGCTTCTCGACGATGGCGGAGAGGATCGCCGGGACCTGCGGCGACAGCTCCGTGATGGGCGTGGGGACCCGCGCCATGTGCGCGTGGACGAGCCCGACGGGATCGACGGTCTCGAAGGGCGGGCGGCCGGTCAGCAGGTGATGGAACGTCGCGCCCAGCGAGTAGAGATCGGTGCGGTGGTCGACCGAGCGGTTCATCCGGCCCGTCTGCTCGGGCGAGATGTAGGCGAGCGTGCCCTCCATGGCGGTCGCGCTCTCGAAGCGCACGCTCTCCCGCGACAGCCGCGTCGCGATGCCGAAGTCGATGAGGCGCACCTGCCCGGTGCCGCGGTTGAAGAGGATGTTCGCCGGGTTGATGTCTCGGTGAATCACGTCCGCGGCGTGCACCCGCGCGAGGGTCGCCGCCACGCGCACCGCGACGGTCAGGAACTCACTGGTGCGCATGGGCCGCGAGTCGGCGATGCTGGCCAACGAGCGCCCGCCCATGTCCTCCAGCACGACGAACCACTGGTCGCGGTCGCTGCCGATCTCCAGCGCCTCGATGACGCCCTCGACCGCGCGCAGGTGGCCGAGCAGCTCGTACTCACGCTTGAGCCAGAGCACCTCCTCGCGCGGTGGCCGCGGGTCGCGGATCACCTTGAGAATCACCGGACGCCCCGTATCGGGTTGAGCGGACCGGTAGACGAGGGTCCGCTCACTCCGGAAGAGCTCTTCCTGCAGCGGAAATCCCGAGAGAGTCTGAGTCATGTGCCCTGCGATATCGCGAGTGTGGGCGGGAATCTAGCACGCTCCGCACCGCAGAACACCAATGACGGAGCGGGCTGCGAATCTCACCGGGTCGTCCCGCGCCTCCCATGTCCCGGCCACCCGGCGTGGCGCGCGCTGCGGCGGCGTCTTCGTAGCGCTCCGGGCCCGCTCGTGTGTAGTCTCGCCGGAATACACCGCTCCCGCGGGCGCGCCGGCTCAGCCGTCGTGGCGCCGGAGCCCTGAAGGGACGACCAGCAGACTCTGATGAGCAACGAACACGGCGGCAGCAAGGTCACGGGCGGGCACGAGTTCCCCAGCGAGCGCATCCGGAATTTCTGCATCATCGCGCACATCGACCACGGAAAATCGACGCTGGCCGACCGCCTGCTCGAGGTGACGGGCACGGTGGGCGACCGCGAGAAGAAGGCGCAGTTCCTCGACAAGATGGAGCTTGAGCGCGAGCGCGGCATCACCATCAAGAGCCAGAGCGCGCGGCTGGTCTACCAGGCCCAGGACGGGCTGACCTACCAGCTCAACCTCATCGACACGCCCGGCCACGTGGACTTCACCTACGAGGTCTCCCGCAGCCTCAAAGCCTGCGAGGGCGCGCTGCTGGTCGTCGACGCGTCGCAGGGAGTCGAGGCGCAGACCCTCGCCAACGTGTACCTGGCGCTGGAGGAGAACCTCGAGCTCATCGTCGTGCTCAACAAGATCGATCTGCCGGCGGCCGACGTGGACCGCGTGAGCCAGGAGATCGAGGACGGCATCGGCCTGGACACCACCCACGCCTGCCACGTGTCGGCTAAATCGGGCCTCGGCGTGCCCGACGTGCTCGAGGCCATCGTCAAGCGCCTACCGCCGCCGGCTGGAAAGCGCGATTCGCCAGCTCGCGCCTTGGTTTTTGACAGCTGGTACGACGCCTACCGCGGCGTGGTCGTGATGATGCGGCTGGTCGAGGGCACCCTGAAGAAGGGCACGCGCATCCGCATGATGGCGACGGGTGCGGAGTACGAGGCGCTGGAGATCGGCGTGATGAGCCCGGAGATGACGCCGTGCCAGGAGCTGGTCGCCGGCGAGGTGGGCTACCTGATCTGCGGCATCAAGGACATCCGCGCCGCCCGCGTCGGCGACACGGTGACCGACGCGAAGAAGCCTGCCGCGTCGGCGCTGCCGGGCTTCAAGCCCGCTCAGCAGATGGTCTACTCGGGCATCTTCCCCATCGACGGCTCCGACTACGAGAACCTGCGCGACGCGCTGGAGAAGCTCTCCCTCAACGACGCGGCCATCGCGTGGGAGCCGGAGACCTCGACCGCGCTGGGCTTCGGCTTCCGCGTGGGCTTCCTCGGCCTGCTCCACATGGAGATCATCCAGGAGCGGCTGGAGCGCGAGTTCAACCTCGACCTCATCACCACCGCCCCCTCGGTGGTCTATCGCGTCACCCGCCTCGACGGGACCGTGGTCACGGTCGAAAACCCCAAGCATCTGCCTGAGCCCGGCGAGATCTCGATCATCGAAGAGCCCATGTGCAAGGCCACCATCCACATCCCGCAGGAGTACGTGGGGGCCGTGCTCTCGCTGTGCGAAGACCGCCGCGGCGTGCAGCAGAACATGAGCTACCTGGGCGCCAACCGCGTCATCATCGCCTACGAGATCCCGCTGTCGGAGATCATCCTCGACTTCTTCGACCGCCTGAAGACCGTCACCCGCGGCTACGGCTCGCTGGACTACGAGCTGAAGGGCTTCAAGGCCGACCGCCTCGTCAAGGTCGACATCATGGTCAACGGCGACCGCGTCGACGCCCTCGCGCTCATCGTCCACCGCGACCGGGCCGAGAAGCGCGGCCGCGACCTCTGCGCGAAGCTCCAAGAGATCATCCCGCGCCAGCAGTTCGAGGTCGCCATCCAGGCGGCCATCGGCGGCAAGGTCATCGCCCGCGAGACCGTGCGCGCCTTCCGAAAGAACGTGACGGCCAAGTGCTACGGCGGCGACATCAGCCGAAAGCGCAAGCTCCTGGAGAAGCAGAAGGCCGGCAAGCGCCGCATGAAGCAGGTCGGCAACGTCGAGATCCCCCAGGCCGCGTTCTTGGCGATCTTGAAAACAGACTGACCCGACCTGGGAAAACGCCCGCGCTGCCGTTGTCGCGCGGGGTCGTGCTGCGCTAGAAAGCGGCGCCATGAGTCCGTCGATCGCCACAGCGCTTCTCGCAGCGCACCTCTTGACCACGACGCCACCGCCCGCGGACAGCTACCGCACGGTGATCGCGCCTACCCGCGGCTCGGGCAGCTCCTTCGACAGCGATCGCAGCGTCGAGTCCGTCGGCGAGTCCCAGATCGCCGAAGACGTCGCCGTCGACGGGCCGGAGGCGCTCTCCACCGTGGCGGGCGTGAGCGTCCAGCGCACCACCCTGGCCGCCGGCGCGCCCATGCTGCGCGGCCTCATCGGGCCGTCGAACCTGCTGATCATCGACGGCGTCCGTTACGGCCTCAGCACCCACCGCACCGGGCCGAACCAGTACATGGGCCTCATCGACCCGACGGCCATGTCGCGCATCGACGTCATCTTGGGCCCCAGCGCGCTGCTCTACGGCTCGGACGCCCTGGGCGGCGTGGTCGAATACTTCACCCGAGACGTCCCCCGCGCTGATGACGTCGAGGCTTTTGTCCAGACACGGCTCTCGTCGGCCGACCTCGGCGTCGAGGTGGCGGGCGAGCTTGCCGGCCGCTCCGGCCCCATCGGCGGGCGCGTCGGCGTCGGCGTGCGCCGGCACGACCTGCTGCGCACAGGCGACGGCTCGAAGGTCCCGCTCTCGGAGACGCTGCAGGTCGACGGCCGCGCGCGCTTTCGTCTCGACCTCGACGGGGACTGGAGCCTCGCCGCGGGCTGGCTTGCCTCGGTCGCCAAAGACATCGGCCGCATCGACGGCCTCGGCGCTGGCGACGCGCGGCTCACCGACACCGCCGACCACCTCGCCTGGGTCTCTCTCGAGCAGCACTCGGCGGGCCCCGGCCTCAGCGCCCGCTTCCAGGTCGGCTACCACCAGCTCACCGAGTCCACCGACCGCGCCCGCTGCCTCACCACCGACGGCAGCGTGGACGACCGCGACGGCTGCGCCGCCTTCGACGAAGGCCAGCTGAACTCCCGCGACTTCAACCGCGACCAGACCCGCGCGCTGCTGGGCTCGGCTGTCCTCCATGGCCGCTGGTTCGACGATCGCCTCAAGCTCACCGCCGGCGTCGACGCACGCCACGAGTGGATCGCCAGCAGCGCCACCCGCGCCACGCCCGCCGACGCCTTTCTGCCCAAGGCACGCGACCGCGGCAACTTCAGCGACGGCTCGCGCTACGGCGGCGTCGACGTCTACTCGTGGCTCGAGGGCCGCCCCTACGTCTCGCCCGGCCGCGTCGAGCTGGTCCTGACCGGCGGCGCCCGCCTCGCCCACGTCTTCGCCCGCGCCGAGGACGTCCCCGGCCTGGGCACCGTCAACTACAGCGACACCGGCCCGGCCTTCGGCGCCGGCGCGCGGCTGCTCCTCGCGAACATGGCCAACATCTACTTCAACTGGTCCCAGGGCTTCCGCTCGCCCAACCTGCAGGAGACCACCGTGCTGGGCGACACCGGCTCCAGCTTCGAGGTCCCGAATCGCTCGTTAAAACCTGAGCGTTCCGACGCCCTCGAGGTCGGCCTGAAGCTCTTCGGCGCCGCCGGTCACGCGCGGATCGCCGCCTTTCAGAACACCCTGCACGACGCCATCGTCCGCGAGCCGGCGACCCTGGAAGGCCAGCCCGAGATCGACGGCAAGCCCGTGGTCCGCCGCACCAACGCCGACCGCGCGGTCTACCGGGGCGTCGAGGCCAGCGGCGCGACGCGAGCCTTCGCCGGCTTCTCCCTCTTCGGCGGCTTGGCCTGGATCCGCGGGGACGTCTACCCGGAGGGCGGCGAGTCCACGCCCGCCCGCCGGGTCCCGCCCCTGAACGCGCGGGGCGGCCTCCGCTGGGAGCACCCGCGCTTCCGCACCCACATCGCCCTGGTCGCCCGCGGTGCCCTGCGCCAAGACCGCCTGGAGCCCGGCGATCGCAAGGACCTTCGCATGTGCGAGGACCCCGCCCGCCCTGGCCACACCCTCGACGGCGACACCTGCGACGGCACGCCCGGCTGGTTCACGATGGATCTGCGGGCGGGCCTCTCCCCGACCGAGCACCTCTCCATCGACCTCGCCGTCGACAACCTCCTGGACACCGCCTATCGGCAGCACGGCTCGGGGTACGACGCGCCGGGGATCGACGCGCGACTTCAAGCCCGCTACGACTTTTGAGCCGCGCGCTGGCCCGCGATCGCCGCCCCTTGGCCCGCGCCGCCCCGGTCACCTACGCGTTGACACCCCCGGAGCGGCGCCCTTATAAGCCGAGCCGGTTCACAGGTGCTCTCTCGACTCCTCGCAGGTTGGAGCCCGAATGACCCCAACCAAAGCGCGGGAGCCTCAGGGCGACGCAAGCAAGCACGCGATACGCCGCGCTCGCGAGCTCGCCCGTGAGGCCGCTCACCTGGTCAAGCGCAAGGGGCGCGTCGCCGGCCAGGCCGCCAGCCGCACGGTGCAGGACCGCATCACCGCCCTCGAAGCGCTGCTGCCGACCCGCGGCAAGCCCCGCGTCGACGGCCTGACCCTCGACGAGGCCACCACCGCGCTCGAGGCCTCCGTCGAGCAGCACTTCGGCCGCTTCCGCAAAGGCATGCTGCGCGAGTACGTCGAGGCCATCGCCTGGGCCATCGTGCTCGCCCTCGTGATCCGCTCGTTCATCTTCGAGGCCTTCTCGATCCCCAGCGGCTCGATGCTCCCGACCCTGCAAATCGACGACCGCCTCTTCGTCAACAAGATCAGCTACGGCCTCTACCTGCCGTTTTCGTCGCACCGCCTGATCCACTGGGACGAGCCCGAGCGCGGCGACATCATCGTGTTCGAGTTCGACAGCCCCGGCGACAAGCACCACGGCGACGACTACATCAAGCGCGTGGTCGCGGTGGCCGGCGACCGCATCCGCCTCGACGACAACGTGCTCTACGTCAACGGCGAGCCGGTCTCGACGCGCCCGACGACCCCCGAAGAGTGGGTCAGCACCCGCGAGGTCCCAGTCGGCCGCTGCCCCGTTTACGACAGCGACGAGGACGACCCGGTCGACCCCAGCGGCACCTGCCCCTGCGTGCAGCAAGAAGAGACCGTCGGCACCCACAGCTACATCACCCAGCACATGGCGCCCGCGACCGGACGCTTCGCGGTGGGCGGCTGCATGAACATGCCCGACTGGCCCCTGCGCGACGGCCGGGGCCGCTACTTCGGCGACGCGGCGTCCAACCCGGCCTGGCCCGACGTGGTCATCCCCGAGGGGCACGTCTTCGTGATGGGCGACAACCGCGATCGCTCCGAAGACGGCCGCTACTGGGGTCTGGTGCCCTACGACCACATCAAAGGCACCGCCTTCGTCATCTGGTTCGCCAGAGACAAATCCCGCATCCTCAACTGGCTGAACTAGGAGTCTGTGGTGGACGAGCGCCTGCTTCTGGATGCCGACGGCGTTCGGCGCGCGCTTCGTCGGATGGCCCGTGAGATCGTCGAATCCTCAGGCAGCGTCGAGCAGACCGCCATCGTCGGCATCCACACCGGCGGCGTCCATCTGGCCAGGCGCCTCTGCGATCTCATCGCCGAGGACGAGGGCCAGCGCCCGCTCGAGGGCATGCTGGACATCACGCTCTACCGCGACGACGTGCTGATGGGCCTGCCCCAGCCCGTGGTCGGCCGCACCGAGATGCCCTTCGACATCACGGGCCGGCGGCTGGTGCTGGTCGACGACGTGCTCTACACGGGCCGCACCGTGCGCGCCGCCCTGGACGCGATCATCGACTACGGTCGTCCAGCGTGGATCCGCCTCGCTGTGTTGGCCGATCGCGGCATGCGCGAGCTACCGATTCAGGCGGACTTCGTCGGCCACCGTGTCTCCAGCGTCGCCGGCGAGTCGGTCAAGGTCGAGCTAACCGAAGAAGGCGCGCCCGAGGACCGCATCGTCCTGCGGCGGCCGAAGGGGGCCCGGTGAGCGTTCAGCTACGCCATCTCCTCGGCATGGAGGGGGTCGATCGCGAGACCATCACCGCGATCCTCGACCTCGCCGACCACTTCAAGCGGGTCAACCAGCGCAAGGTCAAGAAGGTCCCGGCCCTGCGCGGCGTGATGGTGCTGAACTTCTTCGTCGAGGCCTCGACGCGCACCCGCACCAGCTTCGAGATCGCCGAGAAGCGCCTGTCCGCGGACACGCTGAACTTCTCGGCGTCGACGTCCAGCTTGTCCAAGGGCGAGACCCTGGTGGACACCGCGCGCACGCTGCAGGCGATGGCGCCGGACATCGTGGTGGTGCGCCATCAGGGCGCGGGCGTGCCGCTGCTGCTGACCCGCAGCATCGACGCGGCCATCGTCAACGCAGGCGACGGCTGGCACGAGCACCCCACCCAGGCGCTGCTCGACATGCTGACCATGCGCGAGCACAAGGGCCGCCTCGCCGGCCTCAAGGTCGCCATCGTCGGCGACATCACCCACAGCCGCGTGGCGCGCTCCAACATCTTCGCCCTGGTCACCATGGGTGCCGAGGTCAGCGTGGCCGGCCCGCGCACCATGGTCCCGCCGGCGCTCGAAGGCCTGGGCGTGCGCGTCCACCACCGCATCGAGCCCGCCATCGAGGGCGCGGACGTCGTGATGATGCTGCGCATCCAGAAAGAGCGGATGGCGGGCGGGCTTTACCCCGACGACCGCGAGTATTTCCGGTACTTCGGGCTGACCCGCGAGCGGCTGCGGCTGGCGGCCGCCGACGCCATCGTGATGCACCCCGGGCCCATGAACCGCGGCGTCGAGATCGCGCCCGAGGTGGCCGACGGCGAGCACGCGGTCATCTTGGAGCAGGTCGCCAACGGCGTGGCCGTGCGGATGGCCGTGCTCTATCTGGTCGCAGGCGGCGGGCGCGAGGCGGTGGAAGCATGAGCGAGCGCACCTGGCTGGTAGGCGGGCGGCTGCTGGACGCCGCGCGCGGGTTGGACGGCCCGGGGGCTGTGGCGGTCGAGGGCGGGCGCATCGTCGCCGTGACCCAAGGGGCGGCCGAACCGGCGGCCGGCGACCGCGTCGAAAACCTAGACGGCGCCTGGCTGATCGCCGGCATGACCGACCTGCGCTGCGCCCTCCGCGAGCCCGGCTTCGAGGAGAAAGAGACCATCGCCAGCGGCCTGCGCGCCGCCGCGGCCGGCGGCTTCACCCAGGTCTGCGCCACGCCGAACACCGAGCCCGTGGTCGACCGCGCCGCCGTGGTCGCCGAAATAGCCGGCCTCGCCACCCGCGCCAAGGCCGCCCGCCTGCTGCCCGTGGGCGCGGCGACCCTGGGCCTGCGCCACGAGACCCTCGCCCCCATCGGCGAGCTTCACAGCGCGGGCTGCGTCGCGCTCAGCACGGGAGAGCAGCCGATCTCGAGCGCTGGTTTCATGCGCCGCCTCCTCGAATACGCGGACGGATTCGGGCTGGTCGTGATGACCGCTCCGGCTGAGACCACCATGAGCGGCGTCTGCGACGAGGGCCCCTGGTCGACGCGCCTGGGCCTGCCCGAGACGCCCGCCGCGGCCGAGGCCATCGCCGTCAGCCGCGACCTGCTGCTCTGCGAGCTGACCGGCGCGCGACTGCACCTGCAGCGCCTGAGCACGGCCGTCGCGGTCGAGCTGGTCCGCCAAGCCAAAGCCCGCGGCGTCCCGGTGACCTGCGACGTCACCCCGCACCACCTGCACCTGACCGCGGCGGCCCTGGCCACCTTCGACCCCAACGTGAAGGTGCGCCCTCCCCTGCGCGCCGAGGCCGACTGCGCCGCCCTGCGCGCCGGGTTGGCCGACGGCACCATCGACTGCGTGGCGACCGACCACCAGCCGCACCACATCGAGGACAAGAGCCAGGAGTTCGAGCGCGCCGCGACGGGCATGAGCGCGGTCGAGACTGCGCTCTCGCTCGTCCTCGCCTTGGTAAATGACGGCACGCTGAGCGCTGCGCGAGCGATGGCGCTCTTCACCGAGGGCCCCCGGCGCGTGCTCGGCGGCGGCCAGATCGGCGGCGGGCAGTTCGGCGGCGGCCAGTTCGAGGGCGAGCGGGGCCTCGCGGTGGGCGCGCCCGCCGACCTGACGGCCATCGACCCGACGCACACCTGGATCCCGTCAGCGTCCACCCTTCAAAGCCGCGGCCACAACACGCCGTGGCTGGGTCAGGCGCTGAGGGGCCGCGCGATTGTCACGATGGTGTCCGGCGATGTGGTATGGCGCGCCGCCGAAGGTTCGTAGCAGCTGAGTAGGGAGTAGCTCGAGTGAAGAAAGACGATGACGCAGTGGTGGCGCTGTCCGATGGGACCCTCTTTCGCGGCCGGGCCCTCGGCGCCCGCGGCGTGGCCCGCGGTGAGATCGTGCTCAACACGTCGATGACCGGCTACCAGGAGATCCTGACCGATCCGTCCTACAGCGGGCAGATCGTCACGATGACCTACCCCGAGATCGGCAACTACGGCGTCAACCCGGAAGACCCCGAGTCGCGGCGCGTGTTCGCCTCCGGCCTCGTCGTGCGCGCGGTCAGCCCGGTGGTCTCGAATTACCGAAGCTCGCAGGATCTCGAGAGCTACCTCGTCGACCACGGCGTCGTGGCCATCACCGAGGTCGACACCCGCGCCCTGGTCCGCCACATCCGCGAGACCGGCGCCCAGCCAAGCTGCGTCATCAGCCCGGCGCCGAGCGACGAGGAGGCGCGGCGCATCGCCAAGTCGGTCCCCGACCTCGTCGGCGTCGACCTGGTCGAGGGCGTCACGACGCCCGGCCCCTACACCTGGATCGAGTCCATCGCGGCCATGCACCCCGAAGATCCGCTGCCCCCCATCGACGTCCCGGCCGAGAAGTACCGCGTCGTGGCCTACGACTTCGGCGTGAAGAACAACATCCTGCGCCACCTCGTCCGCCGCGGCTGCGAGGTCATCGTCGTCCCCGCCTACACCACGGCGGAAGAGGCGATGGCCTACAAGCCCGAGGGCATCTTCCTCTCCAACGGCCCCGGCGACCCCGACGCCGTCCGAGGCGTCCCCGCCGAGGTCAAGAAGCTGCTGGGCACCCTGCCGATCTTCGGCATCTGCCTCGGCCACCAGATCCTCGCGCTGGCCCTGGGTGCCAAGACCTTCAAGCTCAAGTTCGGCCACCACGGTGCGAACCACCCCGTGCGCCACGAAGACAGTCGAAAGATCGAGATAACCAGCCAAAACCACGGCTTCGCGGTCGACCCGACGACGCTCCCCGCGAGCACCCGGGTGACCCACATCCACCTCAACGACCAGACCGTAGCCGGCTTCGCCTCCGAGTCGCTGTCCTGCTACAGCGTCCAGTACCACCCCGAAGCCAGCCCCGGCCCCCACGACGCCCAGTACCTCTTCGGCCCCTTCGTCGACATGATGGCCGCCCGCCGCCAGAAGAACGCGGCGTGAGCTGACCGCGGCGAGCGTGGTTCTACAGTGAGCTAGCGGGTTCTCGCGACCTGCAGCGAGCATTGCGTGAGGCCGTGGTCGTTCGGCCATCCGGCGAGTCGCGTCTTGCAAAAGATAACGCCGGGCGTTACTTTTCGCGCGCAAATACTTTCGGACACTCGCCAGTGCCCGGACCGCGGAACATCACGTTCCGCCTAACTATTTGCGCTCAAGGCCTCTCGGGCATGCCGTCGGCAGCGGACTACATCGAGGCACTGCAGACCGACGGCAGGCTGACGTTCACCACCGAGCAGGCGGTCGAGGCCCTCGGTCGTTCTGTCCCCGCGGTCCGCGCACAACTGCGGCGCCTGAAGGACAAGGGCCACATCGCGGACCCGTATCGAGGCTTTCACGTCATCGTCCCCGCGCGCTACCGCAGGTTGGGCTGCCTGCCGCCGGATCGTCTATCCCGCAACTGATGGAGCACCCTCGGTGAGCCCTACTACGTGGCGCTGTTGAGCGCGGCGGCCTACCACGGGGCCGCTCACCAGGCCGATGGTCTTCCAGGTGATGCTCCCGAAGTCGCGGCGAGGGCCTCGCGCGTGGCGCGGGGTTCGGGTCGACTTCATCGCGCGGCAGGACATGGCGAATACGCCCGTCGTCGAGCGGAACGTACCGACTGGAGCGCTGGTGACCGCGTCGCCGGCGGCCACTGCCCTCGAGGTCGTCGGCTACCCTGAGCGGTGCGGCTACCTGGACAACGTCGCCACGGTCCTATCCGAACTCGCCGAGTCCATCGATCGGGACGCCTTGGTCGCGGAGGCGAGGCGCACGCCCGTCGCGCGGGTGCAGCGCCTGGGCTACCTCCTGGTCCTCGTCGAGCAGAACGACCTCGCCGACTCCTCGACCGCGTCCCGACCGAGAGGAACCTCTTCACCGTCCCGCTCGCCCCCTGGCAGAGCATGGAGGGCGCATCGCGGGACCCGCGCTGGCAGGTCGCCGTCAACACCGACGTGGAGCCGACGAATGATCCCCGAACAGGCGATCGTCGAGTGGCGCCGCGAAGCGCCGTGGGACGCCAATGCGCTGGTCGAGCAGGACCTGATCATCAGCCGAGCGCTCGTCGAGATGTACTCGCAGGCCGAGATCGCTGACCGCCTGGCATTTCCGAGGGGGCACCGCGCTCTACAAGCTGCATCTGCGGCCGGCCGCAGCGCTAATCCGAGGACATCGACCTCGTCCAGGTCCGAGCGTGGCGCCCATCGGCGACACGCCTTCGACCTCGTGCGGGGGGTGCTCGACCCTTGGCTCGGCCCCGCAACGCAAGCTGAAAGAGGGCCGCGTCAACCTCCTGTATCGCTTCGACTCAGAAGACACGCCGCCGGTCCGAATGCGCCTGAAAATCGAGATCAACACGCGCGGGAGCACTTCACCAAGTTGGGCCTGGTGCGGGTCCCCTTCCAAGTCGACAGCCAGTGGTTCCGCGGCGAGGCGGACGACCACGTTCGCCATCGACGAAGCTGCTGGCACGAAAGCTGCGCGCGCTCTACCAGCGCCGGAAAGGGCGAGATCTCTTCGACATCTGGTTCGCGATCCACCAGGGTCGCGTGAACACCGAAGCGCTCGTCGCCCGCTTCAATCGCCATCAGAGAGGGTGGCCACACGGTCACCCGAGCGCTCTTCGAAGCGAACCTCCACGCGAAGTCCGACCGTCCCGACTTCCGCGGCACATGAACGCGCTCCTGCGCTCTGGCCAGACCTGGGGACTTCGACCGCCGCGCTGCGGCTCGTCTTGGATGCATTTCATCGCCGCCTTGCCCGGCGAACCGTGGAAAGGCGACGGTCAATGACGAGCGCCTACACCGACCAGAACGCCTTCAGAAAAAGAGCCTGCAAGTGGAGGACTGGTGCGACCGCACCTGAGTGTCAGCGAGGCCAGGGCAAGTCACGGCGGAGCCAAGCGCACGGGTCACGGGAGATAGAGCATCTCGCGCGGGATGTGGGTTGCTTTCTGAGCCCGCTGTCTTGGGCGACGAGGCCCCAGCAGAGGACCCGACCATCCGCGATCAGAGCACAATTCGCACCGCCGGACGTAGACTCGATCGACAGCGCCACTGCGTTTTCGATGAGGTCTGCGACGAAGACAAGGTTGAAATCGTCGTAGTTCTTCCAATTGTGCCACGTCGTCGCGTACGCGTCCGCGACGCCGAGTCGATAGTACGCGCCCACGGATCCGCCCTCACCCCACGCCAGGACCTCGGCCATCGGTGCGCAGGCCGGTGATCACCGCGCGGCCCGGTCGTCGGTCCGCACGATGTTCTCGAAGCCCTCGAGTCGGATCGGCGTGGCGAGGAACCACGCCGCGGTGGGCTCGGTCATGGTCAACGCCTGATTCCACATCCAGAGAGAACCATCGCCCGGACCGCGACAAGCCCGGCGCCCGAGTCGAGTAATACGATGCGATCGATTCCCGGCTCGACTCCCGTCCGATTGGGTGGGCGTGCTCCATCGGTACATCACGCCGTCGGCGGCCACATATGCCCACATTGGACAAGCCAATCACGTCGTGGGCCACCTCGATGGCAAAGGGCTCTAGGCCCCAGCAAAAGAGACGCCCATCGGTCCGACCTGCGCAGGTTTCCTCGGAGGAGGACCCGGCGCCGAAGGCAAAAGCGTCGCCGAACCCAAGCACGAGGACCGTCACGAACAGTGGCGCAGGTGGATTGTTCCCTCCCCGAGGTACTCTTCGGCCCGCCCCAGCACTGCATTCCCCCGTCGCCCCTGGCAGCGCACATTCGGTCGGAGATGCCGAACGCACTGATTGCACCTTGAACATTGTACGCGTCGACCGGCCACGCCTCCTGCGGAGCGAATTTTCCGGCAGTCGGCCAGTTTCCCAACGAATTGCCAGAATTATTGCCCCAGCAGCGCACGGCACCGTCCGAGAGCACTGCGCAGGTCGCCCCAAGTCCGGCCGCGAGATCGACAGGACCTGCGAGCGCGATCAGCCCCTCGACCGGGGTAGGGACGAGGGCATTCGACGCCGCCCTTCCAGACCTCCGAGAGTCCAACACGCGACGCTGCCGTCGGCCTTTCGCGCACATCCCTGACCGTCCCCCACACCGAACGAGTCGACGAGTTCGAGCGCGGGCACGGCGAGGGCCGACGCACTTCCGGCTCCCCAGCACTGTAGCGTCCCATCGCCGACGCGGGCACACGCTGCAGACCCCGCCGCGCGGAGATGGCCGATGCGCTCGACACCCGGCACGAGGATCGGCAGGGTTTCGACGTCGAGCGCCGCAGGATCGCCGAGCTGGCCCTGGTCATTCGCACCCCAGCAGGCGACCTGTCCGTTGCCGAGGCGCGCACAGCTATGGGCGCCGCCGGGTGGCGACCGAGGTCACGGTTTCCCGAAGGGCGCCTGACTGTCGCCCAGGCGTTGCGGTCCTCGCCGTCGCCGTGGCCAAGCTGGCCCGAGTCGCCTCTTCCCCAGCAGGCGACGAGGCCGTCGGCCGCCACGGCGCAGGTGCTCGGCGCCGCAAGCCACGGGCCCTTTACATAGGCCGCACCCGACACTTCGACGGGTGTGAGGCGGTCCTCGACGGTCCCGTCGCCAAGCTGGCCGCGGTCATTGGCGCCCCAGCAACGCATCGTGCCGTTGCCCAGAATCGCGCAGGTGTGGCCGTCGCCGGCTGACAACGCCTTCACGAAGCCGAGTTCCCCCACGACCACCGGCACGGTCGAGTCGTCGGTCGTTCCGTCGCCGAGCTGGCCGCGGTCGTTCCGACCCCAACAACGCACGGTGCCGTCGGCGATGGCCGCGCAGGTGTGGTCGGCGCCGGCCGCGATGAGCTTCACGAGTTCGACGCCAACGACCGGCGCCGCGACGTCGCGCGTGGTCTGGGTCCCGTCGCCAAGCTGCCCGAAGTCGTTGTCTCCCCAGCAACGCACCGTCCCCCGCGCCATCAGCGCGCAAGCGTGCCCACCGCCGACCGTCACGGCCTTCGCCGCATGGTTCCCGGGCGTGAGCGCCGTGGCCTCGACGAGGTTTGAGTCCAGATTCCCCGCCTCATCGCGAGCCCGGACCACGAAGAAATACCGCGTGTTCTCTCAAGCCCCTCGGGACGAGTTGCTCGACGACGCCAGCCGCGCTCACGTCGCCGACGACCCAAGGCACGCAAGCCCCCTTCGCCACGCGACCTTGAGATGCACACCTCGTAGACGATGTCCGCGGGCCACGAGACGTCATCCCCGGCCGCGTCCCAGGTCAGCAAGACCTCGGTAGTCGAGACCGCGTCCGCGCTGACCACGCCCCCGAAGAGTGGCCACCAGATCGCCACAAGCGGCCCGCCGTCCCCGTCGGCGTTGTCGGCATCGGCGATGTCCGGCTCGGCGATGTCCGGCTCGGGCCTGACATCGGGCTCCGGCTCAGCGACCGTGTTCGGGCTCGGGGTCAGCAACGTCGGGTTCCAAGTCGGGCTCGCTGGCGACGTCGGGCTCAAGTCGGCCTCCACGTCCGGCTCGGGCTCCGCGACGGCGTCGGCCTGGTGATCGCGTCCGGCTCTGACTCCGCGACGGCAGTCACGGCGCCGGGGTCCGGCTGGGGTTCGGCGATCGCAATCCGGCCCAGTCGCCACGTCCGGGTCCGGCTCGGCCACGGTGTTCGCGTCGGGCGGCTCGGGCGTGTCTTCAGCGGTGTCGGGCTCGGGGTCGGGCGCCGCGTCCGGCGTGGCGTCGGAGTCGGCCGCCTGCTCGTCGAGCACATCGGCCTCGTCGCCCGCCTCGGTCACGTCAGGTGCCAGATGATCCGCGTCGCTCAGCGTGTCCGAGGCGGCGGTGTCCTCGGCGAGCGCGCCGTCCGGTCCGTCGGCGATTCGCGCGTCGACGGACTGCACCTCGTGCGTGTCGCCGGCCACCGACGACGCGGCACCCCAGGGCCCCGCTCATCGCTACAGCGCGAGGGCTGCCGCGACCTCGACGCGGACGTGCGCCGCCGACTGAGCCACGCACCACAACCAACGGAAAACGCCCCGCGCCGTGGGCCTGCTCGGTCCCGGCGCCGGCGGACGCGGAGTCGGCGTAAATCGTGGAGGCGGCGAGCGCGCATGAACTTCCTCAGCGAAGCAAACTCCCACAAGGCGGTCGGGCGGGACCTGCGATCGGGCAAGTTAGCTGTGTTCGGTCACAACCCGATGCCAAATCGTCGGCGGTGCGACGGCTTCGTGGTAATCCGCCGAGCCTCCGCGCCGTGCCTCGCCGCACAGGCTCGACTCCGGAAATCCCAGGCGCTGACTGCATCTCCGGGGGTTCGCAACCTCAGACCCGACGCCTCGACGCGCTCGCGCGCCCCCGGCGCGCGTGACCCGGGCGGGCGATGGTAGCTGACGCGGCTCCTGAGTGGACGCCATTAGGGCCCGGGCTTCGGGCCGATAGCCCAGTTGGTAGAGCACTGGACTTTAATCCGAGTGGCCGTGGGTTCGACCCCGCTCGGCTCACATCTCCGGTGCCCGTCCAGGTTAGGGTTGTCCCCATCGTCTAGTGGCCCAGGACGCTGGCCTTTCAAGCCGGTAACGCGGGTTCGAACCCCGCTGGGGACGCCAAAGTGGGAGGGGCGCTTCGGGAAACCGGGCGCCCCTCCTGCTACTCATCACCCACCGCCGCGTAGGTGCTGGCGTATCGCTTGGCCCCACGCGGTCGGGCCCGATCCGCCACAGCACGCGGTCCAGGCCCAGGGCGTCGGCTTCCTGCAGCCGGGCATAGAACTCGCGGGCTCGCGCGGCCTCGCGGTTTGTCGTCGGGGATCGCCACGTGCCGCACGCCGGCGGGTGGCGGCGCCGAGAGCGGCGAGATCACCGCGCAGCGAAGGCCCCGCTCGCTAGCTCAGCGCAGCGCCGCGAGGTCCGCTGCGCTGACGATCTCCGTGGAGGTCTTCGGCGAAAACGCCGTGCTGCCACCTGGGTTTTCGGCCTTGAGCGACGCGCCGAGCACGGCCCGATCGCCGCCACCGGCAGCGCGCTGACCCGCAGCACTCCGCGGCGGGTCCTGCGTCAGATCGACCACCGTCGACTCGACGCCTTCCTGCGAAGCCCTCCATCGAGCACCAGCCCGAGATCGGCTCCGAAGGCGGCACGGGCGGAGGCGGCGTCGGTCGCGCTGACCTCGCCGTGTCGGTTGGCTGACGGGAATCGCGAGCCCGCCACCGAAAGCGCGCAGCAGCGCCAGAGCGACGGGGTGTCGAGGCACGCGCACGCCCAAGGTTCCGCCCGCCACGTCAGCGCGTCGGGCAGCCCGGACGGCCGCGCGACCACCATGGTCAGCGGCCCGGGCCAGAACGCAGCAGCCAGGCTCGCGCGGCGCCAGGCAGCTTCCGGACACCACGCCAGCAGCGCGTCCACATCCGGCAGCAGCACCGGCAGCGGACGCCCGTCAGGCCGGCCTTTGAGCGCGAAGAGCCGCGCGATCGCGTCCGGGTTCTTCGCGTCCCCGGCGACCCCGTACACGGTCTCGGTCGGGACCCCGACCACGCCCCCCGCCCTGAGAATTCGCACGCCTCCGCGATGGCCTCGTCGCCAAGCTCTTCGACCACCTCGCCCTCCCCCTCGACAGGACCGCGCCCTGCCCCCGGATCCACCCCCTCGCCCGATGGCGCGGAACATCGCTATAAACAAAACGTAATTCATAAACTCTACGTTGACAGCCCCCCCTCTCGTCACCTAAACCGGCCGCGCAATGAGGGACGCCCCCCAAACGCCCAGATCTGCGCGCGGCGCAGTGAGTGTCATCGCCTCGGTGTTCACGCTGGCGACGGTGCTTGGCGTCGTGGCGTTCTGGCGGTTCGAGGTCAGCTCGAGCTACATCCACAAGAGCCTCGCTGAGTTCGACGCCCGCGGGGCCTCGCTCGACGCTGACGGCTGCGTGGGCGAAGTGCTCGCCTGGAACGCGCGCTGCGAGGCGATGAAGAGCATGTGCGACCAGGCCATTCCGATGGTCATGGAGCACTGCCTCGCCGGCAAAGAGCGCAAGGAAGCCTGCGCGGCCCTCCCGCTGGAAGACGCCCCGCGTGCGCAGTGGACCTATGAGCGCTGCGCCGCCCACGAGGTGACGCGCCGGAACAAGAAGGTCTGCACCAGCGCCTACCGCGCGATGGTGCAGTACTGCCACACCGGCGAGCGCGGGGTGATCCTGTGAAGCCCGGCCGTCGCGCACTCGCCACCCTCAGCGTCACCACCGTCGTCGCGACGTGGCTGCTGCTGGTGATCGGCGGCCTGGTCAACCCGACCGGCTCGTCGATGGCGTGTCCCGACTGGTACTTCATCCCCACCTGCAACGGCGAGATCATCCCCGCCGACTGGTCGGGCGGTATCCTTTATGAGCACGGCCACCGCATGTGGGCCTCGGGCGTCGGGCTGCTGACGCTTCTGCTCGGTTTCGCCCTGTGGCGCCGCGCCGACCTGGACAAGACGACCAAGCGGCTGGGCCTCGCCGCCATCGTACTGGTCGCACTTCAGGGCACCCTGGGCGGCATCACGGTCAAGATGAACCTGAGCTGGTTCGTCTCCACCTCGCACCTGCTGCTGGCGATGATCTTCTTCTCGCTGGTCATCGTCATCACCGGCCGCGTTTTGGCAGCACCCGCCTCACCAAACGCGCGCTCGGTCGGACCGCGCGCCCTCGTCCTCGTCGGCGCAGCGCTGGTGGCCTTCCAGATCATCATCGGCGGCCTGGTTCGCCATTTGGGCGCCGGGCTGGTCTGCGGCGACGACTGGCTGGGCTGCGGACCCGGCGGCTTCTGGCCCGCAGGCGGCGCCGCGCAGATCCACATGTTCCACCGCATCGTGGGCTACACCACCGCCGTCGTCCTCTTCGGCATCGCGGTGCGGTCGGCGGACGCCCTCGCCGCGAACGGACGTCCGGCGTGGCGCGCGTGGCTGCCCGCGTCCCTGGTGATGCTGCAAGTCGCCCTCGGCCTGCTGACCGTGGCCACCGGGCACAGCCTCGCCATCGTCACCTTGCACACCGCGGTCGCCGGCCTCGTGCTGGCCTCGCTCGTCGCCCTCTACTTGAGCCTCGGCCCCCTGGGCGCCCCCAACGGGGCCGGCGGAACCGGCATCGCAGCCGGCGCCAACCGCACGGCACCCGCCCCCGGCAGCGCAGAGGTGGCACTGTGAGCCAAGACACCACCCTGCCCGTCCCGGCCCGCACGACGCTCGCGACGATTCGCGACTACGCCGAGCTCACCAAGCCGTCGATCACGCGCATGTGCCTGCTGATGACCGCCGCCGGCCTCGGCCTCGCCCCGGGCGACGCGTCGCTCACGGTCATCATCGGCGCCCTCGCCGGCACGGCCCTCGCCGTCGGCAGCGCCAACGCCCTCAACATGTGGTGGGAGCGCAAGAGCGACCGCCTGATGGTGCGCACCCGCACCCGCCCGCTCGCCGAAGAGCGCATTTCCCCAGTCGCCGCCTTGGTGTTCAGCCTCTGCGTCGGCGTCGCCGGCCTCGCCCTGCTGGCCATCACGACCAACGCGCTGACGACGCTGCTGGGCTTCATCGCCCTGGCGTCCTACGTCCTCATCTACACCCCGCTGAAGTACCGCACGCCGCTCGCGCTCGTGATCGGAGCCGTGCCAGGAGCGATGCCGCCGCTGATGGGGTGGACCGCGGTGACAAATTCGCTCGATGCCCCGGGTTTGGTGCTTTTTGGCATCCTCTTGCTCTGGCAGATGCCGCATTTCCTTGCTATCTCGCTCTTCCGAAAGCACGACTACGCCCGCGCCGGGATACGAATCGTGCCCGTCGTTCGCGGAGATGAAGTCGCCCGCCGCCAAGCGGTCGCCTGGGCCACCGGCCTCGTCCCCGTCAGCTTGCTGCTCACCCCCCTCGGCGTCACCGGCACCCTGTACTTGGTTATCGCGCTGATGAGCGGACTCGCCTTCTTAGGATTCGCAATCACCGGCCTCCGCCAGACCACTGGCCCCTCCTGGGCCTACCGCTTCTTCATCGCCTCCCTCATCTACCTGCCGCTGCTCACCGCTGGCTTCGTTCTGGATCGCCTCGTCTGATGACCACCTCCCCCGCCATCCTCGCCGTTCGAGCCCTCGCGTATTCCTACGCTGAGCGCGCCGTCCTGCACGACGTCACCTTCGACGTCGCCGCGGGCGAGGTCGTGGCGTTGATGGGGCCGAACGGCTGCGGGAAGTCCACGACGCTCAGCATCCTCGGCGGTCTCAGCGCGCCCCAGTCCGGCGCCATCGAGTTCGACGGGCGCCCGGTCGCTCGCAACGATCGCGCGTACCGCGCCGACGTGGGCTTCGTGTTCCAGTCCCCCAGCCTCGACGTGAAGCTGACGGCCCGACAGAACTTGGCTTTGGCCGCGCGCATGCACGGCCTGACCGGCGCGACCGCCTCTGCGGCCGTCAGCGCCGCGCTCTCCCGCGCCGGCCTCGAAGACCGCGCCGACGACGCGGTCGACACCCACTCCGGCGGTATGCGGCGGCGCCTCGACATCGCCCGCGCGATGCTGCACCGCCCGCGCTTGCTGCTGCTCGACGAGCCGACCACCGGCCTCGACGAGCGCGCGTGGCGCCGCACCTGGCAGCAGATCCGCCAAGTCGCGCAGAGCGGCGAGTCGGCGGTCCTGCTGACCACCCACCGCCCCGAAGAGGCCGAGCGCGCCGACCGCGTCATCGTGATGGACGCCGGCCGCATCGTCGCCGACGACACGCCGGACGCCCTGATCGGACGCGTCAGCAAGACCGGGGGCGACGTCGTCATCCTGCGGGCCGAAAATCCCCAGGCGTTGGCTGATGAATTGGCGGCGATCCTCGGGCTGGCTTGCGCCGTGGAAGGCCGCGACGTGCACGTCAACGCGACGCGCGGCCATGAGCTGATCGTGCGCATCGTCGAGGCCCTGCCCGCCGGTCGCCTCATCTCGGTGAGCCTACGCCGGCCCGGCCTGGGCGACGTGTTCCTGGCGCTGACCGGCTCAGCGCTGGACGCGCCGGCGGCCGCTGAGCTGGAGGTAGCCGCGTGAGCGCGCAGACGCCTCTTCAGACCGGCCACGTCGCCGTGACTCTCGCGACCCGGGCTCCGAGCGCCGCCCGCCCGTCCGCCGCCGCCATCGAGTGGGGCGTGGTCTCGGCCTTGTGGAAGCGCGACTTGCTGCGGCTGGTGCGCGAGCGCTCGCGCTGGCTGGGGGTCGTGCTTCAGCCTCTGCTCTTCTGGGCCATCTTGGGCGCCGGTCTGGGTCAAATCGACACGGGTTCCGCTGCCGCAGCCGCGGGCGGAGCAGCGCAAACCGACTACCTCGCCTTTTCCTTCCCCGGAATCCTCGTGATGGTCGTCCTCTTCACGACGATCTTCGCCACGATGTCGGTCATCGAGGACCGCCAGCAGGGCTTCTTGCAGCAGGTCCTGACCGGGCCCGGCTCGCGCGCCTCGATGGTGTTCGGCAAGACCCTCGGCGTCACGACCGTCTCGCTGGTCCAGGCCGCCCTCTGCATGCTGGCCGCGCCGCTGGCCGGCTACGCGCTGGGCAGCATCGCTTGGCTGCCGCTGCTGGCCGCGCTCTGCCTCGGCGCCTTCATGTTGACGGGCCTCGGCTTCGCCCTGGCCTGGGTCGTCGGCTCGACCCACGGCTACCACGCGATTATGGCCGTCGTGCTGCTGCCGCTGTGGCTGGTCTCCGGCGCGCTCTTCCCGGCGCGCGACGGCTGGCTCGGCTGGGTGATGGCCGCCGATCCGATGAGCTACATGGTCGACGCGGTGCGCCACGCCCTGGCCGGCGGAGTCGCCGTCGGCGCGGGTTCCAGCCCCGTCGTCAGCATGACCGTCCTGGCCCTGCTCGCGTGCGGCGCGATGGCCCTCGCCACCGCCAGCACCCGCGTCCGCGGAGGTCGCCCGTGAGCGCGATGGCCGACGCACAGACCCACACCGCCCCTGAGGGGAGCTGGCTCCGCCGCGCCTTCATGCGCCACCCGTGGTGGTTCGGCGCCCTCGCCGGCATCATCCTCATCCCGGCGATCCGCCCCCTGACCCGTCGCATCCCCGAGCCGCCGCCGGTCGAAGGCCAGCTCCCCGCTTTCGCCTTGATCGACAGCGCCGGCCAGCCCATCGCCGACACCGATCTGCGCGGCCAGGTCTGGGTCGCCGCCTTCATCTTCACGTCCTGCCCGTCGACCTGCCCGCTGGTCACCGCGGCCATGGCGAAGCTGCAAGAGCGCTTCGCCGCCAACGACGTCCCCGTGAAGCTGGTCAGCATCACCGTGGACCCGGAAAACGATACGCCCGCCGTCCTCGCCGCTTACGCCGCGAAGCACGGGGCCGATCCGCAGCGCTGGCGCTACATCACCGGTGACCACGCCGCGATCGAGGCCCTCGTGACGGGCGGCTTCCGCTCGGCCCTCGGCGACCGCGAGGTCAACGCCGCCGGCATGATCGACATCGCCCACACGACCAAGCTCGTTCTCGTCGACGGCCAGGGAGGTCTCCGCGGCTACTACGCCTCGGACGATCTTGGGGTTGACGAAGTCTTCCACCGCGCGCAGCACGTGTTGCGCGAAGCTCGCGAGGCTCAGCGATGAGATCGCATCTCTTCCTTTCCCCCATTCGGACCAAGGTGGTTTGACGTGGCGGCCATTTTTCCTCGATGGACCAATAAAGTACCGCTGGTCATCTTCGCTCTGGGCCCCGTGGTCCTGACGAGCGTCGTCGGCGCGGTCTGGTACTGGTTCTCCCCCAATTTCACCGACGTCGGCTACAGGCCCACACAGCCGGTCGCGTTCAGCCATGCGCTGCACGCGGGCGACCTGGGGATGGACTGCCGCTACTGCCACAACACGGTGGAAGTGGCCGCCCGCGCGGCGATTCCGGCGACGGCGACGTGCATGAACTGCCACTCGCAGGTACGCACGGACAGCGCCAAGCTGGCCAAGGTCCGCGACAGCTACGAGACGGGCGCCGCCATCGAGTGGGTGCGCATCCATCAGCTTCCGGACTACGCGTACTTCAACCACGCGCCGCACATCGCCGCCGGCGTGGGATGCGCGTCGTGCCACGGTCGCATCGACCAGATGGAGACGGTCTCGCTGTCGCAGCCGCTCTCGATGAGCTGGTGCCTCGAGTGCCACCGCGACCCCACGCCGCACCTCCGCCCGCTGGACAAGGTCACCGACATGAACTGGGACCCGGCCACGGCGAACTACGACCCCACCGCTGACCCCGCGCGGACCCGTCAGGTCAATCCGCCGGAGCACTGCTCGGGATGCCACCGATGAGCGACACCATGAAGCACCCACGTCACTGGCGCAGCCTCGACGAGCTTGCCGAGGCGTCTCTCGACACCGCACTCGCCGCCGGCCCCGAGATGGCCGCCGCGCAGTCGGCTGATGGCGCGGCCGAGATGACCGTCGATGGCGTCAGCCGCCGCCAGTTCATCGCGCTGATGGGCGCGTCCACGGCGCTCGCGGGCGCCGGCCTCGAAGGCTGCATCCGCAAGCCCGTCGAGCACATCCTCCCCTTCGCGAACCGGCCCGAGTACCTGGTGCCGGGGAAGCCCGTCTTCTACGCGTCCTCCTACCAGTTGGGCGCCACGGTCGCTGGCGTCGTGGTGGAGAACCAGGACGGCCGACCCACGAAGATCGAGGGAAATCCTGATCATCCGGCCTCCCTGGGCGCCGCGAGCAGCTTCGCGCAGGCCTCGGTGCTGGGCTTCTACGACCCCGAGCGGTCGCGCACCCCGTGGCACAAAGACGCGGCCATCAGCTGGGACGCCGCCTGGGCCGCGTTTGAGGAGGGCATCGCCCCCGCCCGCGCGTCCGGCGGCGAGGGTCTGGCGCTGGTGGTCGACTCGGTGATGTCGCCGACGCACCGCGCGCAGCTCGCCGAGCTGAAGCGCACGCTGCCCAAGGCGCGCATCGTCTTGAGCGACCGCCTGTGGCCCGCACAGGCCGTGGCTGGCGCCGCGCTGGCTGCCGGCCCGAAGGCTGTGGCCGTGCCGAGCCTCGCCGACGCCAAGGTCATCGTCGTCCTCGACGGCGACGTGTTGGTCAGCGAGGGCGACAGCACACGTCACGCCCGGGACTTCGCCACCGGCCGCGCGGTCGACGTGCCGAAGCCCGACATGAACCGCCTCTATGTGGTGGGGCCGGTCTTCGACGCGACCGCCGCCATGGCCGACCACCGGCTGCGCGTGCGGGCCAGCGAGGTCGGCACGGTGCTCCGCGGGCTGGTGCTGGCGCTGCTGGACACCCCCGGCGTGGGCTCGGCCCCCGGCGCGGACGGCCTCAAGGGCGCGCTGGGCACCCCGGCGCTGGACGAGAAGCGCGCGGCCTTCGTGAAGGCCCTGGCCCGCGACATGGTCGCGCGCAAGGGTCAGGCGGTCGTGATGACCGGCGAGCGGCAGCCGGCCTGGGTTCACGCCCTCGCCCACGTCGCAAACTCCCTGGTGGGAGCTGACGGAAAGACGGTCTCGTGGCGCCGCGACTCCGACGCGCTCGAGGGCCAGTCCCTGAGCGAGTTGAAGGCTGGCCTCGACGACGGCTCGGTCAAGACCGTGGTCGTCCTGGGCGCCAACCCGGTCTATGACGCCGCCGGTGACCTCGGCTTCGCGGCCTCGCTGGCCAAGGCGAGCTTCGTCGCCCACGCGGGCCTCTACCGCGACGAGACGGGCGCGGTCGCGCACCTGCACCTGCCGCTTGCCCACTACCTCGAAGCATGGGGCGACGTCCGCTCCCAGTCGGGCGTGGCCAGCTTGGTGCAGCCGCTCATCGCGCCGCTCTACGGCTCGCCGAGCAGCATCGAACTGACCGCCCGCGTCGCGACCGGCCAGGCCACGCCGGGCTACGATATCGTCCGCGCTTTCTGGGCCAAGGCTCAGGGCGGCAGCCTCGACGAGCGCGCTTGGCGGCGCTGGCTGCACAGCGGCCTCATCGATGTGCCGGTCGGTGGCGAGGCCGTCACGCCCTCCTACGGCGAGCTGGCCGCGAAGATCCCGGCGGCCGCCCCGGCTGCGGACGGGTTCGAGGCGGTCTTCGCCCTGGACTCGCGCATCCTCGACGGGCGCTTCGCGAACAACGGCTGGCTCCAGGAGCTGCCGGACACCATCACCAAGCTGACCTGGGACAACGCCGCGCTCATGAGCGCCAAGACCGCTGGCTCGCTCGGCGTCACGCCGGGCCAGATGGTTCGCGTGAAGACGGCGGCGGGCGAGCTCGAGCTGCCCGCGTGGGTCGCCCCCGGTGTCGCCGAGAACACGGTGATTCTGCCGCTCGGCTTCGGGCGTAAGAACCTCGGCTCGGTCGCCGCTAGCGCTGGATTCGATGTGTACCCGCTGACCTCGAGCGCGAGCGCCGGGTTCAGCGCGGCGACGGTGGTCAAGGGCGCCGGCTTCTACGACCTGGCGGTCACCCAGACCCACGACCGCATGGAGCCCGGCTTCGACTACCCGGCGCGACCCCTGGTGCGCGAGGCCACCATCGACCACTTCCGCGAAGAGCCCCGCTTCGTCGAGAAGGCCGAGATCATGGCCGCGGAGAAGATCCGCTCGCCCTTCAAGTCGCCGGAGTTCAAGGCCCCTCAGCAGTGGGGCATGAGCATCGACCTGAACGCGTGCACGGGCTGCAACGCCTGCACCATGGCCTGCAACGCCGAGAACAACATCCCGGTGGTCGGCAAGGCGCAGGTGCTCAAGGGCCGCGAGATGCACTGGATTCGCATCGACCGCTACTACGTCGGCAACGAGCCCGACGAGCCGCAGGCGGTGGTGCAGCCCGTGGGTTGCCAGCAGTGCGAGACGGCGCCGTGCGAGACGGTCTGCCCGGTGGCGGCTACCACGCACAGCCCCGACGGCCTCAACGACATGGCGTACAACCGCTGCGTCGGCACCCGCTACTGCGCCAACAACTGCCCCTTCAAGGTCCGGCGCTTCAACTTCTTCAACTTCAATCTGGATATCGACCCGGTCGCCCAGATGCAGAAGAACCCTGACGTCACCATCCGCTTCCGCGGCGTCATGGAGAAGTGCACGTACTGCACCCAGCGCATCTCCGAGGCGAAGATCGCCGCGAAGGTGGCGGGGACCGATGTGGTGGCCGACGGGACCATTCAGACGGCATGTCAGCAGACCTGCCCGACGGGAGCCATCGTCTTCGGCGATGTCCTCGACCCCAACAGCCGTGTCTCTCGGCAGAAAGCCAGCCCCCGCAACTACGTCATGCTGCGCGAACTCAACCTCGTGCCGCGCACCTCGTATCTGGCGAGGATTCGCAACCCCAACCCGGAGCTCGTGTAGGTCATGGCACAGCGACTCGAGATGGATCCGGTCAGCGGTCGCGCGCCGCTCATCCTTGGAGGGACGTCTTTCGACGGCCTCACCGAGGCTGTCGCAGCGCCGATGGAACGCACCGATTGGCGTAAGTGGTGGATGGCGTTCGCGTTTTCCCTCTCCCTCCTCGGCCTGCTGCTGGTCAGCATCAGCTGGCTGGTCTGGGAAGGCATCGGCATCTGGGGTCTGAACAACCCCGTAGGCTGGGGCTGGGCGATCGTGAACTTCGTGTTCTGGGTCGGCATCGGCCACGCCGGGACGCTGATCTCCGCCATCCTCTTCCTCTTCAGGCAGAACTGGCGGACATCGATCAACCGCTCGGCGGAGGCGATGACCATCTTCGCCGTCATGTGTGCCCTCATCTTCCCGGGCATCCACGTCGGCCGCGTCTGGATGGCGTATTACCTGTTCCCCATCCCCAACCAGATGGCGATGTGGCCGAACTTCCGCAGCCCGCTGCTGTGGGACGTGTTCGCCGTCGGCACCTACTTCACCGTCTCGCTGCTCTTCTGGTACGTCGGCCTCCTGCCCGACCTCGCCACCATGCGCGACCGCGCCACCACCCGAGCCCGCAAGATCGGCTACGGCATCTTCGCCCTCGGCTGGCGCGGCAGCCACCGTCACTGGCAGCACTACGAGATCGCCTACATGATCCTCGCGGGTCTGGCGACGCCGCTGGTGCTCTCGGTGCACACCATCGTGTCCTTCGACTTCGCCGTCTCCCAGCTTCCCGGCTGGCACACCACCATCTTCCCGCCCTACTTCGTCGCCGGCGCCATCTTCAGCGGCTTCGCGATGGTGTTGACCCTGCTGATCCCTGCGCGAGTCATCTTCGACCTCAAGCACATCATCACCATCAAACACCTCGAAAACATGGCGAAGATCATCCTGCTCACCGGCTCGCTGGTCGGCTACGCCTACGCGATGGAGTTCTTCATCGCCTGGTACTCGGGCAACCCGACGGAGTCCTTCGCCTTCGTCAACCGCGCCTTCGGGCCCTACGCCTGGGCCTACTGGATCATGGTCAGCTGCAACGTCATCACGCCGCAGCTCATCTGGTTCGAGAAGGTCCGCCAGAGCCCGATGATCCTCTTCATCCTCTCCATCTTCGTGAACATCGGCATGTGGTTCGAGCGCTTCGTCATCACGGTGACCTCGCTCGCCAACGACTTCCTGCCGTCGTCCTGGGGCTACTTCCGCCCGACCATCTGGGACCTCACGACCTTCATCGGTAGCTTCGGCCTCTTCTTCACCATGTTCTGCCTCTTCGTGCGCTTCCTCCCGATGGTCGCGCTCGCCGAGGTCAAGACCGTGCTGCCCGAGGCCAACCCGCACTACGAGCCGCCCGACGACCACGGCGGCGACTCCGACACCCTGGCCGCCGCGGAGGTGAGTCATGCGTGAGGCGAAACCCTGGGGAATGCTCGCCGAATTCGACACGGCGAAGGCCCTGTACCACGCCTGTGAGAAGGTCCGCGACGCGGGCTTCTCGAAGTGGGACGCCTACTCGCCCTTCCCGGTCCACGGACTGGACAAGGCGATGGGGCTCTCTCGCTCGAAGCTGCCCTGGCTCATCCTCGTCTGCGGCCTCACCGGCGCGACCTGCGGCTTCTTGCTGCAGACCTGGGTGGCGACGACGGCCTATCCCGTCATCATCTCGGGCAAGCCCTTCTTCTCCTGGCAGGCCTTCGTGCCGGTGACCTTCGAGCTGGGCGTGCTCTTCGGCGCGTTTGGCGCGGTCTTCGGCATGTTCCACCTCAACCGCCTGCCGACGCTGTACCACCCGGTCTTTCACTCGGACCGATTTGCCCGCGTGACGAACGACCGCTTCTTCATCGCGGTCGAGGTCGCCGACCCGAACTTCGACGAGCGCAAGACCAAGAAGCTCTTCGAGGCCGCCGGCGCCACTCACATCGAGCAGTTGGAGGACTAGAGGATGCTGCTCAGTCGAACCGCACTACTCGGCGCCCTCGTGGCGCTGGCCGCCCCGGCCGCTGGTTGCCGCGGGACCACGTCGTCCGCGCCACCGGTGCACCTCAACCCGAACATGGACTTCCAGCAGCGCTACGAGATGCAGGAAGCCAACCCGTTCTTCGCCGATAAGCGCGCGATGCGTCCGCCGGTCGCCGGCACCGTCGCCCGCACGGTGGCGCTGCTGGGTGACGACCAGTACCTGGCCGAGGACGACCACCTCTACCGTGGTCGCGGCCCGGACGGCCGGCTCGCCGACGCGCTCCCCAAAGAGCTGCCGCTGACCCAGGCGCTGCTCGACCGCGGCCACGCGCGCTACGAGATCTACTGCACGCCGTGCCACGCCTCGGCCGGGACCGGCGACGGCGTGGTCGCAGGCCGCGGCCTGTCGGTGCCGCCGCCGACCTATCACAGCGACAACCTCCGGGCGATGCCGCTGGGCTACTTCTACGACGTCATCAGCCACGGCGTGCGCACCATGAAGCCGTACGCCGCGCAAATCCCGGTCGAGGACCGCTGGGCCATCGCCGCTTGGGTTCGCACGCTCCAGGTGAGCGGCAACGTCCCGCGCGCCGAGGTCCCCGCCGACGTCCTCCAGAAGAACGCAGGGGGTGCCAAGTGAGCCACGGCCACGGACCGCGCACGGTCTCCGCAGAAGACGTCCTCATCCCGTCCGGGCATCGCCTGGCGAAGCTGCCGATGATCGCAGCCGTCGTCGGCATCATCGGCATCGGCGCGAGCTTCGCGCTCATGGGCGGCCACCCCGACCAGTTCTACAAGTCCTGGCTGACGAACTTCGGCTTCTTCCTGAGCTTCGGCTTGGGCGGCCTGTGGTTCGTCGCGGTCCAGCATGTCACCCGCGCGGGCTGGTCTATCGTCATCCGCCGGGCGGCCGAAAACCTGATGGTGACGCTGCCGGTCTTCGCGCTGCTCTTCATCCCGGTCGTCATGGGGATGGAGCATCTGTACCACTGGGTACACCCCGACGCCGACGACATCATCCTGCAGGGCAAGCTGAGCTACCTGAACTCCACGGCGTTCTTGGGCCGCGCGGCCTTCTACTTCGCCGCCTGGACCATCTTGGGCCTCTTCTTCTACGCGAAGTCGACCAAGCAGGATGAGAGCAAGTCAGTCCAGATCTCCAAGACCCTGCGCGGCGCCTCGCCGGTCGCCATCATGCTCTTCGCCCTGACCCTGACCTTCGGCGCCTTCGACTGGTTCATGTCGGTGGACCCGCACTGGTTCTCGACCATCTTCGGCGTCTACTACTTCGCCGGAACCACGGTCGCGACCTTCGCCATCTTGGCGCTCACCGCGATGGTCCTTCAGCGCGGCGGCCTGCTCAAAGACGTCGTGACCACCGAGCACTATCACGACCTCGGCAAGTACATGTTCGCGTTCAACGTGTTCTGGACCTACATCGCCTTCAGCCAGTACTTCCTCATCTGGTACGCGAACATCCCCGAGGAGACCAACTGGTTCATGTACCGGATGGAGGGCACCTGGCTCTACGTCACGATCTTCCTGGCGCTGGGCCACTTCGTGCTGCCCTTCTTCTACTTGATGTCGCGCCACATCAAGCGCAACACCAAGACCCTGGCCGTCGGCTGCGTCTGGATGCTGCTGATGCACTGGGTCGACATGTACTGGATCGTTCAGCCGCCGCTTGACCACCACCACGGCGGCCATGGCGCGACCCTCACCCTCCTCGACCTGACGACCTTCATCGGCATCGGCGGCATCTTCCTCGCGGTCTACGCGTGGCGGATGCGGGCCAAGGCGCTGGTGCCGGTCGGTGACCCACGACTCGCCGAAAGCCTCGCTTTCGAGAATCTGTAGGAGCACGCACGTGTCAGATAGCCTCAATCCGGCGACCGCCCTCGGCACCACCGCGGGCACCGTCGACCCCACCCAGAAGCCCCACCTCGTCTCCGGCTACTCCGATGGCGGCCACGAGATCGACAACCTGCCGGCCACCCAGCTTATCGGGTTGGTCCTGGGCATGGCGCTGCTCATCGTCCTGACGGGCGTGGGGGTCTTCCAGTACTACAACCTCCGCACCGCCGAGTACGCGGCGGAGACCGGGGCCGCAGCCAGCGCGCGCATCGCCGCGACGAAGGCCGCGCGGGCCGCGGTCGCACAGAGCTGGGGCGAGACGGACGCCGAGAAGGGTCTGTGGCGGATGCCGGCGTCTGAAGGCGCCAAGCGCGTCATCGCGAACCCCGCGCTGCTGCGGGCTTCCGCGGCGCCTGCCGGCTTCGTGCACCCCGACGACGTGAAGAAGGAAGGAGCCGAGGCGGCGCCCGCGCCGGTCGAGCCTGCCGTCGAGGCCGTGCCCGTGGAGCCCGCGGTCGAGGCCGTGCCCACCGAGGCCGTGCCCGCCGAGGTCGCCCCCGAGTCGCCCGACGACGCCGCGCCCGCCCCTGAGTCGCCCGATGAGGCGCCGGCCGAGGGAGACGCTCCGTAGCCATGCGACTTCTCTGGACCATCGCTGTCGCTTTTGCCGCCGCGGGTGCCCTCGCCCCGTCGGGCCACGCCGTGGAGCGTGTGCCCGAGCCGCTGCAAAAGATCGATATCGAGAACCGCCTCGGAGCGCAGGTCGACCCCGGGTTGACCTTCACCGACCACACCGGTCGGGCCGTGACCCTGGCGGATTACCTCGACGGCAAGCGCCCGGTCCTGCTGACGCTGAACTACTTCCGCTGCACCACCCTGTGCAGCGTGCAGCTCAACACGCTGGCCGAGTCCCTGAAGAAGCTCGACTGGACGCCCGGGGACGAGCACTACCGCATCGTCACCGTCAGCTTCGACCCCAACGACAGCGTGGAGATCGCGGCCGGAAAGCGTAAGAGCTACCTCGGGTTGCTGGGCAAGGGCGACGACGCCGACTGGGCCTTCCTGACCGGCACCCAGGCCTCCATCGACACCCTGACCGCCAGCCTCGGCTACAAGTACACCTGGGACGCCGAGACCGAGCAGTACGCCCACGCGCCGGCCATCTACACCCTGTCACCCGAAGGCAAGATCTCCCGCATCCTGATGGGGCTCAGCTACGAGTCGCGGGACATCCGCTTCGGCCTCATCGACGCGTCCGAGGGCGGCATCGGCACGGTCTTCGACAAGCTCATCATGAGCTGCTTCCACTATGTCTCCTCCGACGGGCAGTACACGCCCTTCGCTTTCGGGATGATGCGCCTCGGTGGCCTGCTCACCCTGCTCGTCCTCGGCCTCTTCCTGCTCTTCCACTGGCGGCGCGAACGGCGACGCCACCATCAGTTCGCGGAGTCTGCGTCATGATGCGAGAGTTCCTGACCGGCGGCCTGGTCCACGGCCTGCTCGGCCAAGCCCAAGGCAGTCTGTGGATGCCCCCCGAGGCGTCCACATTCGCCAATGATATGGACCCGCTCTTCTACTTCGTCCTGTATCTCAGCACGTTCTTCTTCGTGCTGCTCATGGGCGCGACGGTCTGGTTCACGCTCAAGTACCGCGAGCGTTCTCCGGACCAGAAGACGAGCCCGGTGAAGCACAACGGGCGGCTTGAGTTCCTGTGGAGCGCCATCCCGACGGTGCTGCTGGTCGTCATCTTCGCGTGGGGCCAGAAGGGCTTCGTCGCCCTGTCCACCGCCCCGTCGGACGCGCTGGACCTGCGCGTGACCGGGCAGAAGTGGAACTGGACCATCGACTATCCCGGCCTGAACAAGAGCTGCTCGCCGACCAGCGTCGCGGACCCGGTGACGGGCATTGAGCGCATGGAGACCGACTTCTTCGTGCCGGCCAATCGGCCCGTGAAGCTGACCATCGGCGCCACCGACGTGCTGCACTCCTTCTACATCCCCGCCTTCCGCCTCAAGCGCGACGCCGTCCCGGGGCGCTACACGGGCTACTGGTTCAACGCGAACGAGCCCGGCGTCTACGACATGTACTGCGCTGAGTACTGCGGCCAGCAGCACTCCGAGATGCGCGGCCGCGTGCACGTCCTCACCGACATGGAGTGGCGCGCCTTCCTCAAGTCCGGCCGCTGCCCAGCCCTGGACCCCGACGCCGACGACTACGGCGAGAAGCTCTACCAGGCCAACTGCAAGACCTGCCACTCCATCGACGGCAGCCGCCTGACCGGCCCGTCCTTCAAGGGCATCTGGGGCAAGTCGGAGAAGATGGCCGACGGCTCATCGGTCACCGTGGACGACAACTACATCCGCGAGTCCCTGCGTAACCCCAACGCGAAAATCGTCGAGGGCTACGCGCCCGGCATGTCGGTGTTCGACTCCGGCAAACTCGACGACCGCGCGGTCAACGCGCTCATCGACTACATCAAATCGCTCGGCGGCGACGACACCAAGTAGCACCCCTCCGCACACGGTGCGGAGAGGCCACGGAGGCTTCAGAACATGGCGACCACGACTGTCGAAGGCGCGCTGACCGGCGCGTCCCACGACCACGAAGAGACCAGCTACATTCACGCCTCCAAGGGGCTGAAGAACTGGCTCTACACCATCGACCACAAGCGCATCGGCATGATGTACCTGGGTTCGGTGTGGATGTTCTTCTTCATCGCCGGGATCCTGGCGCTGCTCTTCCGCATCGAGCTGCTCACGCCGAACCTCGACTTCCTGCTGAACTTCGTCAGCGGCGAGAACGCGGCCCAGATCCACACGAAGGCGCTGGACCTCTACAACAAGATCTTCACGCTGCACGGCGGCTTGATGGTCTTCGCGTTCATCGTGCCGTCCATCCCGGCCTCCCTCGGCAACTTCTTCCTGCCGCTGATGCTGGGCGCCAAGGACGTCGCCTTCCCGAAGCTGAACCTCGCGTCCTACTACCTGTACTGGATCGGCGGCTCGGTCCTCATCTACGCCATCATCTACGGCGGCCTCGACACGGGCTGGACCTTCTACACGCCCTACTCGACCACCACGGGCACGGCGGTCACCACCGCCACGGCCGGCGTCTTCATCATGGGCTTCTCGTCCATCCTGACGGGCCTCAACTTCATCGTGACCATCCACAAGATGCGCGCCCCGGGCATGACCTGGAACCGGATGCCGCTCTTCATCTGGGCCATCTACGCGACCTCGGTCATCCAGATCCTGGCCACGCCGGTCCTCGCCATCACGCTCCTGCTCCTCATCATGGAGCGCACGCTCGGCATCGGCATCTTCGACCCGACCATGGGCGGCGACCCCGTGCTCTTCCAGCACTTCTTCTGGTTCTACAGCCACCCGGCCGTCTACATCATGATCCTGCCGGCCTTCGGCGTGATCAGTGAGATCATCTCAGTCCATTCGAAGAAGCACATCTTCGGCTACAAGGCGATCGCCTTCTCCTCGGTCGCCATCGCCATCATCAGCTTCCTCGTCTGGGGCCACCACCTCTTCGTCAGCGGCCAGTCCGACTTCGCCGCGGTGCTCTTCAGCTTCCTGACCTTCGCCGTGGCCGTCCCGACCGCCATCAAGGTCTTCTCGTGGGTGGCCACCCTCTACAAGGGCAGCATCTCGCTGAACACGGCCATGATCTACGGGCTGATGTTCATCTTCACCTTCACCATTGGCGGCCTCACCGGCGTGTTCCTGGGCGCCCTGGCCATCGACATCCACCTGCACGACACCTACTTCGTCGTGGCCCACTTCCACTACGTGATGATGGGCGGCACGGTCATCGCCTTCCTCGGCGCCATCCACCACTGGTGGCCCAAGATGACCGGGCGCATGTACAACGAGACCTGGGGCCGCATCGCCTCGGTCATCGTGTTCATCGGCTTCAACCTGACGTTTTTCCCGCAGTTCATCGCGGGAACTCAGGGCATGCCGCGCCGCTACGCCACCTACGTCGACCAGTTCACCATCTACCATGAGCTCTCGACCATCGGCTCGCTGACCCTCGGTGTCGGCCTGCTCATCGTGCTCATCTACCTGCTGGCGTCGATGAAGAGCGGCAAGAAGGCTGGCCCGAACCCCTGGGGCGGCGCGTCGCTCGAGTGGTCCATCCAGAGCCCGCCCATCGAGCACAACTTCCATCAGACGCCCCACGTCGACACCGATCCCTACAACTTCCCGAACATCGACCGCACGGCCACCAGCGGCCACCACTAGGAGCCTTCAGTGAGCACTACGACTGCGCATGGCGGGGACGAGTCCGCACACGGGCACGACCACGACCACCCGTCTTTCCTGGCGCACCACTTCGACACGCCGGCTCAGCAGGAGTCGTCGGCGAAGTTGGGCATGTGGGTCTTCCTCTCGACGGAAATCCTCATGTTCAGCGGGCTCTTCCTGGCCTACGGCGTCGCCCGTTGGGCCTACCCCGAGATGGTGCTGGAGGCCCACCACCACCTCAGCATCCCCATGGGCGGCCTGAACACGCTCGTGCTCATCACCTCGAGCTTCACCATCGCCGTCGGCGTCCGCGCCGCGCAGATCGACAACCAGAAGCTGCTCCAGCAGATGCTCCTGGCCACCATCTTCCTCGCTGGCTGCTTCATGGTCGTGAAATACTTCGAGTACTCCTCGAAGTTTGAGCACGGCCTGCTCCCCGGCCGCTTCTACACCGCCGACTACCTCGCCAGCGCCATCTCCGTTCCCAGCCCCCTCGGTGGCCCGCACACCTTCTTCGGCATCTACTTCCTGATGACCGGCCTGCACGGCGTCCACGTCTTGCTCGGCATGGGCGTCATGTTCTGGATGTACCTGCGCGCTCGCAAGGGCGAGTTCGGCCCCCGCTTCTACACCCCCGTCGAGAACGTCGGCCTTTACTGGCACCTCGTCGACCTCGTCTGGATCTTCCTGTTTCCGCTGCTCTACCTCGTCAAGTGAGGGAGGGAACCCCCATGGCCACTACCTACATTGCCGGCAAGCAAGTCGACCCCTCCCTGGAGGCGCCCGACCACCACGTGGCGCCGATGAGCCTCTACTGGAAGGTGTTCGGCGGGCTGCTCTTCCTCACCGCGCTGACGGTGGGCGTGTCCTATGCCGACCTCGGCAGCGCCAGCCTCTTCGTCGCGATGGTCGTGGCGATCGTGAAGTCGACCCTCGTGGTCATGTTCTTCATGCATCTCAAGGGCGATGACCGCACCTTCACGTTCATCTTCCTGTCGACCTTGATCTTCGTCGGCATCTTCTTCGGCCTGACCTTCGCCGATCTCGGCACCCGCGGCGCCGTCAACCCCGACTGGGGTTACCACACCTGGGCCGAGCAGAACGGCAAGGTCATCGAGCGCACGCCCAACGCCCACGGCCTGCACGCGCCAGAAGCCGGCACGGAAGCTGGGACCGCACCGGGTGCTGAGCCGGCCGCCGCGCCCGGCCACGAAGCCCCCGCCGCGCATTGACCCCCGCTGAGCGGGCTGGCGACGGCCCCGAGGCCCTCGGCGGCGCGCTCTCCGACGAGCTGCGCGTCGCGACCGAGCTGGCCCTCGCGGCCGGCGCCGCCATCGAGCGCATCCGCGTCGAGGGCTTCGCGGCCGAGCGCAAGGCCGACCGCTCCCTGGTGACTCGCGCCGACCTCGCGTCGGAGTCGCTCATACGGCGCGGCCTCACCGCGGCCTTCCCCAGCGACGGCCTGCTCTCCGAGGAGGCCGCCGGCATCATCGCCTCGCGGTCAGGCCGCACCTGGGTGGTCGACCCCCTCGACGGCACCCACGCCTTCGTCCACGGCCAGCCCGGCTACGCGGTCCAGGTCGGGCTACTGGACCGCGGCGTCCCCGTCCTCGGCGTCGTCTACGAGCCCCTATTCGACAGGCTTTATCAGGCTGTTTCGGGTGCCGGCGCCTGGCTGAGCACGCCCGAGCTCGGCGCGCCGACCCGCCTCCAGGTCTCGACCCGCTCGGCGCGCGCCGAGATGCCGCTCATCACCTCGACCAGCATGGACGCCGACGAGCGCCAGCGCCTGCGCGACGGCCTCGGCCTCGCCGACGCGGGCGGGCTCCGCTCGGTCGGCTGCAAGGTCGGCACCCTGGTCCGCCAAGTCTCCGACGTGTACATCAGCGAGCACCCGGTGCACCTGTGGGACAGCTTGGCGCCGCTGGTGGTGCTTCAGGAAGCCGGCGGCGTGATGACGCTCGCTGACGGGCGCCCCCTGCTCTACGACCTCGCGCCCGAGCGCCTCGCCCACCCCGGCCCCTTCGTCGCCTCCAACGCGACGGCGCACACCGACCTCTGCGACGAGACCCGCCGCCTGCTCGGCTGGTAGGAGCCCCGCCGCCGGTGCTATCGTCGACGCCTCACGATGTTGGGGGTTTGGTCGATGCACGTGCTCATAGCGGACCGCGTGGCGCCGGAAGTGAAGCTTGGCTTGGAGGCCCTGGGTCTGCGAGTCACCGAGAAGCCGGGCGTCGGCACGCTCGAGCTGACCGGAGTCGTGAAAGACTGCGAGATCTTGGTGGTCACGGACACTCCGGTGACCCGCCGCCTCATCGAAGCGGCACCCGGCCTCGTCCTCGTCGTGCGCGCTGGCAGCGGCTCCGAGAGCATCGACGTCCAGGCCGCCAGCGAGCGGGCGATCTTCGTGTCCCACTGCCCCGGCTACGACGCCGCGGCGCGGGCCGAGTACGCGCTGGGCCTGATGATCACGACGGACCGCGCGCAGGCGTCAGGGCCGGACGGGCACCCGATCTCGAGCGGGCTTTACGGTCGCCGCCTCGGCATCTACGGCTACAGCCCGGTCGCCCAGCGCCTCGCTGAGGCCGCTGCGCGTCTGGACATGGACGTCACCGTGCACACCAACGCGCTGCCGTCTTCCCGCGCCGCTGAGGCCGGCCTGCGGCTCGCCGTCGACAGCCAGAGCTTCTTCAAGCGCGCCGACATCGTCTCGCTCCACCCGGATCCTGCGGGTCCCCAGGGCGCCGGCCTCCCGCCCGTCGACGCCGCGGCCCTCGCGTCGCTGGCGCCGAACACGCTGGTCGCCGCGGTCGAAGGCCTCGACGCGTTGGACATCAGCGCCCTCGCGGCCGCGGTGGCCTCCGGTGCGCTCCGCGCGGCCGTCGACGCGCCCGCGGCGGGTCTCTCCGGCGACGCCGAGGCCGCCCTCACCCAGATCGCCGGCCAAGCGGGCTCCGTCGTCACCCGCGACCGCGGCGCGGCGACCGCCGAGGCGTGGCGCCGTGCGGCCTCGCAGGTCGTGTCGGTGATCCACGCCTTCGTCACCGAGGGCCAGGTCCGCGACTGCGTGAACCTCGCCAGCAGCCCCGAGGTCGCAGCCTCGCTCATCGTGCGCCACAAGCACGCGACGCGGGCGCTGCTGGCCATCACCGACGTGCTCGCCGAGGAAGGGATCGCCGTCCGCGAGGTCGCCAATCTGCTCTTCTCCGGGTCGGGCGCCGGCTGCATCCACCTGCACCTGGACGCGGCGCCAAGCCCCGCGGCCATCCAGCGCATCAGCCGCCACCAGGACATCATCCACGTCGATCTCGCGAGCTGATCGGCGCGTCAGCCCTCTAGCGACGCCCCTTCTGCGGGGCAAGCTGCGGCAGCAGGGTCTCGAGGTCCTGCCGGGCGCGAGCGACCCGGGCCTTCTCGGTCTCCAATTCGCGAGCGAAATCCTCGCGAAAAGCCGCATCGATGGCCGCCGCGTAGGCCGCCAGCGCCCGGTCTTCGGGGTGCGCGGCGGCTGAGGCCTCCGACGCGCGCAGCTCGTTGCCCAGCCCGCGCAGCGCGGCGCTGGTCGCCAGGGTGGGGATCATGCCCTCGTCGGGCTCGCGCAGGACCGGCCCGCGCGGGTGGCTTACCTGCCACGCGAGCACCTCGTCGACGGTCGCGTCCTTCCAGCGGTCGTCGTCCTCCAGGACGTCGGCCACGATGGAGCGGGCCGTCTCGACCTCGCCGATACCGTCCGCCCCCATCGCGGCCAGGACCGCGCGCTCGGGATCGCCGGTGAGGCCGCCGGGGAGCAGCGCGATCACCTGCAGCGCCCGATCCGGCTGCCCGATCCGCAGCTGACACATGGCCAACCCCGTCCGCGCGGCGCGCCACAGGCCGCTGCCCGTCTCCACGCGCAGGAACTCGGCGATCGCCGCCTTCTCATCGCCCGCCTCCATGGCCAAGGTCGCCGCCAGCAAGCGCGCTCGGTCCCGCGCCTGCTCGGCCAGCGCCCCCGGCGCGCTCGTCGCCGACGCGCGCGCCAAGAACGCCGGCGCCTGCTCGGGGGACACCTGCGCCGCCGCGACGCCGCGCAGGGTCCGCGCCCGCACCACGCTCAGCGCGTCCGTCGCCTCCACCGTCTCAGCGGCCGGCGACACGATCGCCAGCGCAAGCGCCGCGTCTCCGCGCTGCATGGCCGCCACCGCGTCCTCCACCTGCCGACCCGCCCGCAGCGCTTCCGGCAGCGAGCTCGCCGGCACCTTGGCGATCGCCGCCCGCACCAGCCGATCGTCGGCCAGATCGTCGCGCCGCTTCCACGCCGCCTCGACCCAGATCACCGCGGTCTCGGGCTTCCGCGCGGCCAGCGCCAGATCCACCTCCGCCAACGCCCGCGCCACGCCCTGGCGCGCGTCCTGGGCGTCGACCACGGCGCGCCCGGCCAGCGCGCGCACGTTCTGGGACGCGCAGCCGGCGCTCGCGACGAGCCCCGCCACCACGACCCCGATCCCCCACTTGCGCACCGCGTCCCGCATTCCCATACTTCGCATCATGGATCATATCCCCGCGCCCGGCATGCTTATCGCCATGCCCACGCTCGTTGACCCGAATTTCTTTCGGTCCGTCATCTTGCTGGTCTCGCACTCCGACGAGGGCTCCTTCGGGCTCATCGTCAACCACCCGAGCGACATCACCGTCGACTCGGTGTGCGAAGAGGCCGAGATCCCCTGGCGGGGGCGCCCGGACGTGCCCGTCTTCAGCGGCGGCCCCGTCGAGGGCGACCGCGGCTGGGTGCTGCACCCTGACGACGAGACCTTCGAGGGCACTCAGCCGGTGATGCCCGGCTTGGCGCTCAGCGCGTCCCAGGACGCCTTGGTCGCCTACGCCAACAACCCCAACGGCCGCTATCGCCTGCTGCTGGGCTACGCCGGCTGGGGCGCGGGCCAGCTCGACGAGGAGCTACGCTCCGGCGCCTGGCTGCTCACCCCGCCCGTGGCCGAGCTGATCTTCGACGTCGCGCCCGGAAAGGCTTGGCGCGAGGCCCTGCGCGCCGTCGGCATGGACCCCGCCCAGCTCGGCGACGGCAGGACGCTGCTGAACTGACGGCGCCTGACCCCGCCGCCACGTCGCGCCGCCCGAAGGAACACGGCAAGCTCCCGCCATGATCAAGCTTGAGAAGCACGCGCTAGGCTGCGACTGCGAGCACTGCGAGGCCATGTTCCCCGCCGACCGCTTCGAGGCCACCTGGACCGCCTCCGAACCCGAGGGCACGGGCCACCGCCGCGCGTTGGCCGAGGTGCCCCTGGGCGGCACCCGCCGCGGCCTCAGCTTCATCGTCTGGCTCGATGACCACGATCGACTCGCGAGCGACTGGCCCGGATTCCCAGGAACCGCAGGCGCCGCGACGACGGTAGTCCGCGGTGAGCACGGCAACTCCGATCGAATCGTAGGCTCGCCCGACCCCATCCTGGCCGCCCTGAGCGCCCAGGTCCCCCTGCGCCGCCGCTTCGCCGATCGCATCAACGCCCGCTGCATGGTCGAGCACGGCCTCGCCCCCGAAGACACTGCGGACTTCATCACCTGCCCCCGCCACGGCCGCGGCCTCCCCGCCCTGACCTGCGCCCACCTGGAAGCCGAAGGCCGCCCCCAAGACGCCGTCATCCTCTACGGCGTCGACGGCGACTTCCCCGACCTCTTCTGCGTCCCCTGCACCGAGCGCTACGCCGCCGGCGATTTGGACGTCTGCATCCCCACATGCAGTCTCTGCCAGCAAGAGCGCGCCCGCCACCACCGAGTAGTTCAGTCAAGCAGCTACGGCGCCTAGCCCGATCGGCGCGCGAGGGCGCGCGAGCGCCAACGTGCCGGCGGCCAGCGAGACGAGCGAGCGCCTCACTGGCGGCGACGCGCCCGAGGCCGCGCGAGCGCCAACGTGCCGGTGGCCAGGGAGGCGAGCGAGCGCCTCACTGGCGGCGACGCGCCCGAGGCCGCACGGAGGCGGGCTTGTGCCCGCCGCACACGCGCGCCGAGAAAGCGGCGTCGTCAGTGAGGTGCGTAGCCGCCTCCCTGGCCACCGGCTTCGGCCTAGGAAATGTAGCGATCCACCAAGGCGGCGACCTTCGGCAACGCGTCGACGACTTGGGCTTTGGCGCTGCCTCGCAGCTTGTCGTAGAGCTTCTTCGCGGTGCTGTGGCGGGTGCTGGCGGCGCGGCGGTCGGTGACCTGGAGGAGGCGCTCGGCCACGGCGTCGCGGCGGGCTAGGAGGTGCGTCGACAGGGGCTTGGCCGCCCCGCCGGCGCGCCAGGCCGTGTACTCGGGCTCGAGCTCGGCGACCCACTCGTCCAGCAGGACGTCCAGCACGCCCTCGACGAAGCCGGGCTTGATGGCCTTCACGGCGCTGTAGGCGCCCTTGACCGCGATGCCCGAGAGCCCCTTCTTCGAGCTGACCTCGTCGTCCAGGAGCCGCTGAGCGTCCGCCAGAAAGCGCGGGCGGGTCTCGGGGACGAGCAGGTGGCTGTGCAGCGTGTCGGTCGGGTCGGGCATGTCGCTTCTCGGGGTGAGGTCGTGGCTGGGTTTTCTCATAACATCGGGCGACGCGCCACCCGCGTTCAGCGCGGCTTGCGTGGGCTGAGGGTGCGCTGGCTGGGCTCGGCCGTCATGGGGTCCTCGGGCCAGCGGTGCTTCGGGTAGCGCGAGCGCATCTGCTTTCGCGCGTCCGACCAAGCGCCCTGCCAGAAGCTGGCGAGGTCGGAGGTGACCTGCAGCGGCCGGCCGGCGGGGTCCAGCAGATGGAGGACGACCGCCACCCGATCTCGGGCGAGCTTGGGGCTCGCCGTCCAGCCGAACACCTCCTGAACCTTCACGGCCAAGACCGGCGCGCTGTCCTGGGGCCAGCGAAGGCGAACCCGGCTGCCGCTGGGCACCTCGAGGTGCTCCGGAGCGTGGGTGTCGAGGGCCTGGCGCTGGGCGTAGCTCAGATTGGCGAGGATCTGCCTCGCGACCTGAACGCGCCGGAGCTCGGCCATGGACGCCAGGCCCTGACACAGCGCAGGCAGCGCGTCGTGCAGCAGCCCTGGCAGGTCGGTCGGAAGCCCGGCCTCGGGCACGTGCTGCGCCACCAACTCGAGCCGCCGCAGGAGCGCCAGCGCCGCCTCGTCCAGGTTCAAGGCCTTGGCCGGATCTCGGGCGGCCTCGGTCGCCAGGAGCGCAGAGGCCGCGGCCCGGTCGGTGAGCGGCAGCGGCTGCGACTCAAGCACCAGCTCGCCGAAACGCCGCTCCCGCACGTGGATAGCCCGCTCGCGCTCGCTGTCCCAGCGCACCGCGTCCTCGGTCACTGTCAGCGGGTGCGCGTCGAGCCACGCCTCCTCGAGAGGGATGACCAGGCGGACGCGCGTCCTGGCGTGTGCGCCGCGGCGGCCCGCGTCCACGTCCAGCGCCAACAAGTACCGGCCCGCCGGCGCGTGCTCCGGCCGCTCAAGGATGCCACCGCGGCCGCCGCTCATGTTCAGCTCCGCGCGCTCCGGGCGCGGGCGCACGCAGACTCGGTCGGGAAAGCCCGCCAGCAGGCTGCGGGCCATCGCCTCCTCGCGCGCCGCCGGCGCCGCCGCCCCGCCAGCCGGGAGCCGGCGAGCCAAGCTGCGCGCCGTGCGCTCGAGGCGCTGCGCCCCCGGCGAGCGCCGAATCGCCGAGACCAGGCTCGTCAAATCCCCAGGCGCCGCCTCGCTGGGCAGGCGCCGCCCCTCCTCGAGCCACGCGGCCACCAGCGCGGTCTCCGCCGACACCCCCGCCTCACGCGCGGCCAGCAGCGCGCGCCCGAGCCTCGGCGTCGTGGGCAGCGTCGCCATCGCCCGCCCGACCTCGGTGAGCGCCCCGCCCTCCCCGTCCGTGGCGCCCAGGCTCGCCAGAAGCTGCTCAGCCCGGCCCAGGGAGCGCGGGTCCAGCGGCTCGTAGAGAGGGAACCGCCCGAGATCGGTCACCCCCCAGGCGCGGAGCTGCAGGACCAGCCACGCGAGGTCGGCGCGGCGTAGCTCGGGCTCGTCGAAGGCGGGTAAGGCCGCGTGCTCGCGCTCTGGCCACAGCCGCAGCACGTGACCGGGGCCCAGGCGCCCTGCCCGGCCGGCGCGCTGCTCGGCCGAGGCGCGGGAGATCCGGGCGAGCTCGAGGCGCTCGACGCCGAGGCCCGGGTCGTGGCGGGAGACGCGGCACAGCCCGGTGTCGACGACGGCCGTGACGCCGGGGATGGTGAGCGAGGTCTCGGCGAGGTTGGTCGCCAGGACGACGCGCGGGCTGGCGCCGGGCGTGAGCGCGCGATCTTGGGCCTCGGCTGGCAGGCGGCCGTGCAGGGGCACCACGTCCACGAAACCCTCGGCGGGCCGGGCCCTGAGGCTAGCCGCGGCGTCGTCGATCTCGCGGACGCCGGGCAGAAAGACCAGCACGTCGCCCCGCGGTGCCGAGCCCGCGACCATCGCCGCGGCCACCTCGCGCACGCCCTCGGCGGCGGTGCGGCCCACCGCGCGCGGATCGCCCGGCTCGCGCCAGCCGACCGTGAGCGGGTGAGCGCGCCCCTCGGTGCGGAAGATGGGGCAGCCCCCCAGAAAGCGAGACAGCGGCTCGGGATCCAGCGTGGCGGACATCACGACCAGCCGCAGATCGGGCCGCAGCGCGCCCTGGACCTCCGACACCAACGCCAGCGCTAGGTCGGCGTGCAGGCTGCGCTCGTGGAACTCGTCCAGCACCACCGCCGCCACGCCGCGCAGCTCGGGATCGCGCTGCATCCGCGCGGTCAGAATGCCCTCGGTCACGAACCGGATGCGCGTGCGCGGGCTCACCGCGCGCTCAAAGCGCACCTCGTAGCCCACGCTCTCGCCGACCGCTTCGCCGCGGCGCGCCGCCATGGCCCGCGCCACCGCTCGGGCCGCCACGCGACGGGGCTGCAGGACGATGACCTCGCCGTCCTCGGCCAGCCCTGCGGCGACCAGGGCCGGCGGCACCAGCGTCGTCTTGCCTGAGCCCGGCGGCGCCAGCAGCACCGCGCGGCCGCCGGCGCGTAAGGCAGCGCACAGGGCGTCCAGCACGCGCGAGACGGGCAAATCGTCAGGCAGCGCCTGGGCGATCAAGGCAGCGCCTGGGCGATCATCCGTTCTTGCGGGCGAACTCGTCCATGAAGGCCGCCAAGCGCTGGGCGCCGGCGAGCGGCATGGCGTTGTAGAGCGAGGCGCGCAGCCCGCCGACGATGCGGTGGCCCTTGAGTCCGCTGAGGCCGGCGGCGGCGGCTTCGGCGACGAAGCGCTTCTCCAGCGCCTCGTCGGCCAGACGGAAGGTGACGTTCATCACCGAGCGCTCGGCGGCCTTGGTGACCGCGGGCCGGTAGAACCCGCCGGACCTGGCGATGGCGTCGTAGATGGCGCCGGATTTCGCGAGGTTTTCGCGCTGCATGTCGGCGACGCCGCCCCGGGCCTCGAGCCAGCGCATGACCAGGCCCAGCACGTAGATGGCGAAGGTGGGCGGCGTGTTGAGCATCGAGTCTTTCGCCGCCTGGGCGCGGTACTGCCAGATCTCGGGGATGTCCGTGCGGCCCTGCTCCATCCAGGCGCGGTCGACGATGACCACCGTGAGGCCGGAGCAGCCCATGTTCTTCTGGGCGCCGGCGTAGATGAGGGCGAAGCGGCTGACGTCGACGGGCCGCGACAGGATGTCCGAGGACATATCGCTGATGTGGGGGACCGCGCCGAAGTCGGGCATCTCGGGCCACTGGCTGCCCACGACCGTGTTGTTCGAGGTCGTGTGGACGTAGGCGGTGTCGGGCGGGATGGCGAGGCCCGCGAGCTCGGGCAGGACGGCGTAGCGGCTGTCGACGCCGTTGGCCAAGACGTACGCGCCGCCGACGCGCTCGGCCTCCTCGAAGGCGCCCTCGCCCCACACGCCCGTCACGACGACGCCAGCGCGCTGCCCGGGCTTCAGGAAGTTAAGCGGCACCTGGGCGAATTGCCCGCGGGCGCCGCCCTGAAGGAAGAGGATCTCGTGCGTGTCGGGCACCGCCAGCAGGCGCCGCATGCCGTCGCGGGCCTCAGCGAGGATGGCCTCGAAGGTGGGCGAGCGGTGGCTTATCTCAAGGATCGACAGCCCGAGATCGGGCAGCGCCACCACGCCGCGAGCGGCCTCCTCGAGGACCTCCAGCGGCAAAATCGCGGGGCCGGGGCTGAAGTTCACAGGGCGTTCGGGCAGCACGAGGACCTCCATAGGCGGTGCGAGCCGACGATCGCACGAGTTGAGGCCGGCGGCACGCCGAAACATCGGCTGGGGCGGTGATCCGACCGGATCCGGCGGCGCTTGAGGGGCTGCGCTCTTACCACGGAGACGCGGAGGCACGGAGGAGCACGGAGGGGAGCTTCTGGAGCACCTGCCGCCGCACTATACTGCCGTTGTCGCCGGTCCCGTCGGTGCACTATGGTTACGCGCGATCGAAGCCCCTCACGCCCCCGTCCGGTAGGAGAAGATCCGTGGCCGACCTCGGCATCAAGCGCATGGAAGGCATCGTCTTCGACGTGAACAACTTGCTACGCTCGGAGGGCTTCTATTCGGAGGCCTTCGACTTCGCGTTGGTCGCGCGCTCCACCACCGCGCTGGAACGGGCCAATGGCGAACGCACCGAGGTGTACGAGGCCGGCGGGATCCGCGTCATCGTGACCCAGCCGATGCGGCCTCGGAGTCGCTCGGGCCGCTACTTGAAGCGCCACCCCGACGGGATCTCGTCGCTGATCTTCGAGGTCGAGGATCTAGAGGCCACCGCCGCGCTGCTCGCCGAGCGCAACGCGACCTTCGTCGACGCGCCGCGCTGGGTCACCGGCGCTGGCGGCGGGCGCTACGGGTACTTCGACATCACCACGCCCTTTGGCGAGGCGCTCTTCCGCTTCTGCCAGCGCGACGGCTTCGAGGACCCGCTGCCGGGCGTGGAGCGGTTGCCGACGCCGTCAGGCGGAAAGAACTGCATGCAGTTCGAGGCCTTCGACCATGTCACCTCAAACTTCCTGACCCTCGAACCCATGGTCCTCTGGTGCAAGACCGTGCTGGGTTTCGAGCAGTACTGGGACATCGCGTTTCACACCGACGACGTCGCGCCCAGCGAAGACCACGGCTCCGGGCTGAAGTCGATCGTGCTGTGGGACCCGCGCTCCGGCGCGAAGTTCGCGAACAACGAGCCGATGCGGCCGCACTTCGAGGACTCGCAGATCTACACCTTCGTGATGGACAACTACGGGCCCGGCATCCAGCACGTCGCCTTCGCCGTCACCGACATCATCAGCACGGTGCGAGAGCTTCGCGAGCGTGGCGTGGTCTTCATGCCGACGCCGCCCAGCTACTACCAGATGCTCCCGGCGCGGCTCGAGACGCTCGGGGTGACCCTCGACGAGGACATCGCCGAGCTCGAGTCGCTCGAGATCCTGGTCGACGGCAAGCCCGGGGGCAGCTACCTGCTGCAGATCTTTCTCAAAGAGGCCGCGGGCCTGTACGAGGATGAAGAGGCGGGGCCCTTCTTCTTCGAGATTATCCAGCGAAAAGGCGACCGCGGCTTCGGCGAGGGCAACTTCCGCGCGCTCTTCGAGTCCATCGAGCGCGAGCAGGTGAAGAAGCGGTGATCGACCGGATGAGCGCCGGCGAGCTGCCGGCCAAGCCACACACGATCTCGCGCGGACCCGACGGCGCGATGCGCCACGAGCACTGCCTGACGCGGCACGGGTTCGATGGCGCCTTCACCATCCTGTATCGCGAGGCCGCGCCGCACGTGCACACGGCCGTCGCCCTGAGCGAGCACGGGTTTCCCGACGCGGCGACGGCTGCAGGGCATCTGGGCGAGCCGCTGCTGCGGCGCCACTACCTCTCCGCCGACCTGCCCGCCAACGGCCGCTCGCCCATGGACGCGCGCGTGCCGATCTTGGCCAACGCGGACGTGGTCGTCGGCGTGCTGCGGCCCGGCGCGTCCGACCTCGCCTACTTCGAGAACGGCGACGGCGACGACCTCTACTACATCCACGAGGGCGGCGGCCTGCTGCGCACGCTGATGGGCGACGTCGCGTTTGGAGCCAAGGACTACGTGCTCGTCCCCCGCGGCGTGACCCACCGGTTCATCCTCGAGCCGGGCGTCGCGCAGCACTGGCTCTGCCTTGAGCTGCTCGGCGATTTCCACGTGCCGCGGCAATTTCGAAACGAGACGGGCCAGCTGCGGATGGACGCGCCTTACACCCACCGCGACTTCCGCCGCCCGGTCTTCGATGGACCGCGCGACGAGGGGATTCGCACGGTGGTCGGAAAGCGCGACGGGGTCTTCAGCGAGTACACCCTGGCAGCCAACCCGCTGGACGTGGTGGGTTGGGACGGCACCGTCTGGCCCTTCGCCTTCCCCATCCTGGCCTTTCAGCCGAAGACCGGCTCGGTGCATCTGCCGCCGACCATCCACGGGACCTTCGCCACGCGCGGCGGCCTCATCTGCAGCTTCGTGCCGCGCCTCGTCGACACGCACCCCGAGGCGATCCCGTGCCCCTACCCGCACCAATCGGTGCACTGCGACGAGGCCATCTTCTACTGCGACGGCCACTTCACGTCGCGGCGCGGCGTGGGCCCCGGGTCGATCAGCTACCACCCGATGGGCACGATGCACGGCCCGCACCCGGGCGCTTACGAGGCGAGCATCGGCCAGCGCGAGACGACCGAGCTTGCGGTCATGCTGGACACCTTCTCGCCGCTGCGGCCGACCAGCGCGGCCAAAGCCATCGAGCAGGCCGGCTACCACATGAGCTTCGTGCCGTAGCGAGCGCGGAACCCGGCGCCCTCCAGCCCCAGGCCAGCGCCTAGGCCGAGAACTCCGACTCGCGGGCGATGTACTCTCGCCAGACCTCGCCCTTGGCGTCGTCATCGATCTGCGCGATGCGGATGCCGAGGCCGCCGCCTTCCGTCGCGGTCATGGCAGGCATCGCCCAGACCACCTCGCCCGACAGCTTCACGTTGAAGGGCTTGGCGTGCATCGCGACCGGGAAGCCCACGACGACGCGGGTGCCGACGGGCGGCAGGGTCTCGGTGGCCAGCAGATAAATACCGCTGAAGCTGATGTTGTAAGCCTGGGCGCGGAATGTGTCGGTCCCGACCCGGACGACCACCGGGACGCGGACCACCACGCGCTGTTCGCGGCGCTCGGAGTGCTGAACCTGGCCGGTGGAGCGGCTGACGGGCCCCTCGGGCCGCGGCGGAGTGCCTCGCGTCGCCCGGAAGCCGTAGAACATGCCGCCGGCGCCCTCTTTGTAGGCGGAGGCATCCGGCGTCGCGACCCCCACGAACTCGGTGAGGAAGCTGGCCAAGCACTCTTTGCCGCCGACGCTGTGGAGCGCCAGGTAGCGGGCCTCGATGACCGTGCGGCCGTCGAACTCTTTGACCTCGTCCACCGCGGTCATCACCCGCACGGCGCCCGGAGTGCCACCGCTGTGCTGAAACGCCATCTTCAGCGTCCCGCCCGGGCTGACGACGCGATCCACGTGCAATCGCATGCCCGCCGCGTCCTTCCGGAGGATTTTGCCCGGCACGTCGCCTGTCTCAAGGAGCAGCGTGCAACTATCTGCGGTTTTGGAAGTCGTCGATGACATAGGCCGACAATAGCACGCGATCCGAGGCCGTCAAACGCGCGCTGCCGCTTCTCTCGCAGACACTTGCGAGGGGTCCGCTACTGGAACACGTTCGGGTAGGCGGGGGTGAGTCGCGGGCCGCCGTCAGCGCTCTTGGACGCCTCGAACGCGCCGGTGGGCCAGGACACACGGCCGACCTCCCACAGGTCGCCCGTATCGAGCACGACATCGCTGACCTTGGTGACCAGATTGCCGAACACCCAGACGCGGACGGTGACGACGCTGGGGCCGAACCCGTAGCTGGACCAGCAGTGCACGCCGATCGTGTAGCGCTCGCCCTTGACGGGCAGCGGCATCTCGATGCGCTCTGGGCCCTTGCCGTCGGGGTCTTCGATGGTCAGCTGCGGGTCGTCCGCCTCGCCAGGGACGCCCCAATCCGGCGATGTGTCGTACCAAAACACGTCGTTTAGGAAGTCGAACCAGCCGTCGGGCATGCCGTCGCCGTCGTAGTCGGGCTGCGTGCCGTGGCCGTTGTGCATGTGGATGTCCATGTCCGCACCCACGCCAGGACCCACGTCCCCCTGGTTCGGGTCGCCGGGCGTGTCCCAGGTCACCTCGACCACCAGCGGGGTCTCCTTCTTGACCTCGACGATCCACTGGACCGTGCTGCAGCCTGGGATCACCTTGCCGTCGACCTCGTCGAAGACCTTGAGCTCGACCTTGTAGGCGCCGAGCGTGGTGACCGGCCCGTAAGTGAAGGCCTCCGACGACGAGTTCGGCATCAGCGGCAGGACGGCCGCCCCCGGTGGACCGGTGACCGACCACGAGAAGATCGTAGGCTTGCCGCCCGGCGCGAAGCTCTTGGATCCGTTGATGAAGAGCGTCGTGCCCGGGCCGACGAAGTGCCCCTCCTCGACGTCGATGACCGCCTGCGGGCAACCCGTCGCGCTGGCGAACGCGCGCACGGGGATGTTGATGAGCGGGTTGAAGCCGGACTGGAAGCTCAGGGTGGCCGTGTCCGCCACGGGCGAGCCGTCCGCGCCGATGCTGCTGGCGAACTGCGGCGAGTAGCGGACGCGCACCGTGATGGTCTGTCCGGCCTGGAGGGTCCACGGCATGGGGCCGGGGCCGGGCGAGAGGTCCAGCTTGAAGGGCGAGTTCGCCGGCGCGGCCAGGGCGGCGGAGTCGATGGTCACCGGCAGGGTGCCGCAGGAGATGAGCTTGACGTCCTGGGAGTGCTGGCTGCCGACGTAGGCGCCACCGAAGTCGATGAAGCTCGGCTGAATCTGAAGGCAGGGCGAGGAGCCGACCCCGAGCATCGGCACGCTGACCTGGGCGCCGTTGCCGGCGTTGGACTCGAAGAAGAGCGCGCCCTTCTTGAGGCCGGGCAGCTCGGTGGCGAAGCGGACGACGAAGGTGGTGGAGGCCCCCGGCTCGACGGTGCGCGGCAAGCTCCCGATGAGCTGGAAGTAGGGGTCACCGGTGAACTCGCGGCCGGTCAGCTCCAAGGTGGCGATGCCGATATTGTGAACGGTCAGCTCGCGCTCCGACGTGACGCCGGGCAGCACCGAGCCCATGTCGAGCGATTTGGGCTGAAAGGAGATCAGCGGGAGGTCGCTGATGTCTTCCGGGTCGAGGGGGACGACGTCGTTGGAGACGACGGTCTCGCCCTGCTCCTGCCCGTCGAAGGGGGTGGCGGCGCAGGCGTAGCGCTTGCCGGCCTTGAGCGGCGGCTGCAGCGCGGCGGCGGTGGCCCCGGCGATCGGCTGGCCCTCCAGCGTCCAGGTGTAGCTCATGGAGATCGCGTCGGAGTCGGCGTCTTCGCGATCGCCGGGCGTGCACACCAGCAGCGTCTTGGTGTCGGCGTCTTTCGGCTCGAGGAGCACGCCGCTGATGGTCGGCGGCGAGTTGGCGACCAGCACCTCCGCGGCGACCACAGGCCCCTCGGCCACGCCGTCGAATGCGCGCACTTCTACCCGCCACGTCTCGCCGCGGCGGGTGACCTGGGGCGGAATCTCGAGCCCCGAGTGCAGCGTCAGGGCCGCGTCCTTGAACCATCGCGCGAGGTAGGTGATCGCCTGCGGCCCGCCATCGGGATCGACCGCCTCGCTCGTGATGGTCACGCGGAGGGTGTCGAGGGTGGTCGGGACCGCGGGGTCGAGCGCGATCTCGGGCGGGCCTGGCGCCGAATTCGGGCCCGAGGTCTCGAGGTCGAGGGTGGGCAGGTCGTCCGACGCGTCGGAGTCAGGCCCCCCGCGGTCGGGCACCTCGACGACCGCCGAGCAGGCGGCGCCCACCATGAAAGCCAAGCTGAGGGCGAGCCCGCGCATCCTGTGAGAGGATGTGTCGGCTCGAAGTGTTGCGAAGCCAGCTACGATCATGGCGATGAGGTTGCCGCGTGGGCTGGCTGAGGTCCAGCCCAGAGCGAAGCGAAGCGCGCGGGGCAAGTCACTGCTTGCGCACCCGAGGCCTTCGAGGCATCGTCCGGGCCATGCATACTGGGCTCGATAGACTCTCGGCCGGCTTTGACCACGGCCTCTCCGGGCGGCGCGTCGCGCTGCTGTGCAATCACACCGCCGTCGATCTGTGGGGGCGCCACGCGGCGCACATCCTGCCCAAGGTCCGCGGGGTAAAGCTGGTCCGGTTGCTGGCGCCCGAGCACGGCATCTGGGGCACGCACCAGGACATGGAGCCCTACGCCGCGAGCGGCGAGCCCGATCCGATCTTGGGCGCGCCGGTCATGAGCCTCTACGGCGCCGACCGCGCCAGCCTGCGGCCGTCTCCCGCGGCCTTCGAAGGCATCGACGCCCTGGTCTACGACATCCAGGACATCGGGATTCGCTACTACACCTACGCGGCGACCCTGGCGCTGGCGATGGAGGCGGCGGCTGAGGCGGGGATCCCGGTCTTCGTGCTGGACCGCCCCAACCCCATCGGCCCGATGCGCGAGGGGCCGCTGCTCAAGCCCGGCTTTGAGAGCTTCTGCGGGCTCGAGGCCGGGCTGCCTGTGCGCTACGGCATGACCGTGGGCGAGCTGGCGCGCTGGTATCGCGACCGCCGCGCGCCGGGCTGTGAGCTGCACGTCGTCCCGGGCGACCGCCACGGCCAGCCGCAGTGGGTGCCGCCTAGCCCCAACATGCCCACGCGCGAGACCGCGGCGGTCTACGGCGGCATGTGCCTGCTCGAGGGCACGACGCTCTCGGAGGGGCGCGGCACGACCACGCCGTTTCAGCTCTTCGGGGCGCCGGGCGTCGACCCGGTCAAGCTGGTCGATCGCCTGCGCGGCGAGGAGTGCCCCGGCGTGGACTTCGTCCCGCGCGTCTTCCGGCCCGAGTTCGGAAAGCACAAGGGCCAGCTCTGCGGGGGCGCGACGATCCGCGTCTTCGACCTCAGCTGCCTCCAGGCCGTGCGACTCGGCGTCTTCGTGCTCGACGCGCTGCGCCACGTGGCCCCGGACGCCTGGACCTGGCGGACCGACGCCTACGAGTTCGTCACGGACGTGCCGGCCATCGACCTGCTCTGGGGTTCCGCCGAGCTGCGCGAGACCCTCGACGCCGGCAAGCCCGTCGCCCCGCTGCTCGACGCCGCGGCCGCGGAGGCGAAAGCCTTTCGCCCGTGAGCACTGAGCGCACCGAGAGCGCAGTGGGCGCCGGGCGCCGCGTCGCCCTCTACGGCGGGAGCTTCGACCCGCCCCACAACGCCCACGTGCTCGCGGTGACCTGGCTGCTCTGTCGCGCCCACGTCGACGCGGTCTGGCTTCTCCCGACCTACGCCCACGCCTTCGGCAAGACGCTGGCGCCCTTCGACGAGCGCGTCGCGATGCTGCGGCTCGCCATGGCGCATCTGGGGCCGCAGGTGGCGGTCGAGCCCATCGAGGCCACCCTGGCCCAGCCGAGCTACACGGTGCAGACCGTCGACGCGCTGCGAGAGCGTGAGCCGGGGGCGCGCTTCACGTGGCTGATGGGCACGGACTCCTTCGCCGAACGCGAGCGCTGGCATCAGTTCGAGCGTCTCGAGTCCATGGTCGACTTCCTCCTCGTGGGACGCGACGGTCAGCCGGACCCCGAGGGCGTCGAGGTGCCGGTCCACCTGCCTGCCATCGCGTCGAGCGACGTCCGGCGTCGCCTGCGCGCGGGCCAGCCCGTGGCGCACCTGCTGCCGGAGGCTGTCTACGCGCACATCGACCAGCGCGGCCTGTACCGATGAGCGACGGGCCCGCGCCGCGTCCGGGCCCGCCGCGTCTCGGGCTGGTTGGACGTGGCCGCGCCGCCACGACGCTCGCGCCGCGCCTGAGCCGGCTGGGGCTGGCCCCTCAGTGGTGGTGGTCCCGCGGCGAGCCCGGCGGCCCGGACGGGTTGCCTACGGTCGACGTCGTGCTGCTCGCGGTCCCCGACGCGGCGATCCCGGGCGCCGCCCGCGCGCTGTCAAAACGACCAGGCGCCGCCACGGAAATTTGGCTACACCTCGCCGGCTCGCAGCCCCCCGATCTCGGGCGGGTGGATCTCGAGACGCCACGGGCGGCCGGCCTCTTTCACCCCCTGGCCGCCCTCCCCGGCCCCGGCGCGCCGGCCGATCTCCTCGACGGCGCCACCGCCGGCCTCGCCGGAGACCCCGCGGCCGTCGCGGTGGGTAGGCGGCTCGCCGACGCCCTGGGCATGCGCCCGCTGGTCCTGAACCCCGCGACCCAGCCGCTCTACCACGCGGCCGGGGTCACGATGGCGGGGCACCTGACGGCCTTGCTAGCCCAGGCGACCGCGATGCTGGCTGGCTGCGGCCTCTCGCCACAGGACGCCCGCCGCGCCCTGGGCCCGCTCGCCCTCGGCGCGCTCAAAAACCTCGAAGACGCCTCGCCAAACGAGGCGATCACCGGCCCCATCACCCGCGGCGACGTGGCCACGGTGCGCGGGCACCTCGCCAGCCTGGAGGCCCTGGACCCGAACCTCAGCCTGACCTACCGAGCCCTCGCCCGCACCGCGCTCGAGCTCTCGCGGGCCAAGCTGGCGCCGGCCGATGTGGACGCGCTGGCCGAGCTGCTGCGGCCCTGACCCGAGGGCGAACCCAGCGCGGGTCGGCTCAGTGACCGCCCAGCGCGAGCACGGCCTCTTTACCGCCCAGGCGCTCCAGCCGCCGGTACAGCGTCGGCCGCGAGATCCCCAAGACCTCCGCGGCTTGAGTGACGTCGCCGTCCAGCAGCCGCAGCGCGCGCCGGATGAGCGCGGCCTCCACGCTCTCGTGGTCGGGCAGCTCGTCCACGCGCCGGAAGAGCAGCTCAAAGGCGCGGTCCAGCGAGATGTCGGGCGCCAAGGCCTCCATATCGGCGCGCTCCGCGCCGAGCCGCCGCAGCTTCGTCGCCTCGAGCACCTGCCGCGGCAGATCCGCCAGGGACAGGCGCGTGCCGCTGCTGACCACCACCGCCCGGCTGATGATGTTCTCAAGCTCGCGCACGTTGCCGGGATAAGTGTGGGCCTCCAGGCAGTCCATGACGTCCGGGTCGACGCCAGCGATGTCCTTGCCCTCTTCCTTGGCGCTGCGCCGCAAGAAGTGGTCGACCAGCAGCGGCACGTCCCCCTGGCGTTCGCGCAGCGCGGGCAACCGAATCGGGAACACGGCGAGCCGGTAGTAGAGATCCTCGCGAAACTCGCCCTGCGCGACCATCTCTTCCAGGTCCCGGTGGGTGGCGCTGACGATGCGAACGTCGACCTTCACCGGCTTGCTGCCGCCGAGCCGATCCACCTCGCGGGTCTCGAGGACGCGCAATATCTTCGACTGCAGGTGCAGCGACATCTCGCCGATCTCATCGAGGAAAATCGTGCCGCCATCGGCGAGCTCGAACTTGCCCTTCTTCGCGGCGACCGCGCCGGTGAAGGCCCCACGCTCATGCCCGAAGAGCTCGCTCTCCAGCAGCGTGTCGGGGATGCCGGCGCAGTTCAGCGCCACGAAGGGCCCGCTGGCCCGCTGGCCGCCGGTGTGCAGCGCGCGGGCCACCAGCTCTTTGCCGGTGCCGCTCTCGCCCTGGATCAGCACGGTCACGCGCGAATCGATGGCGTGCCGGAGGGTCTGGAAGACGCGGGTCATCTCCGGGCTGCGCGCCACGAGGTTCCGGAACCCGTCGCGGGCCGACGCCGCCTCCTCCAGCTCGCTGACGCGGCCAGACATCTCGCGATCGCGAAAGGCGTTCTTGACCGAGACCCGGACGCGCCCAGGCAGATCCTCGCTCTTGGTGAGGAAGTCGTAGGCGCCGCGCCGGGTGGCCTCGATGGCCGAGTCGATGGAGCCGTGGGCCGTCATGATGACGATGCGGTTACTGGGGTTCGCCTGCAGTAAGGCCTGCAGCACGTCGAGGCCCGGCAGGTCGGGGAGCCGCAGGTCCAGCAGGACCACGCCGTCGAACCCGGCCTCGGCGGCGCTGAGCCCGGCGCTGCCCGTGTGGGCGAGCCGAACGGCATAGCCTTCGTTCTCGAGGCTCGCTTCGAGGAGGCCGGCGAGGCCTGGCTCGTCGTCGATGATGAGGACACGTCGGTCCGGCACGGCTGACGCTCGCGATGCGGGGGAAGTCGTAGGCGTTAGCGTCGGAGGATAGCCCGGACCGTGCGTGACGGCCACCGCGCGACGCGATCCCCGGCTCAGCGATGGCGCGGAGCCAACGCCGGCGCGTTGAAGTTCGCAGGCGCCGGTGGCACGGTCGAGTCGACGCCACACGCCCGCCCAAGAGAAAGCCATTGCGCCCAGCCACTCGATCGCTGCCCCACGCCTTAGTTCTGATGCTGGGGTTGGTTATCGCCGGCGCCGGGTGTTCCGGAGCACGAACCATGACGCGACCCGATTCAGCGCCAGCGACCGCCGTGGAGGCCGTGAGCGAGACGTTGCACGGCGAGGTCGTGGTGGACCCCTACCGCTGGCTCGAGGACGGCGAGTCGGCGCGCGTGGCCGAGTGGACCGCGCAGCAGAACGCGTACACCGAGCGCTACATGGGCCAAGTCGCCGCGCGGGCGAACCTGCGCGCGTCGCTTGAGGACGCCTTCGCCACCGGCTCGATCTCGGCGCCCGCGCTGGCGGGCCCGAACGCCATCTGGGTCGAGCAGACCGGTGACACCGACCAGCCGCTGCTGATGGTCCAGCCCCTCGACGGCAGCAGCCCCGCCCGCACCCTGCTCGACGTCAACGCGCTGAGCACCGACGGCACGGTCGCACTCGACTGGTCCTACGCGTCGCCCAGCGGGCGCCTGCTCGCCTTTGGCCTGTCCGGCTCCGGCGACGAGCGCTCGGTCCTGCACGTCCTCAACGTCGACACGGGCGAGCGGCTGCCCGAGCTCATCGAGGGGACCCGCGCCGCGAGTCTTCAGTGGCTACCTGACGAATCGGGCTTCCTCTACACGCGCTACCCGGTCGCCGGCACCCGGTACTGGCCGGCGGTCGCCGACGACGACGCCTCGTACTTTCGCCACGTGTACAAGCACATCCTCGGGACCGACCCAGCCCAGGACGTCCGGATCTTCGGCGCCGAGCAGGGTCGCGAGGACTGGACCAGCATCGACGCCAGCCCCGACGGAGCCTGGCTGGTGGCGACCGTCTTTCAGGGCTGGTCGAAGTCCCAGGTATTCATCCGCCGCGGCGACGCGCCCGATGACGCTCCCTGGCGCCTCGTGGCCGACCGGGCCGAGACCCTCGACCAGCCCCTGCCCGCCGACGACGCCCTGTATCTCTCGACGAATCACAAGGCGGCGCGCGGCCGCGTGGTTCGCCAGAGCTGGGTTGCCCTCGCCGCCGAGGGCCGCGATCCCACCGGCGACGCGTGGGAGACCGTCATCGCCGAGCACGACCAGCGCGTCATTCGCGACGTCGGCCTCGCCGGCAAACGCCTCGTTGTGCACTGGCTCTTCGAGGCGTCGAGCCGCCTGACCCTGCACGAGGCCGACGGCGCCCTGGTCGCCGAGGTCACGCTGCCGACCCTCGGCTCGGTAGGCGGCATCGGCGCCAGCCCGCGGCACGACCAGGTCTACGCTGCGTTCTCGAGCTTCAGCACGCCGCCCACCGTGCTGCGGATCGACCGGGCCACCCCGTCGACCACCAGCGTCTTTCGCAGCGTCGTGGCGGCCATCCCGGAGATCGACACGGTGGTCACCCTGGAGCGCGCGCGCTCGAAGGACGGTACGGAGATCACGCTCTTCGTGACCCACAAGCGCGGGCTGCCGCGAGACGGCCTCGCGCCGGCGGTGCTCTACGGGTACGGCGGCTTCGATGTGGCGCTGACGCCCGACTACGCGCGAAACATCCAGCCCTTCCTGGCGGCCGGCGGCGTCTACGCGGTCGCTCACCTGCGCGGCGGCGGGGAGTACGGCGCGGCCTGGCACCGCGCGGGCATGCTCGACCAAAAGGAGCGCGTCTTCGAGGACTTCGAGGCCGCGGCGGACTTCCTCGTCAGCGCAGGCTACACCGCACCCGAGCGCCTCGCAGTCATGGGCGGCAGCAACGGCGGCCTCCTGACGGGCGCGGCGGTGGTGCGATTCCCCCAGAAGATCCGGGCGGCGGTCATCCGGGTGCCGCTGCTGGACATGCTCCGCTACCCGCGATTTCTCATCGCCAAGCTCTGGATCCCCGAGTACGGCGACCCGGAGGAGCCGGTGGCCTTTCGCTGGCTACGCGCCTACTCGCCGTATCACAACGTCCCTGAGCACTTCGCCGCGCCCGCGACCCTGCTGATGGCGGCTGAGAGCGACACGCGCGTCGACCCCCTTCACGCCCGCAAGTTCGCCGCCCTGCTCCAGGCGAGAAACGACGGCGCGCACCCGGTGCTGCTGCGCATCGAGACGCGAGCCGGCCATGGCGCCGGGAAACCTCGCTCCAAGGTGGTCGACGAGTACGTCGACGTCTGGAGCTTCCTCTGGCGCGAGCTGCGAGTTCCGGCGCCCCGCTGAGCCTTCAGCCGTCGGGCGCCGGGCGCCGGGCTCTACTTCTTCTTGCCCCAGAAGAGCTCGGCGAACTTCTTGCCTTCCTCGCCCGACGCCGCGGTGAACTTGGCCGCCACGCCCGCGCCCTTCTCGCCGTTGGTCGCGGCCAGCGCGCGCGTCACCATGCTCTTGAAGCCGCCATAGCTGCCCCAGCCGACCTGCTTCTGCCCGTTGACGATGAAGCCCGGCGTGCCCTGAAGCTCCAGCTCAGCGGCCAGCGCGCGCTCGTAGTCGACCTGCGCCTTCACGGTCGGGTCTTTCAGGTCCTTTTGAAACTGCGCCGCGTCCAGGCCCAGCTCCTCGGCGTACATGATGAGGTCCTGCTCGTGCAGGCTCTGCTGGTTCTGGAAGAGCTTGTCGTGGAAGGCCCAGAACTTGCCCTGGCGCTGGGCCGCGATGGCCGCCGCGGCAGCGCCCGACGCGTTCTGATGCATCTCCAGCGCGTTGTGGATGAAGCTGATCTGCACGTCCTGGGGGAACTCGCGGGCCAGGAGCTTCATCGGCTCGACCACGCGGCTGCACACCGGGCACTGGAAGTCGCTGAAGACGAAGACCCGGACGGGGGCGTCGTTGGGTCCGGCGACCGGGAGCGGGCCCGGCGCGCCGGGGAAGGTCGAGACCTTGTGGGGCGAGGGGATGGTCCCGCCCTCGAGCGGCGGGGTGGCGCCGGGGGTCTTCTCCATATCGCCGATCTCGGCCATGGTCGGCAGCGCGTTGCCGGCGGGGGCTGGGGCCTCGGTAGGTGCGGGGACCACGGCGGGCGCCTCGGCGGCGGGAGCGGCGACCTCGGCGGGCTTGGGAGCTTCCTCGGCGGGCTTCGGCGCCTCGGCCACCGGGGCCGGCGCGGCGGCCGGAGCGGGTGCAGCCGCGGGCGCAGGCGCAGCGGGCGCGGGCGCGGGCGCCGGGTTGCAGGCGGTGGCGAGAGACAGCGAGAGCAGCGTGACGACGATGAGGCGCATTGGGGGGATCTCCATGGCGCAGAGAGGGGTTCGACGCGGGCCGGGCCGGCCATCGAAGGTGGTTTTCGTACCGCGTTCGCCAAGTCGCGTCCAGCACGGGCCTCCCCGGAGTGATCGGCAGGGGCTGAACTGGGGTCGGCGCACCCCATCGGGGCTCGGAGACCACGGCGGGCGGGCGGTGAGGGGCGTCCGACGGGAGGGCGTGCCCCTCGCCCGGCGCGCCGCAACCACGCCGGTCAGGGCGGCATTCCCGCGCGCAGCGCTCGGATACGCCCACGAGCGCCCACGGCGACCGCGCGCTGGCACGAAACCTGCTTCTTCGCCCCCCAAGCCGCCCGGCCCGCGCGCAGGCCGTTTGCTCGGCGAGGCGACGACCGTCTCGCCGCCGAATACCTGCCGGACAGCGCACACACACATCCACGCGGGTTCGGGCGCTTTCCTCACCTCGCCGGCCTCGGGCCGACCGAGGGTGGAAGGCCAGCCGGTCGGCTTCGCTGCTGACCGTCCGGGGGGAGTTGTGGTACGCCTCCGCGCACTCAGGAGGAACCCTAGATGAACGTGCGCGAGCGTCTGGCCGAGCTGGAGCGTCAAGCGGAACTGGGCGGCGGTCCAGAGCGCATCGAGAAACAGCACAAGGCCGGCAAGCTGACGGCGCGGGAACGCATCGCGCTCTTGCTGGATCCCGACAGCTTCCTCGAGATCGACAAGCTGATGACCCACGCCTGCCGAGACTTCGGCATGGACGAGCAGCGCATCCCGGGCGACGGCGTCGTCACGGGCTACGGCACCATCGACGGGCGCAAGGTCTTCGTGTTCGCCCAGGACTTCACGGTCTTCGGCGGCAGCCTCAGCGGCGCCTTCGCGCAGAAGATCTGCAAGATCATGGACTTGGCCATGGAGGTCGGGGCGCCGGTCATCGGGTTGAACGACTCGGGCGGCGCGCGCATCCAGGAGGGCGTCGTGTCCTTGGCGGGCTACGCCGAGATCTTCACGCGCAACACCCTCGCCTCCGGCGTCGTCCCGCAGATCAGCGCGATCCTGGGCCCATGCGCCGGTGGTGCTGTGTACTCGCCTGCCATCACCGACTTCATCGTGATGGCCCAAGGCACCAGCTACATGTTCATCACGGGCCCCGAGGTCCTCAAGACGGTCACCCACGAGCTGGTCACCAAAGAGGAGCTCGGCGGCGCCAAGACGCACTCCAGCCGCTCCGGGGTCTCGCACTTCTCCGTGCCCGACGAGAAGGCCGCGATCGGCACCATCCGGCGGCTGATGTCCTACATCCCCGACAACAACATGGCGCGCCCGCCGCGAGTGATGACCGGCGACCCGGCCGACCGCTCTGAGGACGCCCTCCGAACCCTGGTCCCCGACGAGCCCAACAAGCCCTACGACATGCACACGGTCATCGAGCTCCTCGTCGACCGCGACAGCTTCTTCGAGGTCCACAAGGACTTCGCGAAGAACATCATCGTCGGGTTCGCGCGATTCGACGGTCGCTCGGTGGGCATCGTCGCCAACCAGCCCGCCTTCCTCGCCGGCTGCCTCGACATCAACGCCTCGGTGAAGGCCGCGCGCTTCGTCCGGTTCTGCGACGCCTTCAACATCCCGCTGGTCACGCTGGTCGACGTCCCCGGGTTCTTGCCCGGCACCGAGCAGGAGTACGGCGGCATCATCAAGCACGGCGCCAAGCTGCTCTACGCCTACGTCGAGGCGACGGTCCCGAAGATCACGATCATCACGCGCAAGGCGTACGGCGGCGCCTACGACGTCATGGGCTCGAAGCACGTCCGCGCCGACGTCAATCTCGCCTGGCCGACCGCCGAGGTGGCCGTCATGGGCCCCGATGGCGCCGTGAACATCATCTTCCGGCGCGAGCTCGCCCAGGCCGCCGACCCGGTCGCCGAGAAGGCCCGCCTCGTCCAGGAATACAGGGACACCTTCGCGAATCCGCTCAAGGTCGCCGAACTCGGATATATCGACGACGTCATCGTCCCCGAGGACACGCGCAAGCACATCTGCCGCGCGCTGGACATGCTGGAGTCCAAGCGCGTGCAGAATCCGCCCAAGAAGCACGGTTGCATCCCCCTCTAAGCGTCTGCGTGGAGACTCGTCCGCTGGGTTCGCGAGCAGGTGCCGCCTCAGCGAAGTCGAGCTCGCGCAGACCTGAAGCGCACGCAAGGAGCCGCGAACTATGAACACGAACGACCAGACCACCGTGGGCTACCGCCGCATCCTCTGCCCGGTAGACTTCTCCGAGTGCAGCCGCAAGGCCTTCTACACGGCCGTCGGCTACGCGCGCCACTTCCAGGCGGAGCTGGACATCCTCCACGTCTCCGAGCGCACGCTGTCGGGCGCCGGCTACGATGAGGTCGAGGCCGAGGCCGCCCAGGTGGTGCGGCTCGAGTCCGGGCTCAAGCGCCGCCTCGACGAGCTGCAAGCTGACGGCTTCGTGACCGACGCGGACCGCGAGCGCATGATCCTCGAGATCGGCGGCGGCAAGCCCTACGTAGAGATCCTCCGCTACGCCGAGGAGCGCCAGGTGGACCTCATCGTCATGGGCACCCACGGTCACGCGGGTCTGCGCCACGTCCTCATCGGCAGCCAGGCCGAGCGCGTCGTGCGCCGCGCCGCCTGCCACGTGCTCACCGTGAAGCCGGACGGCTTTGGCGCGGAGGAGCAGTAGCGATGGAGGACTTGGTACACAAGATCCTCTTGGAGCTTGGCGAGGACCCTTCGCGTGACGGGCTGGTCAAGACGCCGTCGCGGGTCGCCAAGTCCTTGCGCTTCCTCACGAAGGGCTACGACGAGGACCCCAAAGAGGTCATCAACGGCGCGCTGTTCGACGTCGGCCACGACGAGATGGTGGTCTGCAAGAACATCGACTTCTACAGCCTGTGCGAGCACCACATGCTGCCGTTTTTCGGGTGGGCGCACATCGCGTACATCCCGCGCGGCAAGGTCGTCGGGCTGTCGAAGCTCGCTCGCGTGACGGAGATCTTCGCCCGCCGCCTGCAGGTGCAAGAGCGGCTGACCCGTGAGATCGCCGAGACGCTGATGAGCGAGCTCGAGCCTTACGGGGTCGCGGTGGTGATGGAGGCGACGCACCTTTGCATGGTCATGCGCGGCGTCGAGAAGCAGAACGCCATCACGACGACCTCGTCGATGCTTGGCGACTTCAAGACCAACCCGGCGACGCGCGCCGAGTTCTTCAGCATCGTTCAGTCCAAGGGGCATAGTGGCCGATAGCGAGGGCCGAGCTCCGAGCGATCCCCATGGCGCCGCGCTGACGCCGAGCCCGACGCCGAGCGTGGACGAGATCCGGCAGCGCCTCGCCGCGCACACGCCGCTTGAACGCCCCCTCGGCCCCTTTCGCGCCGCCTCCGTCCTGGTCCCCCTCATCGTGCGCCCCGAGGGGCTCTCCGCGGTCTTCACGCTGCGGCCCCGCCACATGCAGCAGCACGGCGGGCAGGTCTCGTTCCCCGGCGGCCGCGTCGACGCCACCGATCCCGGTCGCTGGGAGACCGCCCTGCGCGAGGCCGACGAAGAGCTGGCCATCCCCCGCTCGGCCGTCCAGCCCCTGGGCCGCCTCAACGATATGGTCACCGTGACCGGCTACCACGTCACGCCCTGGGTGGGTCTGGTCGCTCCCGACGTGGCCTTCCGCCCCTCTCCCGCCGAGGTCGAGGACTGGTTCGCCGTGCCGCTGCGCGCCCTGGCCGAGCCGGAGCTGCGCCGCACCATGCGCAGCGCGCGCCACGACGGGTCGGGGCGGCTGAACTTCTACCTCACCGCACCGCACACAATCTGGGGCGCCACCGCCCACATGCTCACGGAATTCCTAGAGATCCTGAGCCTTGTGCGCCGCCATCCAGACGACCCTACTCGACGCTGAGCTCCAGGTCGTAGACCGCGCTGGCCCCGTCGAAGCCGTGCACCCGCAGCAGCACCACGCCCCCGACCGGCGGCTCGTAGAAGAGCACCTCGGGCGAGCTCTTCGTGGCCGCGGTGCCGACCGGCAGGGTCTTCGAGTAGCCCGGGTCGTACACGCGGAGGTCCAGGTCGCCCTCGTTGGGATCGAAGTGAATGGCGGCGCGCAGGGTCTTTCCGGGCGGCACCTGCACCGCGTACCAGTCGATCTCGAAGGGGCACAGCGCGAGGCCGTCCGCTCCGGGGAGCTCGACCAGCGGCGCGAAGGGCGACTGGGCGGTCAGGAGGTCGTTCGGCTCGAAGAGATCCGGCAGGCACAGCGCCGCGACCGCCACCGCGACCCCGTTCTCGTTGTTGCCCTCGTTGGACTCGGCCACGTCGCCGTCGGCGTCCGCCTCGACCAGCACCCAGTAGGGGCCCGGCGCCGTCGAGAAGGGCACGCTCACCTTCTGGCTCAGCGGCTCGCTGACCTTCCCGGCGATGTTGGCCACCTCGATGGTCTCCAGCTCCACGTCGCCGTCGTCGACCACCCCGTCTTTGGACAGCCAGAAGCGGACCGCGAAGGGCCCGCTGGGGTCGATGCAGGTGTTCTGGATGGCGAAATCCACGAGGTCGTCTTCGCCCTGATAGACCGAGGGCAAGAGCACCGAGACCTGCGGCACGATGAGGTCGGTGCCCACCAACCCGTCCATGAAGAGGGTGTAGTCGAAGTTCTCGAGCGCCAGCGGGTCGCCCTTCGCCTGAACGCGCAGGAACACGGTCTGGTCGGTGTCGACCTTGTAGGTGAGGGTCCCGTTGCCGCTCTTGGTGGCGATGGGGGTGCCGCCCGCGCTGCCCAGCAGCCGCATCTCGAGCGCGCCCTTCACCTGCTCCAGCGTCACCTCGAGGGTCTGCTTCGCGTAGAGCTCCACCCGGTACAGGTCCACGTCGCCGCGGCACAGCGTCGCCGTCTGCAGCCCGCACCCGATGAGCGCCGGCTGGACGAACGCGTTGTTCGGCTCGAAGAGGTCGGCCTCGCACGCGGCGGCGGGGTTGCCGTCCGCCGTGCTCACCGCCAGCGAGTACGTATACGGCGCCTGCGCGACGCCCTGCGCCTGGTTGGCGACGCGCACGTACCAGGTCCCGGCCTCCCACACCCACGGCAGGGTGACCGACGACGTGGACTTCGACGCGTTCGACAGCATCGCCGCGGTCCCCGTCGGCTCCCACAGCTCGACCCGAATCAGGCCCTTGCTGTCCAGATGCGGGTAAGTCGCCGTGACCTGGATCTGCTGGCCCACGCTCACCGGGATGGCGTACCAATCGTCCAGCTCCGGACACACGACCAGCCCGGACGCGACCGCTTGGTTTCCGCCCCCGAAGTCCAGACTCGAGGCGATAGCCGGCCCGTTATTCGGCTCAAGCCCATCGTCGGCGCAGGTCAGCAGCACGTCGATGAAGACCTGGTCGCTCGACGCCAGATTGTTGCCGGTGTCGCCATCGCCCGAGATCGCGTCCGGGTCGAGCTGGACCAGGAATCGCCACTGTCCGCCGCTCAGATCGCCCGGCAGCAGCACGCTCGCGAGGCGGGCGACCTTGGCCCCGGCCTCGACCGCGTCCATCTCGAACACGCCGAGCTCGATGTCCTTCGCAGGGTCCAGCGCCGAGTCCTTGGACGCCCAGATGCGCGCCGAGTACAGCGACGACGCCTCCGTGCCCAAGTTCACGTCGGTCCACTTCACCGCCAGGAGCCCGCCCGGATACAGCGGGCTCGGCAGCGCGACCACGTCGTCGGGGAGCAGCTCGACCCCCGGCACCGAGTCGCGTACCTCGATATCCAGGTCGTACTGGGCCTTCGCGCCCGCCGAGCCTGGAAACACGCGCAGATTGAACGTCGAGTCGGCGTCGACGCTGTAGACGCTGACCTGCTCGATATCGCCGGACCGGTGGCTGGAATCCAGCAGCGCGCCGGTGAAGCTCGTGAGGTCAAGGTCGAGGTTCGACGACACCGGTTGCACGCTGAGCAGCGGCCGGATGGTCAGCGTGGCGATGAGGCTGGAGCTCTTCGGCACGCTCACGCGCACCCAATCCTCGTTGCCGCAGCTCCCTGCGCCCTCGATCGGCCCGCCTTGCCACAGCTTGCCCGCGCTGAGCGTGTTGTCGGGCTCGCGGCTGTCTTCGAAGCACCCGCCCTGCGGTTCGAGGACCGTCAGCTTCGTGGTGCCGATGGTGACGTTGTTCGCCTTGTTCTTGTCGCTGCCCTGGCTGGCATCCGGGTCCGCGACGACCACGACGTACCAAGTGCTGATCGAGTGCTCCAGCGCCACCGGCACCACGACCTTCTCGACGCGCTCCAGCACCTCGCCAGCGCCCACGCCAGGGACGACGACGGAGTACACCTCGGTCGCGATGCCGCTCTTGACGTCGGCGGCGCTCGGGTTCGGTGTCGGGCTCAGCGCCACCACGAGCCGAAACGGCGTCGCGGCGCTCGAGCCGGTGTTCGTCAGCGTGTGCGTGACCTTGATCTCCTCGCCCGCGGTGACCGTCGCCGGGTGGAAGGCCAGGTTCGCCTCGACCAGATCGACCGACGCGGTGGCCACGATGACGACCGCGTCCGGGAAGAGCTCGGCGTTGTTGGCCTCGCTGCACTCCGGGTAGAGCCCATCGGGATCGAGCAGCACGCCCACATAGTGCGGCTTCACCGGGATCGAGTTGGGGACCTTGACGACCTCGTCGAGGACGATCTGGCCGCCGGGCGCGATCTCCGGGAGGGTCCACTCGCCGACCTTGGTCGCCACGGCGGGGTTCAGCGCGGCCTGCAGCGAGAAGAGCGCGCGCACCTTGGCGCCCGCTGGCACGGCCTGAAGCCCCGGGTTGCTCACCGTCGCCTTCACCGACACCGAGCCGTTCCAGTAGCTGATGGACGGCGACACCTGCAGCCCGGCCAGCGCGAGGTCGAAGCACTGCGGCGGCTCGAACGCCACCGTCAGCGGGAAGGCCGAGGTCGCGACGTTGTTGGTCTCGTCTTCCTCGGCGAGGGTCCCGAGGGCGTCCACCTCGACGATGACGTAGTACTCGCCGTCGGGCAGGGATTTCGGGATCGTGTACGACTTGAAGTAGCCCTGGCTCGCGTTGATCGCCATCTGGCTGACGTTGGAACCGAGGTCATTCGGCCCCACCATCACCACGTCGCCAGCGTCGGCGACCTTGTCGGCGGAGAGGTAGACGGCGATTCGGAAGGAGGTCGCCTCGCCCACGCCGATATTCCGAATCGTGAACGTGTAGTTGATGTTTTGGCCGACGTTGACGACCAGGCCGGGCTCTTTGGGGCTGACGGCCTCGACCGTGATGTCCGGCTTGAACGCCACGCCCGCGTCTACGGTGAGGTTGTTGGTCGAGCGGGCGACGTTGTTGGTCTCTCGGCACTCGTTGACGACCAAGCCCGCGTCGGCCACGACGTAGACGAAGTAGTTGCCGTCTTCCATCGTCTCGGGGATCTGGAACTCCAGGCCCGCGAAATCAGACGACGACTCGGTGAAGAGCCCGCTCGGCATCGTCTCGAATGACCGCGTGGCCACGACCACATCGGTCGCCGCGTCGTAGATGTCGTCGAGCGACAGCACCACCCGCAGCTCGAAGGGCACCGTGATGGAGTCGCCCTCGTTGTAGAGCTTCCCCTGCTTGATGCGGACCGTGTCCCCGGGCGCGACCTCGACCGGCGGGTCCAGGGAGACCTGGTCGAAGAGCAGATCGGCGCATCCCGAGGTGCGCACCTCGACCGCGTCATTGGACTTCGCTTGGCGCCCGTCGCTGGTGCGGCAGGTCAGCTCGAGGCGGATGGGCGCGGTGCCCGACGAGAAGAAGGTGTGGGTGAACTCGGCCTCGTCGTAGGTGGTCGTCGTGTTGACCTCCCACGCGTAAGTCAGGGTCTCGCAGGCGCTCGTGTCGCCCTCGATGGACGCCGAGAAGTCGACGACGAGCGGCGCGTTGCCGGTGAGCGTGCTCGCGTTGATGGCGACCCGCAGCGTCGGCAGCGCGACCGCGGAGTCGCCGTCGGTGGCGCCCTGCCCGCTGTCGCCGAGCTCGCCGCCGACGTCGGGGCCGCCGTCAGCCGAGCCGTCGCCTCCGCCGCCACAGCCGACGGCGCTGAGCCACGCGACGAGCAACACCGCTGCGAGCCTCATCGGCCCTCGCGACTCACGCATTGATGGACCCGCAGCAGCGGTACTCATGGGGTGGGCTCTCCGGTGCAGCTAGGCCCGGGCGCGGCTTCGCACCACGCACGGCTCTCGAACATAACAGTGGCGAGCTCTCGGGTTCAACGCGAGACCGTGACCCAAGCCACGTCGCCGTCACCGGGCCCCATGGATCGGCTGGCGCCACAGGGGCTATAACGCGCACACCATGAGCAGCGAAACACCAGCCACGTCCGCCGAGTCCGCGCTTCGCCGAGGCGCCATAGCGATCGTGCGCACCCTGAGCGAAGCCGGGCACGAGGCCGTCTTCGCGGGCGGCTGCGTGCGCGACGCGATCATGGGCATCGCGCCGAAAGACTACGACATCGCCACGTCCGCCGATCCCTCGACGATCATGGCGCTTTTCCCGCGCTGCATCCCCGTGGGCCTCCAGTTCGGCGTGGTCCGCGTCCTGGACGAAGACCGCGTCTACGAGGTCGCCACGTTCCGCGCGGACCACGGGTACACGGACGGGCGGCGACCCGACTCGGTGAGCTGGTCCACGGCGCGCGACGACGTCCTCCGACGCGACTTCACCGTCAACGGCCTGCTCCAGGATCCGCTGGCCCCCTCGGAGCCCGGCGGAGAGGGCATCGGCGGCGCGATCATCGACCACGTGGGCGGCCGCGACGACATCCACGCCGGCATCATCCGCGCGATCGGCGACCCCTACGCGCGCTTCGCCGAGGACAAGCTGCGGCTGCTGCGGGCGCTGCGCTTCTCGGCCCGCTTCGACTTTCAGATCGAGCCGCACACCTGGGCCGCGATCGCCGCACACGCCCAAGACATCGCCGAGGTCTCGGTGGAGCGCGTCACCCAAGAGCTCTCCCGCCTGCTGACCGAGGGTGGCGCGGCGCGCGGGCTGGAGCTTCTCGACGCGTCGGGCCTCGGCAGGCGGATTCTGCCCGAGGTGCCGTCGCTCTCCCGCGCCCGGCAGCGCTTCATCGGGGTCGGACCGATCTCGGACGAGCTTGGCTACGTCAGCCTGATGCTGGACGCCGCGGCGCTGCCGGAAGGCGCGGAGGATCTCGGGCGGCGCCATCGCCTCTCGACCGCGCTGGCGCGACGCATCGGCGAGGCCGTCGCGATCGTGCGGGCGCTGACTGGGTGGCCCGCCCTGACCGTGGCGGCGCGGATGCGCTACCTGCGCTCGCCGGCCGCGGAGACGGCCTTCGCGGCGGCTGAGATGGCGGCCCGAGCCGGGCAGCTCGACGCCGCGAGCTGGGCCGCCGTTCAGTCGGACCGCCAGCGCTACGCCGACGTCGACCTGAACCCGCCGCGGCTGCTGGGCGGGCGCGAGCTCATCGCGGCCGGCCACCGCCCCGGCCCCCGCTTTCAGCAGGTGCTCGACGCGGTGGAGGACGCGCAGCTCGAGGGCCGGATCACGACCCGGGCGGAGGCCGAGGCCCTCGCCGAGTCGCTGCTGGCGGGCTGACGCGCGAAGCCGAAGCCCAGCGCGACAGGCCGGCCAGCCGCCTCACATCGCCAGCCGCTTCTTGAGCAGGTCCAGCACCTGATCCGCGTCCGGCGGCAGCGCCACCGGCGGGTTCGCCTGAGCGCAGGCCAGGCCCGCCAGCTGCCGGCCGTGATAGGCGCTCTTCGTGTCGGCGAACTTCAGCCCGTGCGCCGTCGACACCACCACCGTCCGGTCCTTCGGCCCGATCGTGCCGTTCTCACGCAGCTTGATCAGCGCGGCCAGCGCCACGCCGGTGTGGGGGCAGCAGAACATGCCGGTTCGGTCTGCCCGCGCCGACGCGTCCATCAGCTCGTCCTCGGTAGCCTCCTCGACGACGCCGTCGTGGGCCTCGAGCGAGCGAATCGCTCGGTGAATCGAGACCGGATCGCCGATCTGAATCGCCGACGCCAGCGTCTTCTCCGCGGTCATGGGCGCGTAGTTCTCGAAGCCGTCGCGGTACGCGCGGTACAGCGGGTTGGCGTTGTGGGCCTGCGCGCACACGATGCGGGGCAGCCGGTTGGTCAGCCCCAGCTCGCGCATCATCAAGAAGCCCTTGCCGAGCGCGTACACGTTGCCGAGGTTTCCGCCCGGCACGATGACCCAGTCGGGGACCTCCCAGTCGAACTGCTGGACGATCTCGATCGCCACCGTCTTCTGGCCCTCCAGGCGCAGGCTGTTCATGGAGTTCGCGAGGTAGATCGGGATGCGCGACACCACGTCCTGGATCAGCCTCATGCAGCCGTCGAAGTCGGTGTCGAGGCTGAGGACCAGCGCGCCGTTCGCCAGCGGCTGCACCAGCTGGGCCAGCGAGATGCGATCCGCGGGCAGGAACACGACGGCCGGGATCTCCGCCGCGGCGCAGTAGGCCGCCAGCGCGGCCGAGGTGTCGCCCGTCGACGCGCAGCCCACCGCGGGGATGTTCACGCCGCGCTTGCGCATGTGATTGACCTGGCTGACCAGCGCGGTCATCCCGAGGTCTTTGAACGACCCGGTGTGCGTGTTCCCGCACAGCTTCACCCACAGGTCCTTCATCCCGAGCTCGCGACCGAAGCGCTCCGCCCAGAACAGGTTGGTGTTGCCCTCGCACATGCTGACGATGGAGTCGGCGTCGACGCCCGGCAGCACCCACTCCTTCTTGCTCCAAACGCCCGACCCGTACGGCCATGTGGTGGTCCCGCGCCGCCCGTCGAAGATCGACTTCCACGTGGAGGCGTCGTGTCCGCGCAGCCCATCGAGGTCGTGGACCACGTCGAGCAGACCCCCGCACTCCCGGCAGCGGTAGATGACTTCGTCGAGCGGGTACACCGCCCCGGGGCACCCATCAAAGCACTCGTAGTGGGCCTTGAAGCTCATTGTGTCGCGACTCCTGGCGTGGGTCGTCAAACCCGTGATAATGGAAGCCGTCTACCGGCGGTTTTCACGCGATTTCCGACGGCCGATTCGAGGATGACCCGCAGGCTGAATCAGTGGTTCTGCCTGTGGGCGTGTGATAGCATCCAGCGTTCGATTCGAGGGCCAGACGCGCCTCGAACCCGCTGGTTCACAAACGCTTCCGGGCCGAACACCACGGATGGGGCATGGCGTCTACGAACCTTCCGCAGAGATACGGCAAGTACATCCTCCTCCGCAAGATCGCGATGGGAGGCATGGCCGAGATCTTCCGCGCCAAAACCATTGGCGCAGAAGGCTTCGAGAAGCAGATCGTCATCAAGCGGATCCTTCCGCACTTCACCGATGATGAAGCCTTCGTAAAGATGTTCATCGACGAGGCCTCCATCGCCTCGAAGCTGCAACACTCGAATATCGTACAGATTTACGACTTCGACTCCCAAGACGATCGCTACTACATCGCGATGGAGTACGTCGAAGGCGCGGACCTCAAGGCCATCGTCGAGCGTGGCCTCAAGAGCGGGCACCCGCTGGGTCCGGCGCAGTGCGTCTGGATCATGATGGAGTTGGCCAAGGGCCTGCACTACGCCCACACGAAGGAATACAACGGCCAGCCGCTGAACATCGTCCACCGCGACATCTCGCCTCACAACGTGATCATGTCGCACTCGGGCGAAGTGAAGCTGATGGACTTCGGCATCGCGAAGGCCGCCCAGCGCAGCACCAAGACCTTGGCGGGCACCGTCAAGGGCAAGTGCGCGTACATGAGCCCCGAGCAGGCGCGCGGCAAGCCGCTGGACGGCCGGTCGGACCTCTTCGCCCTCGGCATCATGCTGTGGGAGATGCTGACCCATAAGCGCCTGTTCTTGGGCGACAGCGACTTCGAGACCCTGTCGAACGTGCTCAAGGCGGACGTGCCGCTGCCGTCGACGGTGAACCCCGAGGTCCCCAAAGAGCTCGACGCCATCGTCCTGAAGGCCCTGGCGAAGGACCGCGACCAGCGGCACGCCTCCGTCGAGGAGTTCGGGCGCGAGCTGACGCGCTGGTTCTACTCGAACGTGCACGATCTCGAGAGCGTGTCTCTCAAGCCGTACCTGCACGAGATCTTCCGCGAGGACATCGAGCGGCTACGCGGCGAGTACACGGAAGAGCGTCAGATGACCATCGACGCGAGCTCGGCGGGCCTTCCGGCCGCCAGCAACGCGCCGGGGGCGGCGGCTGCAGCGGCCAGCGCGATGCCCCTGCCCTCGGACCGCACGGTGGCGCTGCCCAACGGCGGCGACATCCAGGCTGCCGAGACCCTGCTCGACGGCAGCCTCAGCCAGGGCCAGGTCGAGGCCGCGCTCGCGGCGTCCCGCGGGCAGGTCAGCAGCGACGGGGCGACCGTGGCGTTGCCGCTCGGCGGGGCCCAGCAGGGACCGGGCGTCGGCACCGGCAATTTCCAGCAGGCGACGGGCGCGTTCCCCCAGGGGCACACCGGCACGTTCACGGGTCAGGCCCCGCAGCGGACCAGCCCGATCGCGTGGATCCTGCTGGCGGTGCTGCTCGTCGTCGTCGGCGGCGTCGGCTGGCTCATGTATAAGATGATGGATGGCCAGAGTGGCCCGGCAGCCACCAACGCGCCCCCGACGCGCGAGGCGTCGACCACCCAGGCTCCCCCGGCCCCCGCGGGCAACGCGGTGCTGGAGCTGAAGGTCGACCCCTACAGCGCGAAGGTGACCGCCGACGGCAAGGCCGTGGACGGCAAGCTGAGCGGGCTGGCGAAGGGGCAGAAGGTCGTGATCGTCGCGGACGCGCCCGGCTACGAGCGCTTCGAAGAGACGGTGACGATCACCGAAGAGACGCAGCGCGAGAACATCAAGCTGAAGAAGGTGGCCCAAGAGGTCACGGTCGCGATCCGCACCAACGCGACGGGCGCGAAGCTCTTCGCGGACGGTCGCGAGCTGGGCGCTGACGGCCAGTTGAAGGCGACGGTAGGCCAAGAGGTCGAGATCGAGGTGCAGCCCGCGGGCGGCGGCGAGTCGGTGAAGCGCAAGTTCACGATCCGCGACGACCAGCCGCTGATCACGGTCGAGGTCGCAGGGGCCGCGGCGCTGGCGAACCTCGCCGTCTCCATCGACCCCAAAGACGCGTCCGTGACCGCCGACACCGGTAGCCTCAGCCGCCAGGGCGACAGCTGGGTCATCTCGGGCCTGCGGATCGGCGAGAAGGTCACGATCGAGGCGAAGAAGGCCGGCTTCAAGGAAGAGTCGAAGACCATCAAGATCGAGAGCGCCAACCAGGCGATCATCATGGAGTTGAAGAAGGCCGTCGCGGCGGAGGCGGCTCCGGCCGGGTTCGGCGACATCTTCATCAACGCGAAGCCCTGGGCCATGGTCAGCGTCGACGGCACGCCCAAGGGGCGGACGCCGCTGACGGTCAAGGGCGTGAAGGCAGGCAAGCACACGATCGTGCTGACCAAGGGGTCGGAGTCCCGCACCCGCGGCGTCACGGTCAAGCCCGACACGAAGGCCACGGTGATCGAGGACTTCATCGGGAACTAGCACGGACTCTCGGGGGCTTTGGCCGGGTGATGGGCGACCCGGCCAATCTCTTGTTCGCGCCCCCAGCACGCTTTTCCTGTTGACAGCCCCTTCAACCTCACTTAGCGTCCGCGCCCGTTGTTGCACGGAACTTTTGCGGGAATAGCTCAGTTGGTAGAGCGCCACCTTGCCAAGGTGGAAGTCGCGAGTTCGAGTCTCGTTTCCCGCTCCAGACAAGCCCCGCTTTTGCGGGGTTTGTCGTTTCTGCCTCCGGACTCACGGCCGCCCGACGATGGGGCGCCTCAGGCGGCGCGGGGCCATCGCGGCGCCAGCCTTCGCGCGCGCGTCGCATCCGTGTAGGATGCGCAGCCTGACCGGGGAGGCAGGGATGTCCGTCGCACTCAAAGCAGCCTGCCCATGCGGCAGCGGGCGCAAATACAAGCACTGCTGCCACGCGACAGACGTGCAGGCGCGGGCCGCCCAGAAGAGCCGAATCCCGCTGATCTTGATCGGGATCGGCCTGATCGGCGGCGCGGTGTTCGCCGTGACCCACGGGCTGCGCGTCGGCGGCATCGTCGCCGCCTCGGGCATCATCTTCGCGGTCTTGGTCCTGGCCTTGGGCGATCCACCGCCGCCGAAGGGCGGAGACGACGACCCCGCGGCCATGAACTTCGGCCGGTAGCCGGCACGGCGATGGCGCGAAAGTGGGACAAGCTCGCGGGGGAAAGCGGCCTGGACGTGCCCGAGGGTCGGCTCGCGCGGCTCGTGCGCATGGGGCGGCTTGGCGTGAGCGTCTCCGCGTCCACGGTCGCGCGCAAGGTCGGCTCGGTCCTGCTCCCGGGCGACGCGGAGACGCGGCTGCTCGGTGACGGGGTCTTTCGCACCAAGCAGGCCGAGAAGATCCTCGAGGTCCTGGGTCAGATGAAGGGCGCGACCATGAAGGTCGGCCAGATCCTCTCGGCGGATCCTGATCTTCTGCCGCCCGAGTTCATCCAGACCCTCACCCAGCTACAGCATCAGGCGCCACCGATGACGTGGCGGACCGTGATGTCGCAGGTCGAGCGGGCCTTCGACCGCCCCATCGCGGACGTGTTCCGGTGGTTCGACCCGGAGCCCATCGGCTCGGCCAGCATCGGGCAGGTCCACCGCGGCACCCTGAAGAGCGGCGAAGACGTCGCCGTGAAGGTGCAATACCCGGGCGTGGCGGAGTCGCTGGAGAGCGATCTCTCGAACCTCGCGTCGATGCTGAACCTCGGGCGGGTGCTCGTGGACCGACGCCGCCTCGACGACTACCTCTCGGAGGTACGCCGCGCCATCATCGCCGAGGCCGACTACGAGGCGGAGGGGCGCAACCTCGACCGCTTCTCCATGATCCTGTCGGAGCGTCCGGGCGTTCGCGCGCCGCTGCACTTCCCCGAGTGGACCCGCCCGACCGTCCTGACCATGGAGTACGTCGCGGGCGAGAAGCTCGACACCGCGCTGGCGGCGATGTCCGACGAGACACAGCGCACCGCGCTGCTCATGCGCTTCATCGAGACCTACGTCTGGATGTTTCACGAGCACCTTGAGCTGCACGCCGACCCGCACCCCGGGAACTTCATCGTCGACGACGAGGGTGACCTGGTCATCCTGGACTTCGGCTGCGTGAAGTCGTGCGACCCAGCCTTCGCCGACGGTGTCCTCGACATCATGGACGCTTGCTGGCAGCACGATGACGAGCGCGTCGCGCGGCTCTATCGGGAGCTGGGATTTGGCCGCAACAACCCCGACCCGAGCATCTTCGACCCGCGCCTGCTGCGCGCCTACCACGAGATCGCCCTGGCGCCCTTCTTGCGCAACGAACCCTTCGATTTCGCGGCGTGGGATCTGCGCCGGCAGATGCAGGGGTTCGTGGTCGAGCACCCGGTCTTCCTCAAGCTGGTCCCACCCGCGGAGGGCCTGCTGGTCTTCCGCGTGATGAGCGGGATCAAGGGGCTGCTGCACAAGTCGGGCGCCCGCATCAACGTCCACGAGATGGCCGTCGAGACCGCGCGCCGCCGCGGCCGCCTGACCGGCCCGCCTCGCCTCTCGCCCAAGCCGTGATCAGCGCGCTGGGTCGGGTGCTCTCTCGGTGGGCCGGACGCTGGGTGCCGGACCCCTTCGCCATCGCCATCGTCCTGACCTTCCTCGCCCTCGGGCTGGCTTGGCTCTTCGGCGACCGCTCGCCCCTCGAGCTGGTCGGCCTGTGGGGCGGCCGCATCGACGGCGAGGCCCTGCTCCCATCCGAGGTCGGCGTCTGGCGCCTGCTGACCTTTGCGATGCAGATGTGCCTCATCCTGGTCACCGGGCACGCCCTGGCGAGCTCGCGGCCCATGGAGCGCCTCATCGCGAAGCTGGCGTCCGCCCCCCGCACCGCGGCCCAAGCCGTCGCCCTGACCGCCGTCAGCGCCAGGGTCGCGGCCCTGATCAACTGGGGCCTCGGCCTCATCGTCGGCGCCCTGCTCGCCCGCGCGATGGCCGTGACCGCCAAGGCGCGAGGCATCCGCGTCCACTACCCGCTGCTGGGCGCCGCCGGGTACGCCGGCCTCATGGTCTGGCACGGCGGCCTCTCAGGCTCAGCGCCTCACGGTCACCCAGAGCAAAGACCTGGTCTTCGCTGCTAGCCGCCCCGACGTCGCCCCCATCCCCCTCGGAGAGACCCTCGCCCAGCCCCTCAACCTCGCCGTCACCGCCCTGCTCCTCGTCCTGGTCCCGTTCGTGCTGACCCGGCTGGCCCCTCGCGACGACGCTGACCTCGTCGAGGTCGACCCCGCCGCGCTCCCCGGCCTCGACCCCCACCACGAGCGCGCCGAGCCCTCCACCGCAGGCGGCAGCCGCCTCGACAGCTCCTTCCTCCTCGCCGCCGCCCTCGCCGCCCTCGCCTTCGGCTACCTCGCCATCTACCTCGGCCGCATCGGCGTCGGTCGCATCGACCTCAACGCCATCAACCTCGCGTTCTTGGGCCTCGGCCTCCTGCTGCACAAGAGCCCGGTCGCCTACGCCCGCGCCGTGACCGCCGCCACCGCCGGCTGCTCCGGCATCATCCTCCAGTTCCCGCTCTACGCCGGCATCATGGGCGTCTTCATCCACGCCGGCCTCGTCGACCGCATGGCCAGCTTCATCGCGACCACCGCCGGCACCACAAGCTTCGCGCCGCTGACCATGCTCTCGGCAGGCGCCGTCAACCTCTTCGTGCCCTCGGGCGGCGGACAGTGGGCCATCCAGGGGCCGCTGGTGGTTCAGTCGGCCGAATCCCTCGGCGTCCCCTTGGGAAAAGCCGTGATGGCCTTCGCGTACGGCGACGAGTGGACCAACATGCTCCAGCCCTTCTGGGCGCTCCCGCTGCTCGGCATCACCGGCCTCGCCGCCCGCGACCTCATCGGCTACACGGCAGCCATCATGCTGCTCTCGTTGCCCGTGTACCTCGGCTGCCTCTGGCTATTCTGAGGTCGCCCGCCCGCCCTCACGATGCGCCCGCCACGAGCCGCCTTGCACCTGCCGCGTCTGGCCTCCCGGCAAGCGCCCTCCGGCAGGATGGGAGATGAAGGCCCAGGTGCCGTCCGCGAGCCGCGTGCGCACGCGCTCGAAGTAGCCCGGCGCGTCCTCCACGGCGTCCAGGGCCGCCAAGCCCGCGTCGTCCACCGCGTAGAGCTCGCCCCGAAGCGCCGCTCCAGCCCCCGGCACCGCCGCCGGGTAGTAGTCGATGGCGAAGAGGCGAAACCCGTCCGCGGTCTCAGCAGCGCCCAGGGACTCAGCCCCCTCGAGCACGTCGTGATGCTCGAGGCCCGCCATGAGCGAGCCGTAGACGAAGACGCGGTGCGACGCGCTCACTGAGCCGAGCGCCTGTAGTCCCCCATCAACTGAAACGCCGCCCAGAAGGCCGGCTCCTCGAAGGGCCGCTCGCCGTCGCGCTCGGTGCGCAACACCTGGATCTGCGCCTGCCGTAGGGCGTCGAGCTTGTCGTTTCCGGGCTTGTCCAGCAGCCGATACAGCCGCTCCATCAAGAGCGCGGTGGACTCGTCGTCGACGTCCCACAGGCTGGCGACCAGCGTGGGCGCGCCGGCCATCGCGAAGGCGAACGCGAGGCTCACCAGGTCGTCGCCCGTCGTCCGCCCGACCTCCATCGCCGTCTGGCACGCCGAGAGCACGACGAGGTCATTTCGCCCAGCCATGCCCGCGGTCCCCGCGATGTCGTGGACGGTGAGCGGGTCACCCGCCATGACCAGCCGCGTCCGCAGGGGATCGGCGTCCAGCACCCCGTGCGTCGCGAAGTGGACGATGCGGTACTGACTCGCCAGCGCCTGAAACTCCGCGCGGGTCGCCTGGGCGCCGAAGAGCACCTTCCCGTCCGGGAACCCGTTGCGCACGATGGCCTCGACCTCGCTGCGGGCTCCCGGCAAGGTCCCGTCGGGGTTTGCGAAGGCGAGCAGGCGGCCCGGCGCGACCGCACCCGGCGGCGCGAGGACCTGCTCGAGGGTCGTCGAGGTCTCGTACGCGATGCGCCAGCGCTCGATGGCGAAGCGACGGGGCGCCCCCTGCGGCGAGGTCAGCAGCGCGTGGAAAGGCAGGTAGTAGAGGCTTCCGAAGGGCATCACCACCACGGTCTTGGCTTGGTCGAGCTTGCTCTCCAGCGGCCTCAGCAACCAGCCGTAGAGCTCGCGCGAGAGCTCGTCGGCGCGTCCGGGGTTCGTGAGCAGGGCCTTGCGATAGGCGTCGACCGCGGCGTCGAGCTTCGCGGCGGGGACGTCGATGCGGAAGACGGCCGGCTCGGCCTCGGTGGGCGAGATCACGAAGACATGGAGCGCCGAATCCGACGCGAAGTACTGCAGGAGCACCGCGCCTTCGGGCAGGGCGGTGCGGCGCTGCACGAGGTTCTGCGGGTCCACGCCCAGGGCCATGAAGAGCACGCGGTTGGAGACCCGCAGCCCGACGACGACCTGGTTCAGCTCGCCGCGCGTGGCCGCGACCTGGCGCGTGAGCTCGTCGACGAGCTGACCGCTGCGCTCCTCGACGGGCCGCGACAAGGTCTGGTCCAAGCGCGAGCGGGCCGCCGCCGCGCGATGTCGCGCCGACTCGTAGCGGCTCAGCCCCGCGCCGAGATCCGCGTCCTGGGCATCGATTCGCGAAGGATCCATCAGCTCGCGGAGCTGCGCGTCGCGCGAGAGCTCCAGCAGCTCCATCGCGCGCCGCGGCTGCCCGGCGTCCAGGAAGTGCTGGATCGCGTCCCGGTACACCTCCCGCGCTCGCCCGTAAGAGAGGTAGCCGGCCCTCGAGCCCTCATCGCCGGTCGCCACCACCGCCTTGCCGAGCCGCGCCACCGCTTCGTCGAAGGCCTTCCCAGCCGCCTCGGTCTCGCCGCTCTTGTCGCGGACCCTCGCCAGGACGTGCCACGCCTTCCAGCCCAGCTCCTCATCGTCGGTGGCCGACGCGATCTTCACCGCCTCGTCAGCGGCTTTTCGAGCGCTATCCACTGCGTTCTCGGACAGCTCGATGCGCGCCAGCTCCGCCAAGAGCGACGCCACCATGGGGGCGCGGCCGAACTTCCGGGCCAGCTCAGTGCCCCGCTTCAGCGCCTCGCGCGCCTTGGCGTTGTCCCCCAGCTCGCCGCGCGCCGCCGCCAGCAGCCCCAGCGAGTCGGCCTCACCGACGTCGTTGTCGAGGCTCGCGTAGAGCGCCGCGGCCTGCTCGAGCACGCCCACCGCCTCCGCGGGCTTTCCATCCGCCGACAGCCACGCCTGCCCCTCGAGCTTGCGGGCCAGCGCCCGCCACCCCGTCTCGCCCGAACGCTCGCCCAGCTGGTAGACCTCCGTGAAGCGCGCGCGCGCCGCCGGCCCCTCCCCCTGCTTCATGGCGATCGCCCCCAGCAGCAGCAGCGAGTAGCGCTCGTTGTCCGCGTCGAAGGCCTCGCGGCTCTCCTTCAGCAACGCCGCGGCGATCGGCTTCGACTCACCCAAGCGCGACGACGAATAGAGCGCGTCCGCCAGCCGAAACCGCGTGGTTCGGGTCAGCCGCCCGTCACCTGTGCGCGCCGCCACCCGCACCGCCTCGCGCGCGGTTCGGACCGCATCGGCGAGGCGGCCCTCCTCGGCCTCCAAGCTGCTCCGTCCTTCGAGCGCGGCCTGCAGACACCACTCGTCGTCCGCGGCCTCGCACACCGCGACCTGGGCCGCGATCGCCTCAGCGTTCGCCGAGAGATCACCCAAGATCGTCCGCACGCTCGCCCACTGCCGGCGCGCCCAGCTGGCCTCGACCAGGTCCCCGTCGCTGACCGAGAGGCGCACCGCCTCCGCCAGCACCTTCTCGCCCTCCTCCGTCCGCCCGAGGGTCGCGACCGCCCCGCCGATGACCCGATGCGCCAGCGCCACCTTCTTCGGCACACCCAGGCTCTCGTATGCCGCCAGCGCCTTCCGCGCCAACCGCTCCTCCGTCTCGAGCTCGCGACGCCCGGCCGCCTCGATGGCGTTGGTCAAATCCTGTGCCGCCTCTGCCGACCGGCGCATCGACTCGGCCAAGTCCCCGGCCGCTGGCGTCGGCGTCTCCTTCAGCAGCGGCGCCAAGGCCGCCCGCGCCTGCTCAAGCTGATCGTCGACAAGCAGCGCCCGCGCCAGCGCAAGGCGCTTGTCCGCCGCATCGGTGGCCCCTTCGGGGAGCGCCTGCAACGCCGCCCGCGCCTCGAGGATCGCCAGTCGTCGCACCCGCATGGGCCGCGTCGGGGCCGCCGCGCGACCTGCCGCGAGCCGCACCGCCGCCGGGACGCTGGCTTGGCCCGAATCCGCGAGCGCCCACAAGGCGTCGCGCCGCGCCTCCGGGTCGCGGATCTTCTCGGCCGCCTTCTTCGCCGCCCCGGCCACCCCCAGCTCGCAGAGCGATCGCACCAGCGCCAGCTCGCCCCGCGCCGCCCGCGGCTTCTTCTTGAGCGCCGCGGCAGCATCCCGGCCGCGCTGCGCCGCCGCAAACCCCGCGCGGATCTCCGACGCGTCGTCCTTCAACTTCAGCGCGATCTCGGCCTCGGCGACCGCCAGATCCCACTTGCCACGCGCCGCCGCCGTCCGCGCCAGCATCAGGTGCGGCCACGCGTAGTCCGGATCCGACGCCGCGATCTTGGCCTCGCGCTCCGCCCCGGCCAGATCGCCAGCGACCAAGCGCAGGTAGCCCCGAATCAGCCGCAACCACCCATCGCCCGGAGCGGTCTTCAAGCCCGCGTCCACGGCCTGCTCCGCCTCGGCGTAGCGCTGAAATATGTAGAGCGCCCAGGCCAACTCCCCGTGCGCGTCAGCGTCGGCAGGCACCATCTCGACCCGCGCCCGCATCAACCGGACCGCCAGCTCTTCCTCGTGGACGTCTCGGGCGATCTCGGCCAGCTCGTCCGCGGTCTGCGCCATCCAGCGCGTGTCGCCGAGCTCGCTCATCTCCTTGAACAACGTCGCGACCCGCCGCTCGACGTTCTCGAGGTCGTGATCCCGGATGGAGCCGCGGGTGAACTCCAGGATGCCGCGCAGCTTCTTTCGCCGCGTCACCCGCTCCTGCCCAGCGCGCGCGGCCCGGGAGTGCTCGGCGGTCGTCGCGGCGTCGAGGGCCCGATGGTAGCGGGCGAGCGCGGAGTCATCGTCATCCAGGCTCTCAAAGAGCGCGCCCAGCTCCAGCTCCGCGTCCGCCGCGCCGTGCCCGCTCTGCAGGTGTTGCCGCCCCTTCGCGTACGCCAACCACCCTTTTAGCGAGGTATCGTCAGGCGATTTCGCGACCAGCGCCGACAGCTTGGCGACCGCCTCGTCGAAGCGGTCAGCGCGCACCGCCAAGTAGGCGTCGTAGCGCGCCACCTGCGCGGCCTCGTAGCCGGTCGGCTTGAGTCGCTCCAGCTCGGCGGCGGCCAGCGCGTTCGCCTCCATGGCGTAGAGCGCGCGAAACAGCTTCCAGCGCGTCGCCGTGTCGTCAGGGTCGCTCTGCAGGCGCCGCCGCTGGGTCTCGATCTTCACGATCTCGGCGAGCCGCGCGGCCGCGTCGGGGTGGTCGAGCATCTCGCCGATGACCCCTCGGTAGATCGCCTCCGCCTCGGCGAAGCGGCCGCTGCGAGCCAGGGCAGAGGCCTCACGCATCTTCGGCGCGAGCCGCGACAGCTCTTTGGAGCGCCCGCCCGAGGGCGACTCATTGATGAGCCAGGTCGCGTACACCTCGACCAGCTTCCATGTGTGGCCGATGTACTTGCCCGGGAACTCCGCCACGAAGGTCACGAAGTCCCGCACATCGTCGGCGGTCGTGCGCTCGAAGGCCTCGCCCAGATTGAGCCCGTGGAAGCGCCCGCCCTCGATGCGCTGGGTGCGCACCGTCCGCGCCTTCACCGCTTGGGCATGGATCTCGGCCAAGAGCTTCGCGATCGCCGCGTCCACGGTCGCCAAGGTCGGCTTGTCCAGCAGCGCCGCCAGGCTGACGATCGGCTCTTCGGAGTCCAGCCCCCGCAGCCCCACGTCCAGCGCGGTGATCCGCACCAGGTCCGAACCGGCCAGCGCCGGCGGCACCCGCAGCACGTAGCCGACAAAGCTGTCGACCTCGATATCCCCGGTGACCCCGCGCAGCTCCAGGGTCGCCTTCCGGTCGGTCGCCGCCACCACGCGGCCGCGCCCCAAACGCACGCTGAAATCCACCGTGGTCGAGGTCGCGCCCGGCTCCAGCCGCATGGGGCTGACCACCAGATCGTCCATGCCGACCGTCAAGCCCTCGGCCGCGCCACGCGTCAGGACCACGCGGACCACCTTGTCGCCCTCGGTCTCGACGCTGCGAACCCGCGCGCCAGCGTCGAGACGCACGCTCCGCTCCTCGGCCCCAGCCGGCTGAGGTGGCCCAAGCAACAGCGCCAGCCCCAGTCCCGCCAGGACCAAGGTCATGCGCACAACGACCGAGCGGCTGCCCACGCGCGGCTGCACCATGATGTCGTTCCCCCCTCGCTTATTCGATGGCCTCAGGACACGCGGCGGCCCGCATTTCTTCCCGCCATGACGTGACTTTTCACAGCCCCGCCCACGCCCGCAGCAAGGTGCGCAGCGGCGCCCCGGTCGAGCCGGCGCCGGCCCCGGGAGCGTCGCCCGCCCAGTTCCAGGTGCTGGCGAAGATGTCCAGGTGCGTCAGCGGCGCGTCGGTGAAAAAACGCAGGAAATGCCCGGCGTTTCGCGAGCCAGCCCCGCGGGACGCGTGCCCCGGAAGCTGCCCGGTGTTCTTCAGGTCGGCGGCGCGGTCGCGGTTGGCCTCGCGGTGCCAGACCCGGGTCGGGAAGAAGCTCAGGTCCTCGCCGGTCGCGGCCGCCGCGTCGCTCAGCGCGCGCTGAGTCTCCGGCGTCGCGAAGTGCACCGGCGTCTCGTAGGGGCCGTAGGCGATGAGCGCCGCCGTCGTCAGCGTCGCGAAGGTGATGACCTCGCGCGGCGGGTAGAGCGCCGTCGCGTACGAGAGCGCATCAGCGAGCACGAGCCGCCCCTCCGCGTCGGTGTGGTCGATGCGAACGCGCGGGCCGCGGTGGCTCTGCACGATGCTGCCGGGTCGCATCGCCTCCTCGCCGATGGGGTTCTCACAGGTGGGCAGGACCAAGCAGAGGGGCTCGTCGTGGTCCGCCTCGACCATGGCCCGAAAGAGCGCGAAGGCCAGCGCCGCGCCAGCCATGTCGTTGCGCATCATGCTGACGAAGGACTCGTAGGGTTTGACGTTGATGCCGCCGCTGTCGAAGGTGATCCCCTTGCCCACCAGCATCCGCGCGGGCCTGGGGTCGTTGGGTTTGTAGCGCGCGATGACCAGGCGCGGCGGCGAGATCCGGCTGGCGCCGCCGACCGCGAGCAGCAGGCGCAGGCCCTCGGTCTCAAGGGCGGCCTCGTCGAGCACGGTGACCTCGACGTCGGCGCGGGACTGCCCGAAGGCCTGGACGTCGGCGGCGATGGAGAGGCTGGTGCGGACGGTCGGCTCCTCGTCGACCCAGGTGCGGTAGGTCGAGATCGCTCCGCTCAGCGCGTCGAAGCGCGCTTGGAGGGCTGGTCGGCCCACGAGGGCGGTCTCCGGCGTGGCCAAGCGGCGGTCCAGGGCCAGGGTCAGCGCGGTGTCGTCGTCGACGGCCGCGTCGGCCTCCACTCGCACGCGCTTGGGCGGGGTCAGGGCGGTGACCTTGCGCACGACCTGATCGACGACCCAGCGCTGCTCGGCGCGCGAGAGATCCGGCAAGGCCACGGCGAGGTGGACCGCGTCGCCGTCGAAGCGCAGGGCGGCCTGGCCAGGGGCGACGGCCTCGACGCTGCGCCCGTCGGAGGCCAGCGATGCGCCGGGGGCGCGGAGGGTGAGGTGGAGGCTGTTGTCGCTCAAGGGGGGGCTCCTGTGAGGCCGTCAAATACTGGCGAATCGGGGCTAGGGCTCGAGGCCGGGCAGCCCGTAGAGGCGGGTGCGCAGGGCGATCCGGAGCTCGTCGTCCGTGAAGGGCTTCCGCAGTATGCGCTGGCTGTCGGCGTCCGTCAGCGTCGACTCGAACGCGCTCATCAGGACGACCGGGGGGGCGGCGGCGCGCGCGGCGAGGCGCAGCGCCAGCTCGCGACCGCCGAGCTTGGGCATCGTCACATCCGAGAGCACCAGCGCGATCGGCTGCTCGGCCGCGTCCAAGCGCTCCAGCGCCTCCAGCCCATCGCCGGCCTCCACGACGCGGAAACCTTGGCGCTGCAACATCCGACGCACCGCGCGGCGCACCATCGGCTCGTCGTCGACCAGCAGCACGCACTCCCCGCCGGTCACGGTCGAGGGTCGCGTGGCCGGGCCGCTGTCCTCCCAGGCCTCGACGTCCTCAGCCGCCGGGAGAGTCACCTCCATGCGCGTGCCGCCGCCGACGCGGTCCAGCGCGCGCACCTCGCCGCCCGCCGCCCTGGCGATGGCCATGACCGTCGCGAGGCCGAGGCCAGTCCCCTGCCCCTGCGGTTTCGTCGTGAAGAAGGGCTCGAACAGGTGCGGCCGAGCCGCCTGCGGGATCCCCGCGCCGTCGTCCTCCACCGCCAGCACCACCGTGGGCGCGGGCCGCTCCGAGTCGGCTGGGCGGGCGCGCACGCTCACCGTGATCGTGCCGCCCGCGGGGTGCAGCGCGTCGCGCGCGTTCACGACCAGGTTCATGACGATCTGCTCGATGCGCCCTGGATCGACGCGCACCGGCCAGGCGGACGACTCGAGGTCCACGACCAGCGAAGCCCCCTGCCCCACCGCGCGGTTGAGGATGCGGTGCAGCCCGTCGACGACCTCGTCGATCCGCACCAGCCGCGGCGTGCCAGGATCGCCGCGCCCCAGCAGCAGCAGATCACCGGTGAGCGCCGCCGCCCGGCGCGCCGCCGCCTCGATCTCGGCGACGTCCTCCCGGTGCACGTCGTCCTCGGCCAGCTCCGAGAGGACGACGCGGGTGGTGCTCAGGACGACCGCCATGAGGTTGTTGAAATCATGGGCGAAACCGCTGGCCAGGCGCCCGACCAGCTCCAGCCGCTCCGTGCGTTGGATATGCGATTGCAGCGCCGCCCGCTCGAGATCGCTGCGCGCCCGCTCGAAGAGCGTCCCCAGCAACCCCGCGGTCGCGTGCAGGAGCTGCACGTCCTGAATCGTGAACCCGCGGTGGCCGAGCGCGTAGGCGGCCAGAACGCCCGCAGGCGTCTCGGCCCCGGCGATGATCGCCCCGGCACCGGCGACCACGCCCGCCTGCGTGTGGAACGCGTCGAGCGCGAACCGCGTCTCCGCGCGGAAATCGGGGACCACCACCGGCCGCTCGCGGGCGAGCACGAAGCCCGCGAACGAAGACGGCTCGGTCTCCGCGCGGCCGCGCCCGGACGGCGGCTCGAGCCCCCACGAGGCCTGCAACGACAAGCGCTCGCCCTCACGCCGCCACACCGCGACCGCTGGCACGCCAAGCGCCGCGGCCAGCCCCTTGGCGGCCTCCGCCAGCAGCGCGTCCAGCTCGGCCCCCGCCAGGGCGCGGGTGGAGAGGTCGGCGACCAGCGCGTGGTGACGGGCCCGGTCGCGGAAGCGGCGCTCGACCTCGCGACGATCGCGAATATCCCTCATGGCGGCGATGAAAATGGCGGCGTGAGGGGCGGCGCTCAGGGTGGAGACCTCGACGGACACCGCCAGGCGCCGACCGTCCACGAGCAGGATCTCGAGCTCTCCTGCGAAGGCCCCGTCGCGAGCGCTGGCCGCCAACAGCGCCTCCAGCCGTGCGTCCCGCGCGCCGAAGAGGCCGGCCAGCCCCTGGTCCGCGAGGGCCACCCTGTCACGCCCGGTGAGCTGCTCAGCTGCCGGGTTCGCGAAGCGTATCGCCCCCGTGGCGTCGAACGCGACGACGGCGACGGGCAGCCGGTCGACCATGGCCGCGGCGGCGAGCCCCCCGCTGACAGACTCGCGCCCGCCCGCGTCGGTCCCTCGCTCAGCGTCCTCGGTCAGCTCGTCGCTCATCGCCCCTCGCGTGCTCGGTTTCCCGTCCGCCCCGCCGCGTTCCTCGTCTCGCACAGGCGGCGCCCGGCCCGTCGGCTGAATACGACGCTCAAAGGTTCGACTGTCCCGACGTGGTGTCCGGCCGCGTCCGGTACTCTGCGGTAGGGCCGGCCGCCCGGCAAGGAGCCCCGCCCGACGGCGCCGCTTGCGGTAGCCGCCGCCGGACGGTAGAACCGTTGGCGTAGCGCGCGAACGTCTCCACGCGCGCACCGCGTTTTGAGGTCTCCGGGCCGCGACGTCGTCGCCCCGGAGAGCACCCTGAGCCGGCTACGCTGGCGTCGAGCGGTCCGAAGCTCCTTCGAGAAGCGCCGCGGAGCGCGCAGCAGGGCCGAGACAAGCAGCGTCAGCCTCTTCGAGCCGGACGCTCCGCACGTGTAGGAAACGCCTGATGGATTTCGCGTCATACCTTGGCCGAGCGCGCGCGTTCGATACCACCGGTCTAACGCCGGACGCCGCGCGCAAGCTTGGCCGCCTCTTCGACCGCGGCGTGGCCTTGTCGGAAGTCACCGCGCGCTGGACCACCGAGCTGGGTGGCCACGGCGAAGGGGTCTACCGGCTCGCGCGGGAGATCTGGTACGAGCATCGCCAGTGGCGCCAAGCCGTGCAGGCGGTGACGGGGCGCCGAGTCGCGGCGGGGCAGGTCGTGCTGCCCGACGAGGTCGTCCAGCGCACCTGGGATGAGGACGAGCTGCGGGTGATCGAGGGTGGCGCCGAGCAGCTCATGGCGCTGCGGACGCGGTCGCACGGCACCTGGACCGACGCGCTGCTGGCCGTGGCGGACGCGCGGGCGGCGGCGCTGAGCGCGGCGCTGAGCAGTGGGTTCACGCGCCTTGAGCCGGACGGCGACGAGGTCCCCGCGCGCGAGGTGCGCGCCGACGCGTGGATCGCGGCGACGCACGCCCAGGTGGAGGGCTGGCCGCAGCTGCGCGCCCTGGACTCGGGCGTGGAGGCCGCGACCCGCGCGCTGGTGGCGACCCTGAGCCGGCTGGATGAGTCCCTGGACGCCGAGGCGTTCGCTCAGCGGCTGGTCGTCGACGACCTCGAATCGACCGTCCGCCGAGCGATGTACCGGCGGGCGATCATCGCGCTGGCGGCGGCGGTCCCGGGGCGGGTCGCCAAGCGGTTGGCGGCGCGCCCGGCCACACCGTCTCGCGCACTCGGCCTGTACGTCGGCGCGCCAGGGAGCACCTCGGCGGCGGCCCTCGTCTCGCGTGACGGCGGGGCGCCCAAGACCCACGTCGCGGAGCCGGTGGACGGGCCGGTCTCGGCGCTGGCCTTCTTGATGGAGCACGCCCGACGCGGCGACGCATGGGTCTTCCCGGAGACCGCGCTCGACCCCGAGGGGCTCGCCGCAGCGCTCGACGCGCTCCCCGATGACGCAGGGCTGCTACGTGTCCCCGCGGACGGTCTCCCCGACGCCGCGCCCGGCCCCGCCGGGACCCCGGCGGCTGCGCGTGCGGCCGTCGCGCTCGCCCGCCGAGCGCTCGAACCCGAGCGGGCTTGGCGCGCGCTGCCTCCGGACGCCGGCTGGTTTCTCCCACCCGGTGTTTGCCTATCCAAGAGCGACACCGAGCGCCTCGCCGAGCGGGTGAGCGAGGCCCTGGCCGCCGCCCCCACCGCCGCGCCAGAGCGCAGCTCGTCCCGCAGCGCGCCACCGGCCGAACGCGGACGCCGGGCCGAGACGACGCCGCGCAGCCGCCAGAGCGTCAGCGGCACTGCGGAGCGCCCCAACCCGGGCCTCGAGCGCCTGAGCGACCTCGAGGCGGGGATGCGCCTGCGGGGACACGTCGCCAGCATCAATCGCTACGGCGCCTTCGTCGACGTCGGGCTCCCCAAGGAGGGCCTGGTTCCGCTCCAGGCCCTGACCGGTGGCTCCGGCGCGAGCGCCAGCGACGTCGTCGTCAACGGGCAGTCCGTCGAGGTGCGCGTCCTCTCGGTGGACGCAGGCCGCGGCCGCTTCGAGCTGGCGTTGGAAGCGGTCCACGACGAGATCCGCCCGCCGCCGGGCCGACAGCGCTCTGGCGGTGGCCGTGGCAAGCCGAACGGTCAGCGCTCGGGACGCCCTCGCTCCGGCGGATCCTCGCGCCGCGGCCGCGGTTGAGCATGCCGCTCGCTCTCCCGACTGCCGGTCGGTCCTGAGCCCATGGACACGCTCGGCGTCGCCGCGATCGTGGTGTCGGTGGGCCACCTGGTGGCGATCTTCGGCTTCCTGATGGTGCAGCGCCGCGAGCCGTCCGCCACCCTCGCCTGGCTGCTGACCCTGATGTTCATCCCGGTCGCCGGGGTCATGCTCTTCTGGATGTTCGGCAGCCAGCGGGCGCGCCGGCGAACCCACCGCGCGCGGCGCGTGTCAGAGCGCGTCCAGGCCGTGCTTGACGCCCACGCGAGCTTGCACCCGCGCGCCCAAGACCTCGCCGCCGCGGACCCGCGCACCGCGTCGCTGCTGGCCCTCGCCAAGAACACCACCGGCAACGGCATCAGCACGGGCAACAAGGTGGACATCCTGGTCAACGGCGCCGCGACCTACCGCGCCATGCTCGACGCCACCGACGCCGCCACCCACCACATCCACATGCTCTTCTACATCATCCAGCCCGACGACACCGGCCGCGCCATGCGCGATCACCTCGTCCGGCGAGCCCGCGCTGGCGTCCAAGTGCGCGTGCTGGTCGACGGCGTCGGCAGCCTCGCGCTCCCCTATGAGTTCTGGGACCCGCTGCGCGCCGTCGGCGGCGAGGTCGCGGTCTACGGCCCCGTGGGGCAGCTCTTCCGCCTGCGCCGCCGCGACCGCGTCGACTACCGAAACCACCGCAAGATCATGGTCATCGACGGCCGCGTCGGCTTCACCGGCGGCATCAACGTCGGCCGCGAGTACCTCGGCCTCGACCCCAACATCGGCCACTGGCGCGACACCCACATCCGCATCGAAGGCCCCGCCGTCCTCGCCCTCGCCCGCACCTTCGCGGAGGACTGGTTTCAGGCCACCCACGTCCTCCTCGACGACCGCGCGCTCTACCCCGATCCCGCCTCCGATCTGCACGGCGACACCTCGGTCCTCGTGGTCGAATCCGGCCCCGATCAGCGCTGGTCACCGCTCCATCGCCTCTACGCCCGCGCCATCCTGCTGGCCCAAAAGCGCGTCTGGGTGACCAGCCCCTACTTCGTGCCCGACCCCGTCATCGAGCACGCCATGATCACCGCCGCGCTCTCCGGCGTCGACGTCCGCCTGCTGCTCCCCGCGCGCTCCGACCACATGCTGGTCAGCCTCGCGGCGCGCGGCTACTACCCCGATCTGCTCGCTGCGGGCGTGCAGATTCACGAGTACGCTCGCGGTTTCGTCCACGCGAAGACCCTCGTGGTCGACGACTGGCTGGCGACCGTCGGCTCGGCGAACATGGACATCCGGTCGTTCCGCCTGAATTTCGAGCTCAACGCCTTCGTGTTCGGCACCCGCGTCGCCAGTGAGCTAGCCGGCCAGTTCGAAGACGACATAGCCCACGCAAAGCCCGTGGACCTCGAGGGGAGCCTCCGACCGCCGTATTTTCGGCGGCTGGTGCTCTCGGCCGCGCGGATCCTCTCGCCGCTGCTCTGACCGGCCGCCGACGCGCCCCCTCGGCCGCGCTAGACCTGATTGGCCACCCGCCTGTTCGGGTGCCGGTTCGCTTTGAACTCGTGGGTGCTCCGGCGGGGCGTTGGGCGGCGTGGGGCGCTGCTTAAATTCGCAATCGCGTCGTGTCACCGCTTGGGGGTCGAGGCCCGCCAAGGCGCAGCGGTGGACGTCGGGCGGGCTGCTGTCCGCTGTGAGCGCGGCGGGCTCTTCGGCGCTCAGGTGTGCGGCCCGCGGTCGGCGCTCTCCGCGGAAGGGGTGCGGGCCCGCCAAAACTGGCGGGCCCGCTGCACGTCGCCGATCGTTTTCCGTAGGGGCTGCTTTCTTTGGCGGAACGGTCCCGGCTTCACGGAAACCTTGCAGCGACGGCGGCCTCAGGATGATCCCGACGCAGCCGTTCTGCAAGCACTTGCACACGGAGGTTGCTCTCGTGGACGGACGAATAAACAGACGGATGGCCGGTTTACTGGCTGCACGGGTGCCCGAGATCCAACTCGGGCGGGTGCCTGACCCGCGGCGCGCGCATGGGCGGAAGTGGACGCTGGGCTCGCTGCTGGGCGCCGCGGTTGTTGGGCTGGCGGCGGGGTGTCGCTCGCTGGCGGAGGTGGAGCACCTGACGGCCGAGATGGCTCCCGCGGCGCGGCGTGCGCTGGGCCTGAGACGCCGCGCGCCCGACACGACGATGCGCGATGTACTCGTCCAGCTGGCGCCGGCGAGCCTCAGGGGCCGCATCTATCGGCAGATTCGCGTGGCCTGTCGCCGCAAGGCCATCGCCGCCGACGTGCTGCCGTTCGGCGTGCTCTCGATGGACGGTAAGGTGACCGCCATCCGGGCGTGGGGTGATGGGCTCGCGCAGCGTCAACGCCACGGCGGCGAGGGCGGTGCCGACGCAGGGGCGCGCGGACTCCTTCGCACGGTGACCAGCGTGCTGATCAGCTCGCGCGCCAAGCCGGTGCTCGACGCCTGCCCCATCGCGCCGGAGACCAACGAGGACGGCCAGTTCGTGCAGGCGCTCGACGACGTGCTCACGGCGTATCGGGGGCTCGACCTGTTCCGGATGGTCATGTACGACTCGGGCGCTTGCTCGCTGGGCAACGCCGATTCTGTACGCGCACGTCATCTGCAGTACGCGTTCCGGCTCGACTCCAAGCAGCCGACTCTCTTCGCCGAGGCGGAAAGGCTGCTCGGCGGGCGGCGCCACGACGAGGCGGATAGCTTCAGCGAGGACCAGACGGGCCGAGGCCTCGTCCGCCGCTACGCGTTCCTCACCAGCGAGATGGCCGCCTACCACGGCTGGGACCATCTGCGGACGACCCTGCGTGTACGTTCGGAGACCTGGAGCGACGACGGCCGCCTGATCTGCGGCGAGGACCGGTACTACATCGCGAGCCTGGCGGCGGACCGCCTCAGCGGGAGTCAGTGGCTCGCGCTCGCCCGGCTGCGCTGGGGCGTCGAGAATCAAGGCCACCACACCCTCGACGTCGCCTTCGCCGAGGACGAGCACCCGTGGATCACGGCCGACCCCAAAGGCATGGTCGCCGTGCTCTTGCTCAGGCGCCTCGCCTACAACCTCCTCGCGCTCTTCCGCAACGTCACGCTGCGCTCCGGCGCGGGCCACCGGACGCCCTGGAAGGACTTGAAGCGTTGGGTCTACAACGCGCTCATCAGCGCCACCGACGCGCAGCTCGCGGGTCTACGCCAGCGCGCCGAGGTCGCCGCCACCATCGCCTAAGCCGGGCCCCGTTCCGCCAACAATCGCCCCGAAGACATCGCCGCCATTCCCCGCCGCCGAGAGGCCCGACGCGCAAGCCCGCGTCTCTCGGCTCCGCAGCGATCCGCGGTCAGAATCGGAGCCACACCGCCGGGCCGGGCTGACAGAGGCGCCGTGCGCGGTGGCCGATCAGGTCTAGCTGGCACAGTCCCTGCATTGCAAAGGCTTGCCTGGCAGGCGAACCTGAGAACTGAGTGAGGCTCCCGATGAAGCTATGTCCTACCCCGCGAACGAGTGGCCGGCGTCTGCTGGTGTTGATGGCGATGGGCGCTTTGACGCTCTTTGTCGGTATGGGGGCCAGCGATTGCGAGCCTGGTGGCGCGACGACTTGCGCTTATGACGGCTCCAATCACAGCGTGGGCGCCACATTCCCTAGTACGGACGGGTGTAACACCTGCTCGTGTCTGGCTACTGGCGAGGTGGCCTGCACGCTCAAGGCCTGCGTGGACACCTGCGCTTATGGTGGCAAGACCTACTTGGCTGGCGAGACCTTCGCTAGCACCGACGGCTGCAACACGTGCTCTTGCGAGGCTGGCGGCAACGTGGCCTGCACGGCGATGGCCTGCGTGGGCACCTGCGAATTTGGCGGCAAGACCTACACCGAGGGGCAGAGCTTCCCGGCCGGCGACGGCTGCAACACCTGCACCTGCGGGAGCGGCGGGACCGTCGCGTGTACCGGGCTCGGCTGCGTCGGTGGCTGCGACTTCAAGGGCGGCCGCGTCGCGGTGGGCGACACGGTGGACCTCGGCGACGGCTGCAACATCTGCACTTGCCTGGAGTCCGGCGACATGGCCTGCACTGGCGTCGCGTGCACCAGCGGCTGCAACTACAACGGCCAGTGGCACGCGGACCAGACCTACTTCGACGCGGCCGACGGCTGCAACAAGTGCTCGTGCGACAATGGCAATATCAGCTGCACCGAGAAGGCCTGCGCGGGTTGCCACGGAGACGACGGCGGCTTCTACCCGGTCGGGGCCAGCGTGCCGACGACTCAGAAGTGCACTGTGTGTACCTGCCTCGCGGTGGGCGAGATCGAGTGCCTGGGCACGCCCTGCCCACCCCCGGTGTGCGAATACAACGGCGAGTACGGCTGGCCCGGCGACACCTTCCCCGCCGGTGACGACTGCAACACCTGCACCTGCCTGGAGTCCGGCCAAGTCATCTGCACCCAGATGGCGTGCAACGGCTGCTACGGGCCCGACGGCGGCTTCTACGCGGTCGGCGCCAGCGTCCCGACTGACCAGAAGTGCACGGTGTGCCAGTGCCTCGCCTCCGGTGAGATCGAGTGCCTCGGCACCCCCTGCCCGCCCCCGGTCTGCGAGTACAACGATGAGCAGGCCTGGCCCGGCGACACCTTCCCCGCGGGTGACGGCTGCAACACCTGCACCTGCCTGGAGTCCGGCCAGGTCGTCTGCACCTTGAAGGCCTGCGCGGGCTGCGTGGGCGAGGACGGCAAGACGTACCCAGTCGGCGCCTGGGTGCCGACCGACAAGCCCTGCACCGACTGCACCTGCGAGGCGCCGGGCAAAGTGACCTGCCTCGCCACGCCCTGCGTCGGCCCACAGTGCAAATACAACGGCGGGACCTACTGGGCCGGCGAGAACTTCCCGGCGCAAGACGGCTGCAACACCTGCTTCTGCGGGCAGGACGGCGACGTCTCCTGCACCGAGAAGGCCTGCGCCTGCGACCCGGACGCCGAGTGGTACCGCGACTACGTGGGAGAATCGCCCGAGATCTGCACGCTCATCGACTTCTTCTGCCCCGCCAACACCACGTACTTCGGTAACGCCTGCGGCTGCGGCTGCGAGCAGTCGCCTGACTGCCCGGTCTACTTCGACTGCATGCCGCCCTCGCCCTGTGACGAGAAGGCCATCAAGGCCGAGTGCCCCTACTCGGGCATCGTGTACTGAGCCCACGGTCACCCACCGGACGCTCCCCGGCCGATGTGCGCGCGTCACCGAGTGTGACACGATGTGCCGAGGTCCGGGGGGTGTCGTGGGTCGAGCTTCAGACGAGCGCGGGGCGGACGGGGCTGCGGAGCCGACGCCGAGCGAGCCCGCGCGGGGCGTTGAGCTGTCGCCGATGGACATCGACGGCGTGCAGTTCGTCGTGGTGGCGGTGCCGCGCGACGCGCCCATGGCGAGGCTGTCGCCTGCGGAGCAAGAGGTGGTGCGGCTGGTGCTGGACGGGCGCTCCAATCGCGAGATCGCCGCCGCCCGCGGCGTCTCGGTCAAGACGGTGGCCAACCAGCTGCGCGCGGTCTACGAAAAGCTAGGTATTTGCTCGCGATTTGAGCTGGCGGCCCTGGAATAGCCCGACGCCGGCCGCGGCGCCCCGGCCGCCTTGACGCTTGCCACCCGCAGGCCGAGTATCCCCCCCATGGGGAGCGGCATTCTCGACATCGTCGAAGGCGCGTACGACACCGCCAGCGACGGCCAGCGTTGGTTGGTGCAGCTCAACGAGCGCTTCGCCAGCCGTTTCACCGGCGTCGTGGCGTGGGGCGGCCACGTCATCACGCGCACGGCGGAAGGGCCGCCGGTCTTCCACAATGCCCACCTCAGCGGCGTCGACGACGCGATGGCGGTCTTCGGGCCGATGCACGAGGACATGGACCCGGACTTCGCGGCGGCGATCTTCCCGACCGGGACGCAGTGCGCGCTCTTCAGCGAGCACTGGGGCCGCGTGAAGGACTCGCGGGTCTGGGGGCGCGCCACTCTGGAGGCGTCGGAGCTGTTGCTGGGCTACCTGAACTCCCGCGGCGGCGACGACCTGCTCTTCGCGTACAGCTACGACCGCACGGGGACCGGCGTGATGGTCAGCGCCATCGTGAAGGGCGCGACGCTGTCGGAGGGCGCGCGGGAGCTGAACCGGCGGGCCGCGGTGCACGTGGCGGCGGGGCTGCGGCTGCGGCGCGCGCTGGCCACCGTGGAGGTCGGCGAGGCGTCGGAGGCGGTGCTGGAGACCGACGGGCGGCTCGCGCACGCCGAGGGACCTGCCGCGGACGGCCAGATGCGGGCGCAGCTACGCGAGGCCGTGCGGCGCATCGACCGCGCGCGGACTAGCGCCGTCCGCAACGACGAGGCGGAGGCGCTGAACCTGTGGCAGGGGCTGGTCGAGGGGCGCTGGTCGGTCATCGACCGCCACGACACGGACGGGCGGCGTTACTACGTGGCCATCGCGAACCCACCGGGCGGGGTCAGCGCGCGACAGCTCAGCGAGGTCGAGGCGCAGGTGGTGGCCCAGGCTGTCGCCGGCGAACCGAACGGTGTCATCGCGTATAGCCTGGGCGTGGCCGAGTCGACGGTCGCGGGCCACCTCACGATGGCCATGCGGAAGCTGGGCGCAGCCTCACGCATGGAGCTCGTGCGACTCGGCCACGCCCTCGGGGCGTAGGGACCGGCTACAGGGGCTCGCCGTCGCCGAACTCGGCGTCGGGGTCGAAGGGGTTCCAGAGGCCCTGCTCCGACTTCAAGCAGCTCTGCGGCATCTCGGAGTTCGTTCCCTCGTTGACCTTCGGCTGCGTCCACCACGTGAACTTCTGCGGGTTGTCCGTGACGTAGTGCGCGATGGCGTCGAGGTCGGCGCCGCTCAGGTCCATCTTCAGGCTGGGGAGCCAGCCGACCTCGACGACGCCCGTCACGACCTCCGGCGTCGCGAAGACCACCCGCCCCATGGCGGCGTGGCAGCCGGTGCAGGTGCTGACAGGCGTATCGTTCTCTTCGGGCGTGTTCGGGGTCGGGACGTAGTCGCACTCGGAGAACGTATCGGCGTAGGGGTTTCCGCAGCCGCGCTCGCCGGGCGCGCCGTCGGTGCACATGACGAAATTGTCGAAGAAGGGCGGCAAGCCGGCGGGGCGGTCCTGGCCTGTGCCCACGGTGCACTTCGGGTCGTAGCTGCTGGCCAAGGGCGCCCCGCTGCGGGTCTTGGTGTCGCCGGGACCTGGCGGAATCCAGAAGGTGGACCAGGAGTAGTAGCCGCTGGGCAGGCCCAAGCCGTGAAGCGTCGAGGTCGCCACGTGCAGACCGACGAGGTAGTGACGCTGCTTTCCAGGCGGGACGTAGCTGTAGAGGCTGTCCGGATTGACGCTGGCGGGAAGGCGACCCTCGGGCACATAGAAGGTCTTCACGATGCGGTTGTTCAGGCCGATCTTGGGCATCCACTCGGCCGTGAACGTGTGGCAGTGCTTGCGCCGCAGCGCCCACACGTAGGGGTTGCCGTAGTCCATCGCCTTGAGCTGGTCCACGGTGCTGTACTCGAAGAGGATGTGCTTCTCCGTCAGGGGCTGCGCGTCGGGGTTGAGGGTCCACTTGCCGCCTTCCTCGCCCTCGAGGGCCTGTCGGACGGTGGCGACCGGCTTCCACGACGCGAAGAGCGGGTGCCCCAGGTAGAAGGGGTCGGTCTCGGGGTAGGTGTTGTCGTCCATGGGCTGGACCAGCTCGCGGAAATTGCACCAGGCGAACTTGCGGGGGTTGGACTTGTGGCTGATCAGCTCACCGTCGCATTCCACGGCCGGCAGGGACTTCGGCGTGATGTTGATGCCGCCGACGATGATGGGGTTCGGCTTCTTGAGCTTGTCCGGGCCGGGGACGGCGGGCTCGGGCTTGGGCGGCGGGGGCAGACACGGCGCGAGGATGAGCTTCTCGAGGGCCGGGACCGGGATGACCTCGACCTCGCAGTCGCAGGGGGTCGAGGGGGTCGAGGGCAGGTAGCTGCCGTTGAACTGGCTGGTCATGGCGGCGGCCAGCGCGTTGAGGCCGGCGGTGTAGCCGTTGACGTCGCCTTGGCCGACGGACACGCCGCCCGCGGTCGCGCTGGGGGCGTCGGGCGAGCGGAACAGCATCTTCAGCGAGCGCGAGCCGCGGGACTGGCCGTCGAGCCATGGCATGAAGACGGTGGCGTCGATGTCGTAGGCTTGGCCGGCTTTCCAGGCGGCGCTGGGGATGGGGATCTCGAGCGTTCCGTCGGTGGCGGTGACCGCGCGGAAGGCGGGCGTGGGCGCCGCGGACGCGGTGAAGTCGAGGCAGAGCTTGGGGGCGTCGAGGTCGGCGAGCCAGCCGCCGCCGACGCGCAGGCCGCTGCCGCGGTGCTGCGACTGGACGTGGATGATGCGGGCGCAGCGCGGGCCCGAGGTCGGGACCTCACCGACCAGCACCTTGAGGATGTGGGAGTCGCCGCCGAGCATGCGCGTCGGGACGTCGCCGAACCAGACGACCAGGTCGGAGGCCGGGGGGAGGTCCTGGCCGATGACCTTCAGCACGTCGCCGGCGATGACGGGGCGGTCGCGGTTGGCGCGCAGGGGCTTGACGCGGCGGACGTCGGGGGCGGCTGGCGTGCCGCAGGTGAACGCGCCCTGCACGAAGCCGGGGGCGGGGAACGGCGCGGCGGGGGCGTGGCCGGTGCCCTTGAGCCAGGCTTTCAGTGCGTCCACGTCGGCGTCGTTGGTGAAGGTGTCACCGTTGACGTCGCCGGCGCCGGGGCAGGCGGGCTCGACGCCGCGGTTCATCCAGCGGCGCAGGTCGCGGAAGTCGTCCAGGTCGACGTCGCCGTCCATGTCGACGTCGCCGCGGATGAGCGGGGTGCCGATGGAGGCGATGTCGACGCGGACGGGCTGCCGGGACGCCGCGTGGCCGAGCTCGAGCTGGCCGTAGCTGACGCTGCTCGCGGGCGGCGAGGCGGGCTGGAGGATGAGGCGCTCGGCGCTCTGGGCCAGGACGATGACCGGGCCGCCGAATGCCGAAAACGACGTGACGCTGTCGAGGTTTTTACCGCTGACGAGCAGCGCGCCGCTCTCGAAGGGTGAGCCCTCGACGCAGTCGATCTCGGGCGCCTTGGCGGCGACGAGGGCGGGGCGCAAGAACGTCGCGAAGTGGGTGACCTCGGGCTCGCCGGAGAACTGCTGCATGCCGACGCGCAGGGCCACGTCGAGCTGCTCGCCGGTGATGTCGGCGACCAGGTGGTCGGTGGCCGCGCCGTCGACTCGATAGCCGGCGCTGACCACGCCGCCGGTCCGCGCGAGGCGGAGGCGCAGGGGCAGCGACACCATGATGGGGGCGGGTTCGGGCTCGCTGGCGCCGTCGTCTGCGCGGCGGAGGCTCGAGCGCAGCCACCCGATGGAGGGGTCCTCGGTGTCGGTCTCGACCCAGACCAGCAGGCGCGGGGCCGTCAGCAGGTCCAGGCCCAGCACCGTCGCCACGAGGCCGCCCGCGCCGCCCGCGCTGAGCGACTCGACGGTGACCTCCAGCTCGAAGTCGCCGCCGGCGGGCTGGGTGAGCAGGCGGTAGCTGTCGTAGGGGTCCGCCGGGCCGGGCGCCGACGAGCAGATCGTGTAGCCGGCCGACTCATCGCCTGTCGCGCCGCCGTCGACGTAGTTGCTGGTCACGCCGGGCGTCCACGGCGGGAGCTCGACGCTGTCCTGGCACGGGGCGGGCTGGGCGCGGGCGACGGCCGGCGAGGCGAGGATGGCCAAGCCGAGGGCGGCGAGGCGGAGCGCGCGAGTTGAGCTGTTCATGGCGTGTTCCCATTGCATGTGGAGATCGCGACACGCACCGCGGGCGCCGTCCGCCGGACTGGAGGGCGGGGTGCGGTGGATTGTCGTGGTGGGTTCAGTAGGCCGGCCGGGGGCCGCACCCTCAATAGGCAATTCGTCGCGCGGCCCGCAGTCCCCTGGCCGCGCGGGCCCTGTGCGAGAAGCGAAGTGGCGCTGCGCGATGCGATGCCCTAGGCTTCGGCCGTGAACTTCCGTCAATCCGTCGCGCACACCATCGACAACACGGCCACGGTCCTGGCGCGCGCGGTCTTGCTGCGCCGGACGGCCGAGACGCCGAACACCCTCGGCGAGCTGCGCAGCTACGAGCCGTACAGCATCGAGCAGCTCTTCGGCGACGACCCGGGCTTGCCCGACGTGACGCTGACCGAGCGCGGCACGATGCGCGGATTTCGCTGGAGCGAGCTGAGCTTCCCCTCAGCCCACGAGGCCGTGTCGGCGCCATTTCGCTACATGCAGCGCTGCGGCGACCCCGCCAACCAGACGGTCCACGCCACCTGGATTCGCCACGCCGACGGCGCCCCGCGGCCCACCCTGATCTTCCTACACAGCTGGATGCAGACGCTGTCGCGCGCCGAGGACGTCGTCTTGCTGCCGCGCTTCGCCCGCACGCTCGACGTGGACGTGATGAGCCTGCACCTGCCGTACCACGGGCGCCGCAAGCCGCGGGAGGCCGCCTTTCACGGCGAGTACTTCTGGACCGCCGATCTCGTCCGCACGTTCGAGGCCATGCGCCAGAGCGTCCACGACGCGCGCGCGCTGGTGGGCTGGCTTGGGAAGGTCGCGCCGGGGCCGGTCGGAGTGCTGGGCGTCAGCCTGGGCGGGATGGTCGCGCTGTCGCTGGCGTGCTTCGAGCCGCGCCTGGCCTTCGCGGTACCTGTTGCCGCCCACCTCGACCTCGCCGGCGCCCTGAAGGACGCGGGCCTGCTGACGCCGATGCGCCTGGCCCTAGCCCGCCACGGCTGGGGCCCGGCCGACGTCGAAGCCTACGCGAGCTCGCTGGGCCTCGACGAGATCACACCGTGTCTCCCCCGCGAGCGCATCCTCTTCGTGATGGGCCGCTACGACCGCATCCTGACGACCGCGCGCAGCGAACGCCTCTGGGAGCGCTGGGACCGGCCCCCGGTTTACCGATTCGAGGGCGGGCACTTGGGCATATTGACACACCTGGGCGGCATCTTGCGCGAATCGCGCCAGTTCATCGACGGGCTGGATATCCGAGGCTGAGACCCCGTGACGCGCATGTGCTTCCGCGCTCTGGCTCGAGTCGGCCCCGGTCGCGCGTCTGGGCTCGCGGGGTGGTCGCGAATTGGCGCGTCGAGGCGATCGCGGGTAGTCGATAGTCACACGCGACGCGGCAAATCGCGCGACGGAGGGCGGTCGATGAACGGGACTCGGGGTGTAGTGACGGCGGCGCTGCTGGGCGCCGCGTTCGCGCTGGTAGGTTGCACCGTCGCCGAGCTGCCACCGCGCAGCGACGGCGGATCCACGGGTGACGGCGCGGGCGGCTCCGACACCTTCGCGGACACCACAAGCCCAGACGCGGCGCTCCCAGACACCGCCGCGGACACGGCAGCCCCCGACGCCGCGGGCTCCGACGGCGCAGCCACAGACACCGACCACACCCACGACTCCGACGCGGCCCACACGCACGACGTCGAGCCCGACCTCGCCGCCGACACCGACGCGACCGGCGTGGACCCCGACCTGGACCTGGACTGGACCTGCGCCACCGGCACGGTCGCGCCGCCGGCCTGCACCACCCCCGTCGTGGTCAACATCCCCGAAAAAGGCGCCGCCCACATCTCCCCGCCGACGCCGATCGCCTACGACGACACCCCGCCCTCGAGCGGCAACCACCGCCCGACCTGGGCCAAATGGGGCGAGTACACCTTCTGCCCGGCCCAGCGCTGGGTCCACAACCTCGAGCACGGCGGCGCCGTCTTCCTCTACGACCCCTGCGCCGACCCCACCCTCATCGACGCCCTGCGAGCGTTCGCAAAAGCCCGCCCCGACGACGCCGGCGGCCCCTTCCGCTGGCTGCTCACGCCCTACCCCGGCCTCGGCGACATGGTCGCCGTCGTCACCTGGGAGTGGTCCTGGGTCAGCCCCTGCGTCGACGAGACCGCCATCGAGCAGTTCCTCGCCGACCACTACCGAAAGTCCCCCGAAGACGTCGCGAGCGACGGCGGCTACGAGACGATGTGGCTGTCCAAGTAGGCGCCCCCGCCTGCTCCACCATTCACTCGCCTGAAAGCGCCCGAAGCATCAAACGTGCTCAGAGCCCAAGATCGATCGCGGGCTGGCTCGGTTCGGGCGCCGACCAGCAAGACCGCCACCACAAGCCCAAGTTGGGAAGTCCGCTTCTGCCGCCTTCCGCTTCCCTTGACCCCCCAACCAGCCCTCTGCAAGACGCCGCCCCGCGGGCCGCCGAGTTACTCGTCAGCCTGATCAAAATCTGCGCAGCATCGGAACTGTAAGACCTGACCATATTCGCCGTACTCGCGCAACGGGTGGTATACGGACAAGGGATACTGGCTCCCACCGAGTGGATTAAAACCATAACCGCCGCCGCGCACATAGCGGATGGGCCGAAGCACGCCGTCGCTGTCGGGCTCGAACCTGCAATCGTGATCCCACGCGCTGCCATCCGTGGGCGGAAAGGACGGCGGGGTGGGCACCACTGGAAAACAGTCGGCCACGAGTTCTAAGTCCGTTCCCCACATATCCAACACGCCGTACGGACCCGCGGCCTGGGGGTCGGAACCAACCGGTAGCCCCCAGGCATAGCCGGGGGTATTAGCTTCGTTAAGATCGCACCCACGTATCGTCGTGACAATTTCGCACTCTGGGTATTCGTCACCCCACGGGTAGAGTCGAACTTCCTCGGCACATCGACCAAGGTCGCCACCCCCAGGAAGTGTTTCGCAACCGCCACGAGCGGCCTTCTCCCACTCCGAGTTTGAGCAGAGGCGCCAACGTACCTTTGATTTCTCGCCCAACCACTCGCAGTAGCGCTCCGCCTCGGAGGTCGTGATCCCGCCAATCGCGACCTCGCCGAATGCGGGATACCAGTCCCACTCTTCGGTGTAGCCGAAGGGCCACTCGGAACAGCCGTTTTGCGCCTCCGCACAATCCCGGTATTCCGACTGAGTCACCGGCGTGCGTTGCACCAAGTATGGTGCTGTCGTCACTGCCCGTACGGCATCCCACGAACTGGCGTTGCACCACTCCACATCAAGCTCCTTAGCGCGAATGCACCCCTGCCAAAATGGCCCCGGAGGGACGAACACGGCGTTGTCCGCCTGCCGGTAGCAGAACTCACGCACACCGCCCGGGATCACGATTCGCTCAACCTCCTTGCACGCGAACCCTGAAGGACAGGGAACCCCCAGAAGTCCGCAGCTTGGGGCCGAGGTATCACTCGCGGGCGTGTCGGGCCCCGCGACCGAGTCGCTCTCGGTGCCGTCACTCGTCGCCGAGACGTCGGCGCCGGCGGGCGTGGACGTCCCGCCGCAGTCCACGAGAGCGCAGAGCATCGTGACGAACGCCAGTGAACCGGCGAGCCGGACGGCCGGGCGCGAGAACTCGCGGTGCAAGCTTCGGTTGGGCGCGGATCTCACGAGACGACTCCTGTGGCGACCAAGCGCCCAACAGATCTACATTCGCCCAATCCACGCCAGAAGATCAACAGGCGATACCGGCTCCTAGAGCGGGTTGGCCGGCATCTCCGAAACTCCGCGCCGCGCTCAGGTGGCCTCCGCGGCAAGCCGCTTCATCGCTTGCGGCGGGAACGCGCGGCTACCTGCCCGAGGCGGAGGTCGTCGTCGAGGTGGACCGGGTCAGTTGGAACGCATCACCAGCCGGCTACGGTTTGTGAAGACCAAGCGTAGCTTGTCGGCTGGAAGAAGCGCCGAGGGGTTGGCTTGGAGGAGCGGGCGAGCCTCTGGCGCGGTTGCGGCGACTGGACGGGGTTCAGTCCGCTAGCAGGGCGGCTCGTACTTGCGATTCCACGTCGTGGGCGTGGGCGGGCGCTAGGACGTGGATTCGGCGGGTGGCGTCGCCGCTTGGGAGGGTTGGGGGGACCTCGACCTCGAAGACATGGTCGCCGTAGTCACCTGGGAGTGGTCCTGGGTCAGCCCCTGCGTCGACGAGACCGCCATCGACCAGTTCCTCGCCGAGCACTACCGAAAATCCCCAGAAGACGTCGCGAGCGACGGCGGGTACGACGCGATGTGGCCGTCCAAGTCGCCTCATTTCACTCCCGGCTCTGCCACGCCTCCGGGTCGCGCCTGATGTGGACGACGGCCACCACGCGGACGTAGTCCTCCAGTACGACGAAGTATGCGGCGTAGGGGAACCCTTCGATCATCGCCCGACGCACGGTGCCGTGGATCATCGCGAATCGCAGCGGGTTGTCTCCCGCATCCCTGAGGGCCCGGTCGACGGAGGCGAGCAAGCGTGCGCCCAACCCGCGCCGTTGCAGCTCGTACCATTCGGTTGCGGCGGCGATGTCCTGCTGTGCCAAGCGCGCCAGACGAACCCGCATCACGTCTTCCGCAGCAGCTCGTCTCGCACATCGTCCCAGTCGCGCTCGTCTCCTTGGTGGGACTCCGCGTCGTGGACTCGCGCATCAAGGAAGTCGCGGCTCGCATCGGTCAGCGGCTGTGCCTGGACTTCGAGGGAGGCCTCAAGCCAGAGTTCGTCGATGATCGCGAGCTTCTCAGCGGACTGAAGCCGTCGAAATTGCTCCAGAATCGTTGCTCGCTCTCCCACCGCGTCACCTCCGCGCGACAGGGAAAGGCTACGGACGCGGCGTTCGGCTGTCCAGTACCGCGCGGCAACGAGGAGCCCCAAAGTCGCCTAGCGCAAAGATTCAGTCGGCCTGGAGGGCGGCGCGTACTTGGGATTCCACGTCGGGGGCGTGGGCGGGGGCTAGGACGTGGATTGTCACTGTCAGGGTGCTTTGGGGGCCGGGCTCGATCTCGGGCGGTCTTGCTATGCTGGCGTAGTGGTGGCCGAGGGCGGCGGCTTGGATTCGGCGGGTGGCGGCGCCGCTTGGCAGCGTTGGGGGGAGGTCGACCTCGAAGACGTGGCGGTGGCAGGCGGTTCCGGGAGGACGGCGGGTCAGGCCGTCGCGGGTGACGCGGCTGTAGGGGACGATGGCCTCTTGGCCGTCGACGGTCAGGACGTGGACGACGCGGTAGCCGACGCTGACGACGCGGCCGCGTATGGCGCCGGTGCTGATGTGGTCGCCGGGGCGGCAGAGGCCGGCGGCGCGCAGGAAGAGGCCGTCGACACAGTCGCGGATGGCCAGCCACGAGACGGCCAGCACGGCCAGGGCTAGGGCGGCCAGGGCCCACGGGGAGAGCGATGGCTCTTCTTTGAAGACCAGGGGCGCGGCGGTCAGGACGTAGAGGACGACGACCGATAGCTCGGCTACGGGCTGGACGCGGTCCAGGCGCGCGCGGCTCGCTTCGGTCAGGCGCAGCCAGCGTTGCAGGTGGCGCAGGCCGCGGAGCAGGGCCAGCAGCAGCGCGCCCAAGAGGACGAAGGTCAGCAAGCCGACGGGCGAGATGGCGAGCGAGTCGTTCATGGCAGCAGCCCGCGGGCGCCCAGGTGCTCGAGCACGAGGTGCTGCACGGCCGGCGATAGCTCGAGGACGCCGCGCTGGTTTTCGACGACGAGACCCATGCGCAGCAGCGTCGACAGGTCGGCGCCCACGGCGGGGCGGGCGCTGTCGCTTCCGCCGCTGGCGATGCGCTCGAGCCGGGCGCGGGAGAGCTGTTTGTGGAGCACTAGCTGCAGGAGAATCGCCAGCGGTCCCACGCTCAGCTCGCGGAGGACGCCCAGGTCGTGGCGCTGGGGCCGGCGCACGACGAGGCGCTCGCCCTGGACGCGCTCGATGTGGGCGACCCAGCCGTGCAGCGCGGCGCCCACGTTGCCGCCGGAGGCGTCGAAGTGCGCGGAGAAGAGGCGCGCCAGGCGCCAATCGCCCAGCGCCTCTTCGCTGCGGCCGCCCAGCTCGAACCGCAGGCCCGTCGAGCGGTGGCGCAGCATGATGATCTCTTTGAGCACCTCGGCTGGCAGCGGGCCGCACTCGACGACCGCCAGCGCCCGCTCCGAGATGGGCTCCAGCCGGTCGATGAAGCGCCTGGCCGGCGTGCTGATGGTCATCATGAAGAGGCAGTGGGCGCCGAAGCGGTCGACGAGGTCGAGCAGCTCGGCCAGGGCCGTCCTGCCGGTCGCGCCGCGCTCCCACCACATCTCCAGGTCGTGCACGACGACCACGCTGCCGGGTGCCAGCCCCCCGAGCAGCTCGCGGTAGCTGCCCTGGGCGTCCAGGGCCGTCTCGAAGGCCGCCTTCAGCTCGTCGGGGTCGGCGCTACCACCGCGCGGTGGGACCAGGTGGTAGACGCGCCCGCTTGGGAAGTGCGTCTCCGCCAGGGTGCGGCACAGAGACGTCTTGCCGGAGCCGCCCCCGCCGCTGACGACCAGGGCCCCGCCGTAGCCGTCGCGCCACGCGGCGATGGCTCGCGCCGCCTCGGCGACCTCGCGCTCGCGGCCGACCTGGTAGGCGCGGCTGACGGGCGCGCGGCCGAGGAAGAGCTGGCGGTAGTAGAAGGGCAAGGTCTGCAGCACCGCGTCGGAGGCGGTGTGCGCGCGGGTCACGGCCAGCGCGCCCTCGACCGGTGTGGCGGGCGCGGTCCCGGACTCGCGGTGGCGCCGCGCGGCGAGGGTCATCGCGCTGCGCGAGTAGAGCAGCACCTCGAGCGCGTCGTGCCATTTCGCCTGTAGGCGCCTACCAAATCGGCCCACCTTCGACAGGACCGGCCGGGCGTCCGAGAGGCGCAGGTCTTTGCGCAGGCTGTCCAGCGAGCCCGTGTAGACGTAGCTGTCGGTGCGCGCGGCGACCTGCCGCAGCAGCTCCTCGATGCGCGCCTCGAGCGACGGGACCGCCGCCCGCACCGCCGCCAGCGCGCTGTCGATGCGCGCCAGCCCGTGGTCGATGACCTGCATCGCGCGGCTGCGGGCCTCATCGGCCGCGCCCTCGTCGCCGCTGGACTCGCCGCCCTCTGTCGCCGCCTCCGCACCCAGGGCCGACAGCTCGAAGGTCACCAGCCTCACGGCGTCCTGGGCCGTTCGCAGCGCCGCACCCTCCAGCGCGGGCAGCGGCGCGAGCTCGGTCTGGAGGCGCCCGACCAGCTCGGACTCCAGCAGGAACTGCACCAGACGCCGCAGGGGCACCTCGGGCGCTGACACCGGCTCAAAGGGCGCCTCGTCCAGCTCTTGGACCGCGCCGTCGCCGAGGGTCCTGACCTGCTCGGGCAGCTCGGCGGCGGCCGTCGCCACCTCGTGCGCCAGCTCGTCGAGCGCTCGCTGCACGTCCATGGGCTCGCCGAGGTCGGTCGCGGCCTCCAGCCGAGGCAGCTCGCCCGCGGCCAAGCCTTGGCGCAGCTCGGTGAGCTGCAGCTGCACCCGCGCGACCGAGCGCGCGACGCCCGTCTTGAGGCGCAGCGCGACCGCGGCGCGCGTGCGGGTGAGCATGGTCGCCAGCCGGTGGTGCAGCGACGCGAGCTGCGCCGCTTGCTCCAGCCGCGACAGCACCAGGGCCTGGCTCTCGGCCCAGGCCGCCGACGCGCCGCCCAAATCAGCCCGTATTTGACTGGCTTCCCGAGGCACCCGCCGCTCGCGGCGCACCAGCCGAGCGACGTCCAACCGCCCGAGATCCTGGGCGTAATCGCCTGCGATCTCGCGGGTCCGCACCAAGAGCGCCAGCCGGTGCCGCTCGGCGCGCTGCTGGGTGGCCGCCGCAAGCTCGCGGAGTGGCGTCAGGACGCGCTCTTCCTCGGCCGCCACCGCCGCCGCGTCCAGCCCCTCCTCGCGCGCCCGCTCGGCCAATTTGCCGAGGCTGACCCGCGCCTGCGCCAGGTGCCGGCCTAGCTCAGCGGCCAGCGAATAGCCGCGCCGCGCGAAGTTTCGCACCGCCGTCGAGAGGAGCTCCTCGCCGCGGTGGCCCAGGTACCACGCCTGCAGCGGCGTCAGCGCGACCTGCAGCGGCAGCGCGCGGCCGCGCAGCCGGTGGGCCCAGCGCCGGCGCCGCTTCAAGCGCCTCAAGACCGCAGGATCCGCCGGGTCCGCTGCCCAGTCCGCGGCGTCCCAGGCCACGGCCACCGAGGTCGGCGCCGCCGCCGCCAGGCTGTCCTGCTCCTCGTGAAACCACGCGACCGCGTGCTCCAGGACCGCCTGCTGAGCCGGCAGGTCCACCGCCCGGAAGTCCGCCAGCAGCTTCTCGGCCTGAAAGTGCAGCCCGCCCTGGGCCTTCGCGACAAGCCGCCGCTGGCGCTGCCGGTCCGCACCCGCCGCCCGCTCGAGCGAGCCTAGCGTCCGCGTCACCAGCGCGGTGACCCGGTCGGCCAGCGCGGCGTGGTGGGCGTAGGCGTGGTGGAGGTAGCGCTCGTGCAGCGACGCGGCGAGGCGCTCCAAATCGCCAGCAAAACGCTGGACCTCCGCGGCCACGTCCCGCTGCTCGGGCAGGGCGAGGTCGGGCAGCAGCGCGCCGTCGAATTCTGGCGCCTCGGCCTCGGGCGCGGCGGCCCGCTCGGCCCCGCGCAAGAGCGGCGAGACCTCCTCGAAGAGCGACGAGGGCCTGGCGAAGAGCACGCGACCCACCCGCGCCGCGACGCGGTCGAGGTCGCCGGCCATCTCGTCGATCCGCGCGGTCGACGCTCCCGGCAGGCCGACGATGGCGAGGCTGGCGTCGGCGGACTCTTGGCGAATCCACTCGGCGTAGTCGCGCTCGCCGAAGGTGGTGTCGTAGACGGTGACCGTGGCGTCGACGCGCGCGGCGGCCAGGGTCTTGGTGGTCGCCGTGCGCAGGGTGTCCGACCGCGTCGGGTCGTCGGTGACGAGCAAGAAGCGCACCATCGCGCGGTGCCAGTCGTCGTGGGCGGTGATGAAGCGGACCAGGGCCACGGAGACCTGGAGGCTGTGGGATTCGGGGTGTACCCAGACGTCGACGCGGGTGCGGTCGAGGCTGGCGCGGGCGCGGTCGAAGGCGAAGAGCAGCGCGTTGAGGTCCTCCCGGCGCAGGGTGTCGAGCAGGCCGGGGAAGCCGTCGCGGCGCTCGTTCGGCGCAGGCCAGGCCAGCAGGACCGTGTTGGGGCGCAGGCCGCTGAAGCCGTGAAAGCGCGCCACGTTGGCCATGGTCCCCCACGGGTCCTCGGCGGGCAGCGTCTTCTCGAAGAGGCCCTGGACCGAGGCCTCGTCGTCGGCCGGCGGGCTCGGCGGGTGCTTGCCGCCCGTGAGGTCGAAGGCGGTCAGCACGCCGCGGTGGCTGACCAGGGCGGCGCCCAAATCGCGGAGCGCCCGCCCGAGATCCCCTCCCTCGCGGTCGAAGAGCAGGACGTTCGGGCGCCAGTTTCGGCGGTGCTGCGACCCGCGGCTGAGGCGCTGCAGGCCGGCGCGGACGAGCGAGGACCAGACGCCCTCCCAGGTGTCGCCGGTCTCCAGGGTGAGCTCGCGGCGTTTTAGGTAGAGAAACACGCCCGAGAGCAGGATCGCGGCGCCGAAGGTCGCGACGATATCGAGCTGAATCATGATGAGGACGCAGGTCACGGTGCCGAGCACGCTGACGGCGCCGGGGATGCGGAACTCGGGGTGGAAGTCGGGGCTGGCCCAGCGCTCGATGGCGGCGGACAGGTTGAGGAAGCCGTAGGTGGCGATGAAGAAGATGGAGACGATGGCGGCGATGACGTCGAGCTCGCCGATGAGGATGCCGAGCTGGGCGATGACGTAGACGAGGAGCAGGGCGTTGCGGGGCTCGTTGGCGCGGCCGTGGCCTCTGGCGAAGAGGCGCGGGGTGATGCGGTCGAGCGAGAGGGCCTGGAGGATGCGGGGGGCGCCGAGGATGCTGCCGAGGGCGGACGAGAGGGTGGCGCCCCAGACGCCGCCGATGACGGCCTCGGGGGCGAGGGCGATCTCGAGGAGGATCTTGGGGTTTCCGACGAGCTGGTCGGCCGGGACGCGCCAGGCGAGGTAGGCGGCCAGCGAGAGGTAGACGAGGGCGCCGACGAGGATGGCGGCCATGGTGCCGCGGGGGATGGCGGTGCGCGGGTCGCGGAGGTCGCCGGACATGTTGACGCCGGCGGTGAAGCCGGTGACGGCGGGGAAGAAGATGCCGAAGAGGACGGCGATGGAGGGGGCGTTGGGGAGTGGGTCGAGCTGGACGGCGGCGGGGACGCTGGGGGGCGTGCCGGCGAAGATGGCGATGAGGGACGCGGCGATGAGGGCGAGGATGAAGTACTGGGTCTTGATGACCAGCGAGGTGCTGATGAAGCTGATGATGGTGAGGACGAGCAGCGTCAGGGTGCCGCAGATGCGGATGGAGCCGAGGTCGCTGGGGAGGTCGAACCAGGAGAGCAGGCTCTCGGAGAAGCCGATGACGTAGAGGCTGATGGAGAAGGCGAGGCCGGTGAAGAGGGCGAGGCCGAGGGTGCCGCCGAGGGCGAGGCCGAGGCTGCGCGAGATGATGTAGTAGGGGCCGCCGGCGGCGACGCTCTTGTCGGTGGCGATGGACGCGACCGACAGGCCCGTGGTCACGCTGATGACGTGCGCGGCGGCGATGATGCCGATGGCCGTGATGAGACCGGCGCTGCCGACGATCCAGGGCAGGCGCATGTACATGATGACGCCCAGGATCGTGAGGATCGAGGGCGTGAACACACCGCCAAACGTGCCGAAGCCGTGCCCTCTCGCCAAACCACTTCCGATTCCCGGGGATCTTGGGGCGGCCGCACTCAGGCCGCGCCGCGGGCAGACTAGTGCATCGGGCGGGGTCGGCCAAACGCGCGCGGGGCCGTGGGGTTGGCGGCGGCGGGGCGGCGAGGACTCGGCGGGGGCGCGGGCCGCGGCTGTGCGCGCGACTTGGGCCAGGACTAATGTTGACCCGGGGGCGCCTGGGCGCGGATAGTCAGGGCTCGCACGCCGCTATTTCGACGACCGCAAGCAGTGGCGCAGAGGGCCTTTGGGCCAAGTGGAGGGGGGAGCTATGGTGACGCGTCAGACGACCGCGACGGGAAGACTTGCAACTCTGGTGGTGGGCCTGGGCTTGGTGGCGCTTAGCGCGGCCTGCGGGAACATCGTCGTGCCGGAGAACACAGCCGACGCGGATTCGGGGGGGAAGGTCGACGCGGACACGGGCGGCGGCACAGACACGGCCGAGGCGGTGTGCACGTTCGGGCAAGACCAGATGTGCGACGACCAGAACTCGTGCACCACGGACGCCTGCAACACCAAGGGCGTCTGCGTGAACACGCCGGCGACCGACGTGTGCCAGATCGACGGCCAGTGCTACCCGAACGGCACCGTGTCGGCGGCGAGCAAGTGCAAGATCTGCGACCTCGCCAAGAGCAAGAGCGCGTGGAGCGACGTGACCTGCTCGAGCGACGGGAACACCTGCACCGACGACAGCTGCGACGCGGCGGCGGGCTGCGCGTACCCGGCGGTGGTGGGCGGGACCTGCGACGACGGCGTGGCGTGTACGAGCGACGACCACTGCGAGGGCACCGTGTGCGTCGCGACCCCGTGCGAGTGCACGACGGACGCGCAGTGCGAGGCGGAGCTGACCCCGGGGCAGTGCCAGAAGGCCGCGTGCGTGGACTTGACCTGCCAGCTGGTGGCGGACGCGAAGCTCGACGGCACCGACTGCACCGACGGCGACGACTGCACCGCCGACGACGCCTGCGAGGCCGGCGCCTGCGTGGGCGAGGAGGTCGACTGCAGCGGGCTGGACGGGCCCTGCTCGACCGGCGCGTGCGTCGACGGGAGCTGCACGCTGGTGCTTGAGGCCGAGGGCACGACGTGTCAGCCCGCGAACGCCTGCATCTTGAACGCGACCTGCGGCGCCAGCGGCAACTGCGACGGGACCTGGGACGGCTCGAAGTGCAAGTGCGGCAGCAACGCCGAATGCGACGACGGGCGGGCCTGCACGCTGGATATCTGCAACACCGCGACGGGCGCCTGCTCGAGCACGCCGGTCGCCGGGACCTGCTTGCTGGGCGAGGAGTGCTACAACGGCGGCGAGGTCCACCCCTTCGACCAGTGCCTGCGGTGCGACGTCTCGGCGTCGCAGACCGCGTGGACGGCGGTCAGCTGCGATGACGGCGACGCGTGCACGGTGGACAGCTGCGACGCGGTGAACGGCTGCTCGCAGAAGGCCGGGCCGGCCGGGAGCTGCTGCAAATTCGCGAGCGATTGCTTGGCCGCCGGGCTGGTGGCGGGCGCCTGCGAGGTGGTGTCGTGCAAGGCGGGCTCGTGCCAGGTGGTGTCCGACGAGACGGCGAACGGGAAGGCGTGCGACGACGGCAGCGCGTGCACCATCGACGACACGTGCCAGGCCGGCGGGTGCACGGGCGGCGTGCCGAAGTCGTGCGTGAAGCCGACGGCGGGCGCGTGCGTGACGGTGGCCTGCGAGGCGGGCACGGGCGACTGCGTGGAGACGCCGCTGGCGATGGGCGCGGGCTGTGACGACGCGAACGCCTGCACGGTCGGCGATGTGTGCGACGCGGCGGGCGTGTGCGCGGGCGCGGCGAAGAACTGTGGTGAGGGCGACGACTGCACCGTGGCGACCTGCGACGCGGGGTCGGGCGATTGCAAGCTGGTGGCGAAGGACGGCGGGGCCTGCGACGACGGCGAGGCCTGCACCGTGGCGGACTCGTGCGACGCGGCGGGCGCGTGCGCCGGCACGTGGGACGGCGGGCTGAGCGGCTGCTCGTGCGTGGCCGACGACGACTGCAACGACGGCCTGGCCTGCACGACGGACACGTGCAACACGTCGACGGGCGCGTGCACCAACGTCGTGGACGCCGGGAGCTGTGTGCTCGACGGCGGTTGCGTGGCCGCCAACGCGACGAAGCCTGGGAACGCCTGCCTGCAGTGCCAGCCGGCGGTCTCGCGGAAAGTGTGGCAGCCCGTGACCTGCAACGACTCGAACGTGTGCACGGCGGACTTCTGCGACGCGGCCAAGGGATGCCAGACCGAGCCGAAGACCGGGGCCAAGTGCGACGACGGCAACCCGGACACCAGCGACGACCACTGCGAGGCGGGGGCCTGCGTGGCGAGCTGCGCGTGCGCGTCGGCGTCGGACTGCGCGGGCATCGTGGCGCCGGCCTGCTCGATGGTGGTGTGCCAGGCGTGCGAGTGCCTCGTCGTCGCCGACCCCGCGGCGGCCGGAAAGAGCTGCGAGGACGGGCTCTACTGCACCGTCGGCGACACCTGCGCCTCGGGTAAGTGCGTGGGCGGGTCCGCTCGCGACTGCTCGGCCAAGAGCGACGGCGTCTGCCTCGAGGGCACCTGCAGCGAGCCGAACGACGTGTGCATCGGGACGCCCAAGACCAAGGGCAGCTCGTGCACGGACAGCAACGCCTGCACCGTGGGCGACGCCTGCGACGGTGGCGTGTGCAAGGGTACCGCCATCGACTGCTCCGACCTCGAGACCGACTGCGAGACCGCGAGCTGCAGCGCCGGCGTGTGCACGACCACGGTCTTGCAGGGCGCCGGGTGCGACGACGGGAACGCGTGCACGCTGTCGGACACCTGCTCGGCCGTGGGCGCGTGCCTCGGCACCTGGGACAAGGTGAACTGTGGCTGCACGGACGACTCCGACTGCACCAGCGGCACCGACCAGTGCAACATCGGGCGCTGCGACCTCGCGAAGAACGAGTGCACGACCGAGCCGAAGACGGGCGCGACCTGCAACGACGGCAACGCCTGCACGAAGGCCGACACCTGCAACGCCCAGGGCGCTTGCAAGGGCGCGGCCTACACCTGCACGGCGCTGTCCTGCGAGCTGGCCTCCTGCGACGGCTCGGGCGCCTGCTCGGTCAAACTGCTAGGCGGCTTCTGCCGAATCGACGGCAAGTGCGTCGCCGACAAGGAAGGAAACCCCGCCAATCCGTGCCAGATCTGCAACGCCGACCAGGCGCCGAACAGCTGGTCGCCGCGCCCCAACGGCACCGCCTGTGACGCGGACGGCTCGGGCTGCACGCAGAACGACAGCTGCTCCGACGGCGTCTGCAAGGCCGGGCCCGCCGCGGCCTGCAACGACGGGTTCCCGTGCACCACCGACACCTGCACGCCGCTTGGCGCCAACGGGTTCACCTGCCAATACACGGCCAGCGGCACCGGCTGCTTCATCGGCGGCGCGTGCTGGTCGGCGGGCGCGCAAAACCCGGCGAACGCGTGCCAGGAGTGCGTCGGGCCGGCCAAGACGACCTGACCAACAAGGCCAACAACACCGCCTGCAACGCCGACTCCAACGGCTGCGCACCTCGGGCGACTCGTGTCAGGCCGGGACCTGCACGGCCGGCAAGGTCGAGACCTGCGCCGACGCCCTGGGCTGCACGACCGACAAGTGCGTGTCCACCGGCGTGTCGACCTTCACGTGCGACTCCACCGTGAACACGGGGAGCTGCCTCGTCGACGGCGTCTGCTACCTCGTCGGCGTGACCAACGGGGCCAACCAGCGCCAGGAGTGCGCTGGCGGCAAACAAGGTCGGCTGGTCCAGCAAGCCCAACAACACCGCCTGCAAACGCCGACTCCAACGGCTGCACCCAGAACGACAGCTGCCAGGCCGGTAGCTGCAAGGTGGGCGCGACGGTGACCTGCTCCGACGGCGACACCTGCACCATCGACACCTGCACCTCGACCGGGAACAACACGCAGACCTGCTCGAACGTGGTCGGCACGGGGTCCTGCCTCATCGCCGGCGAGTGCGTGGCCGAGGGCGGTCGCGGAACCCCGCGAACCCGTGCCAGGTCTGCAACTCGGCGGCGAGCCCCAACGGCTGGAGCCCCGCCAAGGACGGCACGGCCTGCGACGCCGACTCCAACGGCTGCACGAAGGGAGACTCGTGCTCGGCGGGAAGCTGCAAGGCTGGCGCCGCGGAGACGTGCAGCGACGGCCACACGTGCACCTCGGACAGCTGCACCTCGACGGGCCCGGACACCTTCTCGTGCTCGAGCGCGCTGACCACGGGCTGCTTCATCGGCGGCGCGTGCGTGGCGGAAGGCGCCGGCAACCCGAGCAACCCGTGCCAGGTGTGCAAGACCTCGGTCAGCACCAAGGCCTGGGCCAACGCCGACGACGGCACCGCGTGCAACGCCGACTCCGACGGGTGCACCGACGGCGACAAGTGCGCGTCGGGCGCGTGCAAGGCCGGCCCCACGCAGAAGTGCGACGACGGGCTGGGGTGCACGACCGACAAGTGCGTCTCCAAGGGCATCTCGAGCTACGCGTGCTCCAACGCCATCGACGCCAGCGCCTGCGTCATCGGCGGGACCTGCTACGCGAGCGGCAAGGAGAACCCGGCGTCCTTCTGCCAGGGGTGCGACCCCGGCTCATCGCCCACGTCGTGGACCAACAAGAAGGAAGGCACGAGCTGCAACGCCGACGGCTCCGGCTGCACGGTCGGCGACGCCTGCAACGCCAGCGGCGCCTGCGTCGCGGGGGCGACCGAGAAGTGCGACGACGGCATCAAATGCACCGACGACATCTGCCAGTCGACCGCGCCGACGACCTTCGTGTGCTCGAACCCCGTGAGCGCGGGGGCCTGCCTCATCGGCGGCGAGTGCTACTCGGACGGCAAGCCGAACCCGTCGAACGACTGCCAGGAGTGCGACTCCAAGGCCAAGCCGACCGGATGGACCAACAGCAAGTCGGGGGTCTCGTGCGCGATCGGCGCGGGCTGCACGACCCTGGACACCTGCAACGGCCTGGGTACCTGCCTGCCGGGCAAGATCGAGGGCTGCTACATCGCGAAGATGTGCTACGCGAAGGGAGAGGCTCACCCGAAGACAGAGTGCCTGTGGTGCTGGCCCGACACGTCGAACACGGCGTGGTCTCAGGAGCCGGGCTGCGGCGGCTGCATCGGCGGGAAGGCCTGCACTTCCGCGGCCGACTGCGGCGGCGACGGCACCTGCAAGTCCTTCAAGTGCCTGTGCTTCTGATAGCCGAGGGCGACCCGTTCGCGCGGGTCGCCCGCTAGCGCAGCAGGCCGAGGTAGCGCAGGTAGGTCACGGCGCGCGCCACCCGCTCGGTCAGGGGTGGGCTGGCCTTTTCGTCAGGTCCGGGCTGCTCGGCCGCGGGCTGCTCAGGCGGTGGTACGGCTGTCCACGACGGCCCCAGCGCGGCGGCGAGCTGGTCGAGGTCGCGGGTGCCGTCGGCCAGCAGCGCCAGCTCGCGCAGGGGCTCCGTCAGCGTGGCCGTGTTGTGGTGCGCCGTCGTCAGCGGCGTCGCGCGGGTGTGAAGCTGGTGGCGCACGGACGCGGTCAGCTCCGGACGCTCAGCGCTAACGCCCGAGATCACTGGGACCGCGGAGATCTGAATCAGCTCGAAGATCGCCGGGGTGAAGAGCTGGCCACAGAAGGCCTCCAGGGTGGACTCCTCGGCCCCGCCGTCCTCCGCGCGCTCGCAGTAGGCGGCGAAGAGCTCGGCGACCGGCATGCTGCAGGGCCACCGCGCCGCGAGGATCTCCAGCAGCGCCTCGATGGGCGGGCTGACGTTGACCACCAGCGGGCCCTTGCGCCAGGCGGTCAGACCCGGGTCCGCCTCCACGTCTGGCGCCGGCTCGAACGGGCACAGCGCGTGGGTGTCGGCCCAGCTCGCGAGCCGCGGCGGCATGGCGACCGGCGCGTCGTCGCGGCAGAGCAGGGTCTTGCGGAAGGTGCGATTGAGCAGGAAATCGCAGTGTTGTTCGAAGTCCAGGCGCTCGGGGCCGCTGTGGCGAAGCAGCTCCTGGCACAGCGCGTCGGGCATCATCTTGCCGAAGTTCGCGGGCAAGAACGCGTCGGCGACGAACTGCAGGCCGTGGGCGTGGGCCTCGGCCATGAACTCGTGGAAGTAGGTCGGCTCGTTGTGTACCGCGATGTGCTCGTGGAAGACGTAGAAGTCGTCGCAGCCGGCGAGGAAGTCGGCCTCGTCTTTTAGCCAGGCGGCGTATGACGGATCGTTGGGCGAGGCGGCGTCGCTGAGGAACTGAATCAGCGCCTTCGCGGCCGCCACTTGGTCCGCTGGCGATTCCACGTCGCGGATCTGGTGCAGCATCATCCGGCGCACGGCGTCTTTGCGGTGCCAGCCGGGGTAGATGTTGTGGCTGATGTAGGCCACGCCTTGGGGGGCGAGCAGGGCGCGGCACAGGGCCATCACGCGGCGGCGCGCGGCCTCGGGTACCCACGAGTACACGCCGTGCACGAGGATGTAGTCGAAGGTGCCGAGGTCGTCGCCCGACTCCTCGATGTCGGCAGCTACGAACTGGATATTGCCGAGTCCGAGGGCGCTGGCACACTCGCGGGCGACCTGGATGTGGCGCTCGCTCAGGTCGAGGCCCACGAAGCGCGCGTCGGGGTGCCCGGCCGCCATGGGGAGGAGGTTGCGCCCCTCCGCGCAGCCAAGCTCGAGCACGCGGCAGCGGCTCAGCGGCGCGGGCTCCAGCCCCAGCAAGGTCGCGATGGGCCGGATGTACATGGGGTGCGTGTCGTGGTGCGCGCAGCCGGCGTAGGACATCGCGCGGTAGGACGCGTCGTTGGTGGCGGGCAGCACGGTGTTACTCGGTCGCGGCGGGGGCTGCGGCCGTGTCGGTCATCGCACGGAAGCGCACCTGCCCGTCGAGGTCCCAGGCGGCTTCGGGCTCGAGGCCGAGGAAGGCCAGCGCGGTCGGGTAGACGTCCATGTGGCTGGCGCCGTCGATGGCGGCGGCGGGGACGCGCGGACCAGCGAAGATCAGGGGAATCGTCCGGTAGATGGGCTCGGTCGGCCCGTGGTCGGTGCCCTCGCCGGAGTGGTCGGTGACGACGACGAAGAGCCACTCCTCGTTGGCGACGCTGGGGCGGGCGATGACGGCGTCGATGACGGCGCCGATGCGGGCGTCGGTCTCTTCGAGGGCGGTGACGTAGGCGGGGACGGCGCCGCCGTAGCCCTCGGCGTGGCCGGCGTGGTCGAGCGCGTCGAAGTGCATGAAGAGCAGGTTCGGGGGGCCGCCGTCGATGCTCGCGGCGGCGAGGCCGGCGAGCTGTTCTTCGGAGGCGAGCCGGCGGGTGACCTCGGGCTCGACCATGCCGATGAGGGGCACCCAGACGAAGATGATCTCGGAGGCGAGGCCGGCGAGGCGGGCGCGCTCGAGGAAGGTCGGGTGCGCCGGGTCGGTCTTGATGTCGGCGGCGTCGTTGGTGGTGACGCCGTGTTTGGCGACCTCGACGCCGGTGAGGATCGACGCCCAGCCGGGCCCCGAGCGGGTGGCGCCGGTGAGCTGGGTGGTCGCCTTGAGGGTGGACGCGCCGTGGGCCAGCAGGCGGTCGAGGGTCGGGGTGTTGGCGACCGCGATGGCGTCGGGGCGGAAGCCGTCGAGGCCGAAGACGACGACGTGGCGGGTGGCGCTGGCGGGCGCGCGGTTCAGGACGCTCAGGCGGAGGTTGATGATGAAGAGCGATTGGCCCGAGACGGCGCCGGAGACGACGACCTGCACGTCGCGCACGCCGCTGGGGATCGCGGTATCGGCGAGGCGAACTTCGAGGGTTTCGCCGGCGAGGCTGAGCGCGAGCCAGGGCGCGTCGGCCTTCAGCACGCAGCCGTCTTCGAGGCCGGTCAGGGGCAGACTGCCCAGCAAGGTCGGGTCGCCGGACCACCACCGCGCGTCGATTCGCCCGTCGGGGTCGGTCGGTTTGACGCCGAGGCAGCGCTCGACCGGCGCGTCCTGCCCGGTCACGTCGAACCACACGATGGGCGTGTCGGCGGCCGCGTCGACTGCCTCGTCGCCCTTGCCGCAGCCCGCCACGCCCACCGCGAGCCCAAGCGCCGCCACCCACCACCGCATCGCCGCGCCCTCCTTCGACGGTCGCGAACGTACCACCGCTGGGGCGCAGCGAGTAGCGGCTGGCGGGCGCCCCGCCCTACGCCCTGCGAGCGCCGACTATGGCGAAGCTGGCGCCCTGGGGGTCGATGCCCTGGATGATGTAGTCGCCGCCCGGCACCTCACCGGGGCCGTGAGTCAGCGTCGCGCCTCGGTCGGTCGCGATGCGCGCGGCCACGTCGATGTCGGCGACCCGGAAGTAGAAGTTCCAGTCGGCCGGCGGCCCCTCGCCCGCAGGACGCTGCATGACGCCGCCGATCATGGCGCTGCCGTGGTGGATGAACTGGTAGTCGCCCATCGCGCCCATGGGCATCGCGTCGCCCTTCTCCCAACCGAACAGGTCGCAGTAGAAGCCCAGCGCCGCCTTCGGATCCGTGGAGACGAGCTCGTTCCACGCGCAGTGGCCTTGGTGGCTCGGGTGAAAGGCGTCGCTGGTGCCGTCCATGCTGCCGCGCATGACGTAGAACGCGACGCCCTGCGGGTCGGTGACCATCGCGAAGTGGCACACGCCGGGGACATTCGTCGGTGGCATCCGCACGCCGCCGCCCGCCGCCTTGAGCTTGGCCACCGTCGCGTCCACGTCGTCGACGCCGATGTACCCGAACCACGCAGGCGGCATCTCGCAGCCCGCCTCCGCGGGTGGCGCCATCAGCCCGCCCACGTCAGCGGCGCCCGCAGACCACACGCGGTAGGAGCCGTCCGGCTCCTGGTTCTTCGTCGTCCACCCGAGCAGCGCCCCGTAAAACTCGGCCGCGGCGTCGAGGTCGGGGGTGATCAGCTCGTACCAGATGAACTCGCCGTGCGCGTTGGACATGGTCGCCTCCCCCTACAGATCCGAGATGGTCTGGAACCCGCCGAAGATCATGCGCTTTCCGTCGAATGGCATCTCGATCCCGCGCATGCGCGGATCCTCCATGACCGTCTTCCAGGCCGCGTCGCGCGCCTCTTTGGAGGGCCACTCGATCCACGAGAAGACCACGGTCTCCCCCGCTTCTGCCTTCACGGCGCCGCGGAAGTCCGTCAGTTTGCCGTCGGGCACGTCGTCGCCCCAGCAATCCACCACGCGCGTCGCGCCGAACTCCTTGAACACCACGGCCATGGTCTTGGTGTGCTCGAGATAGGTCTGCTTGTTGGCGTCCGGTACCGCAATGACGCATCCATCCACGTAGCTCATGGTGTCTCTCCTGAAGGGTTGGGTGTGGCGGGTCGCTGTTGGACTGTTGTCCGTCAATTAGTTATAAAACACAAGCATGAAGTCCGAAAAGATAACTAAACCGAAGTCGACGCCCGCAAAACGCTGGTACGACGACGCCTGCGCGACCGCCCTCGCGTTGGAGCTGCTCGGCGAACGCTGGTCCCTGTTGATCGTCCGCGAGCTGATGTTCGGCCCGCGCCGCTTCGGCGACCTGCGCGCCAGCCTCAGCGGCGTCAGCGCCAACGTGCTCTCGCAGCGCCTCGCCGGCCTCGAGGCCTCCTCGATCCTCGTCCGCCGCAAGCTCGCCCCGCCCGCCAACGTCCACGTCTACGAGCTGACCCCCTGGGGCTACGAGCTCGAGCCGGCGATCCAAGCGCTAGGCGCCTGGGCCCTGCGCTCGCCCCAGCACGACCCCACCCTGCCCTTCAGCTCGGCCTCGCTGATGCTCTCGTTCCGCACGAAGATCGACCGCACCCGCTCCGGTGACCACCCCATGACCGCCGGCTTTCGGCTTGGCCCCGAGCACTTCGTCGCCGACGTGGACGCCAGCGGCATCGCGATTCGCCGCGAACCGGCCACCGCGCCCGACTTCCACATCGCGGCCGACCCGACCACCATCGCCTCGGTCGTCTACGGCGGCCGCCCCCTGGCCCACGCCGAGAGCACCGCCGAGCTCGTCCTCACCGGCGATCGCGCCCTGGCCGAGCACTTCGTCACCCTCTTCCCCCTGCCGCCCAAGATCGCCTGAGCGGCCGCCCGGCGCCGTCCCGACCGTCCCTTCCCCCACGCGCGCCGCCAGCCTATGGTTCGCCGCACCCAGCACGCGCAGACGCCCCAAGGAGCACGCCATGAGCACCCCATCCCCCGTAGGACCCAGCGGCTTCGGCTTCGACAGCACCGCCGAAGACGTCACCGCCGGCCTCGACCTCACCGGGCAGACCTGGCTGGTCACCGGCTGCAACTCCGGCCTCGGCCTCGAGACCGCCCGCGTCCTGCACGCCCGCGGCGCCCACATCATCGGCGCCGCCCGCACCGCCGACAAAGCCGCCCGCGCCTTCGCCGAGGTGGGCATCCCCGCGGACGCAGCGACCACCGTGGCCTGCGAGCTCTCCGACCTCGCCTCCGTCCGCGCCTGCGTCGCCGCCGTCTCGGCCCTCGACCGCCGCCTCGACGGCATCATCGCCAACGCCGGCATCATGGCCCTGCCCGAGCTACGCCAGCAACACGGCATCGAGCTTCAGTTCTTCACAAACCACGTCGGCCACTTCGCCCTCGTCACCGGCCTGCTCGACCGCCTCACCGACAGCGGGCGGGTCGTGATGCTCAGCAGCGGCGCCCACCGCATGGCCCACCGCGCCGGCATCGAGTTCGACAACCTCTCCGGCGAGCGCGAGTACCAAGCGTGGCGCATGTACGGGAACTCGAAGCTCGCCAACATCCTCTTCGCCCGGTCGCTGGCGCGCCGCTTCGCCGCCGAGGGCAGCGAGCGCACCGCCAACGCGCTGCACCCCGGCGTCATCAAGACGGCGCTGGCCCGCAACATGGAGAACCCCGAGGGCATGTACGACAGCTTGGTCAAGCAGCGCGGCATCGTGCTGAAGTCGGTGGGCCAGGGCGCGGCGACCCAGTGCTACGTGGCGACCTCGCCGGCGCTGGCGGGCGTCAGCGGCAAGTACTTCAGCGACTGCAACGTCGAGGAGCCCACGCCGGCCGCGCTGGACGACGCCATGGCCGACCGCCTGTGGACCGTCACCGAGGCGCTGGTGGCCGCCAATTAACGAGGCGGCGCCTGGGTATTTCGCGTGCTCGGGCGGTCTCGGCCGCCCTGACCCCGCGCCGGCCCGCGCCACCGACTGAACCAGTCGCTGCGCCCGACGGGAGAGTCTGCTAGATAGGCTCGGCGTCCGACGCCCGCGCGGACCGCATCACGCGCCGTCGTCCTGGCGCCGCTGCCATCGAGAGCCCCCATGCCCGACCGCGATCTGCGCGTCGCCCTCGTGCTGAACCAGTTCTTGGGCTGGTCGCAGAACTTCATCACGCGTGAGCTGGTCCAGCTCGCCGAAGAGGGCGTCGACCTGCGCATCTTCGCGCGCGAAATCCACGACCGCGACGACCTCGCCGACGACGAGCGCGCGCTGCTGGCCAACACCGTGCGCCTGCCCGAGAACCCGCTCGCGCCCGCCGCCCTCGCCCGCCACGCCAAGTTCGCCCTGACTCACCCGCGCCTGTACGGCCGCGGCTGGCTGGCGTTCTTGCGCGCCGGCCACGACGTCGCCGGAAAACGCGCCCGCAGCCTGGTCTGCCTCGCCCGCGCGGCGTCGAGCGCCGGCCAAATCCGCGCCCTCGACGTCGACCTCATCCACGCCCACTTCCTGACCGCGCCCGGCGAGCTGGCCCGCTTCCTCGGCGTCTTCTGCGAGCGCCCCTACGGCGCCACCGCCCACGCCATGGACATCTACCGCGACACCAGCGGCAACGGCCGCAAGATCGGCGACGCCGCCTACCTCGCGACCTGCACCCACTACAACGCCGAGCACCTGCGCGCGCTCAACGCCACCTCGCCCGACCGCGTCCACACCATCTACCACGGCCTCTCCGACCTCCCCGACGCCAGGCCCGTCCCGCCCGGCCGCTTCGCCTTCCTGGGTGTCGGCCGCCTCGTGAGCAAGAAGGGCTTCGACATCCTGATTCAGTCCTGCCGTCAGCTCGCCGATCTCGGGCTGGACTTCGAGTGTCGGTTTGTCGGCAACGGCCCGCTCGAAGACGAGCTGCGCGCCCAGGTCGTCGCCGCCGGCCTCGAGGACCGCGTCTTTTTCCTGGGATTTGTCCCGCCCGCCGAGATGAAGGACGCCTACCGCGCCGCCCACGCGCTGGTCATGCCCTCGGTGGTCGACGCCGACGGCGACCGCGACGGCATCCCCAACGTCTGCCTGGAGGCGATGTCCCACGGCCTGCCCATCGTCGGCACCGAGGTCTCCGGCATCCCCGAGGTCATCGAGGACGGCGTCAACGGCTACCTGGTGCCCCAGCGCGACGTCGAGGCCCTGACCGCGGCGATGGCGAAGCTGCTGGCCCGCGAGGATTTGCCCGCGATGGGCGAGCGGGCGCGGCAGATCATCGCCGAGAACTTCGAGATCGTCGCCAACGTGCGCGCGCTGCTCGAGGTCATGCGCGCCAACGCCCGCGACCGCACCCGGAAGCGCTAGGCATGTGCGGCATCACCGGCATCTTCGACCCCGCCGGTCAGCTCGACGGCGGCGCCGCGCGCGCGCTGTGCGAGCGGATGACCGCGCGCATCGCCCACCGCGGGCCTGACGGCGAGGGCTTCTTCAGCGAGGGCCCCGCGACCTTCGGCCACCGCCGCCTCAGCATCATCGACCTCGAGGGCGGCCGCCAGCCGATGACCTCGCCCTCGGGGCGCTGCGTCATCACCTTCAACGGCGAGATCTACAACTACGAAGCCCTGCGCGACGAGCTCGCCGCGGAGGGCGTGGTGTTCCAAACCCACAGCGACACCGAGGTCATCGTCGCCCTCTACGAGCGTGATGGCGTCGAGGCGTTTGGGCGCCTGAGCGGCATGTTCGCCTTCGGGATCTGGGACCGCGAGCGCCGCTGCCTCGTCCTCGCCCGCGACCACCTGGGCATCAAGCCCCTCTACCTCGCCCGCGACGGCCGCCGCCTGCTCTTCGCCTCGGAGATCAAGGCCGTGCGCGCCGGCCTGCCCGCGACGCCGGCGCTGGACGCCCAGGCGGTCAACGCCTACTTCGCGCGGCAGTACGTCCCCGGCCCGCGCACCATCTTCGAGGGCATCGAGGCGCTGCCCGCCGGCACCGTGCTGACCGTCGACGCCGAGGGCGAGCGCCGCCAGACCTGGTGGAGCCTCTCGCCGAGCGCGACCTGCGACCTGCGCGGGGCCGACGCCGCCGCCTACGTGCTCGAGCTGCTCGACGCCTCGGTCAAGCGCCACCTCGTCAGCGACGTCCCGGTCGGCGTCTTTCTCAGCGGCGGCATCGACTCCTCGCTGCTGCTGGCCCTGGCCTCGCGCCACTACGACGGCCCGCTGGACACCTTCTCCGTCGGCTTCGGCGACGACGAGCGCGTCACCGAGACCCGCTACGCCCGCCTCGTCGCCGAGCGCTACGCCAGCACCCACCACGAGATCCACGTCTCGGCCGCCGACGGCCTCGCGGTCCTGCCCGACCTGATGGCCAAGCTCGACCAGCCCCTGGCGGACTACGCCATCGTCCCGACCCTCATCATGAGCCGCTTCGCGGGCGAGCGCCTCAAGGTCGTCTTGGGCGGCGAAGGTGCCGACGAGCTCTTTGGCGGCTACGCCCGCTACCGCAACTACGCCTGGGCCGATCGCCTCACGGGCCACAAGCGCCTCAGCGCAGCCCTGCCCCTGCCCGTCCGCGCCCCACCGCTCTTCCGCGACGAGGCCCGCGCCAGCCTCCTCGGCGACCGCTACATCTCAGGCGCAGCGCTCGACGCCGAGGCCCGCCTCCGCCACGACTTCGACAGCTTCCGCCCCGCGGGTGCGGTCAACGCCGCGCTCTACGCAGACCTGCGCGGCTGGCTGGTCGACGACCTGCTGATGAAGGTCGACAAGATGGGCATGCTCGCGTCCATCGAGGCCCGCGTCCCCTACCTCGACCCAGCCCTCATCGCCGGCGTCATGGCCCTGGACGGCCGCGAAAAAGTCGGCCCCCGCAGCACCAAGCGCGTCCTACGCCGCCTCGCCGCCACCCTGCTCCCCCGCGAGATCCTCGAGCGCCCCAAGCAAGGCTTCACCGTCCCCGTCGGCGCCTGGCTCACCGGCCCCCTGCGAGCCCGCTTCGAAGAGGTCGCCCTAACCCCCGGCCCCAGCGACGCCTGGCTCTCGCCAAGGTCCATCCGCCCCCTCTGGGAGCGCCACCAAGCCAAAGGCGACCTCGGCCTCAAGCTCTGGTCCATCTTCATCTTCCGCTGGTGGGCCGCCGCTCACAGCGCGTAGCCAGTCAGGGGTTGCGGGCGGGCTTACCAGCGTGCTGGTGCACGTTAGAAAGCCCGCCCGCGAGACTCCGAGCCCCTACTTGATGAAGAGCATCTCGCGGTACTTCGGCAGCGGCCAGTAGGCGTCGGCGACCAGGGTCTCGAGGGCGTCGGCGTGGACGCGGACGTCGTTCATCAGGCCGCGCAGCGTCTTGGCGCAGTACTGCATGTGGGCTTCGGTCGTCGCGAAGTCGTGCTTGGGCAGCGCGTCCTCGAGGGCTCCGACGGCCGCCATCATGGCGTTCGTCTCGGCCGAGATCTTCTTCAGCTCGACCGTGTCGAAGGTCACGCCCAGGGTGGACGCGCTGTTGAGCGTCGACGCGAGCGCTGCGACGTAGCTCAGGGTCGCCGGGTAGATCTGGGTCTTCGCCAGCTCCAGCACCAGCTTGGCCTCGACGCTGATCGACTGGATGTACTGCTCGGCGTAGACCTCGTAGCGGCTCTGCAGCTCGACCGGCGAGAGCACGCCCGTGCGCTTGAAGAGGTCGATGACGTCGGGCTCGACCAGCACCGGCAGGGCCTCGGCCGTCGTCGGCAGGTTTCGCAGGCCGCGCTCCTCGACGGCGGCCCGGTGCCACTCGGCCGAGTAGCCGTCGCCGCCGAAGATCACCTTGCCGTGGGCGCGCATCATCTTCTGCAGCACGCTCGCGACCGCCACGGGGCGGGTCTTCCCGGCCGAGAGCTCCGTCTCCAGCTCGCCGGCGATCCAGTCGAGGGAGTCGGCCAGCATCGTGTTCATCGCGACCAGCGGCCCCGACACCGAGTGCGACGAGCCGACCGCGCGGAACTCGAAGCGGTTGCCGGTGAACGCGAAGGGGGACGTGCGGTTGCGGTCGCCCGGGTCGCGGTCGAACGTGAGGATCTGCGACAGCCCGAGATCCATCGTGCCGCCATCGCTGGAGACGGACACCTTGCCGTCCTTGATGTCGTTGAACACGGCCTCGAGCTGGTCGCCCAGATATACCGACAGGATGGCCGGCGGCGCCTCGTTGGCGCCCAGGCGGTGGTCGTTGGCGGCCGACGCGATGACCGCGCGCAGCAGCGGCCCGTACAGGTGGACGCCGCGGATCACTGCACCGCAGAAGAGCAGGAAGTTCAGGTTATCATGGGGCGTGCGGCCGGGATCGAGCAGGTTACCTTGCGTCGCGTTACCGACCGACCAGTTCACGTGCTTGCCCGAGCCGTTGACGCCCGCGAAGGGCTTCTCGTGCAGCAAGCAGACGAAGCCGTGCTCGAGCGCGGTGCTCTTCATCACCGTCATCATGAGCTGCTGGTGGTCTGCGGCGACGTTGGCGGACTCGTAGTAGGGCGCGAACTCGAACTGGCCGGGCGCGACCTCGTTGTGGTGCGTCTTGGCCGGGATGCCGAGGCGGAAGAGCTTGTCCTCGCACGCCTGCATATAGACCTGCACGCGCTTCGGGATGGCGCCGAAGTAGTGGTCGTCGAACTCCTGGCCCTTGGGCGACGGCGCGCCGAAGAGGGTGCGACCGGCCAGCAGCAGGTCGGGGCGGGCGTTCGCGAAGTGCGCGTCGACGAGGAAGTACTCCTGCTCGGCGCCGCAGCTCGACTGCAGCGGCGCGATGTCGGTCTCGCCCATCAGCGTCAGGACCCGGCGCGCGGCCCTGTCCATCGCCGCGATCGAGCGCAGCAGCGGGATCTTCTTGTCGAGGGACTCGCCGTTCCACGACATGAAGACGCTCGGCAGCATCAGCGTGGCGCCGTTCGACGTGTGCGTGATGTAGGCGGGGCTGGTCGGGTCCCAGGCCGTGTAGCCACGCGCGGCGGCCGTCATGCGCAGGCTGCCGTTGGGGAACGACGACCCGTCCGGCTCGCCCTTGATCAGCAGGCTGCCGGTGAACTCGGTGATCGCGTGGCCATCGGAGTTCGTGATGATGAAGCCGTCGTGCTTCTCCGCGGTGATGTTCGTCAGCGGGTAGAAGATGTGTGAGAAGAACTTCACGCCCTTCGACAGCGCCCAGTCCTTCATGGCCGCGGCGACGATGTCAGCGGTGGCGGCGTCCAGCGGCGCCCCGGTCTGCACCGTCTTCTTCATGGCCTTGAAGGCGTTCTTGGACAGCGCCTCCTCCATCTTCGCGAGGTTGAAGACGTCGCACGCCCAAATCTCGCTCAGCGGCTTGGCGGGCGGCCCGTCGGGCGTCGCGCTGCGGCTGGTGATTTCGGTGATGGCTTGCTGTCGATTCGTGTTGCCGCTCATGTCTACTCTTTTCCTTGGTGCTGGGGCTTGCCTGCCCTGCAATCTGGCCACCTTAAGGCATCCAGGTTTCCGGCCGGTTTCCGACGTGGTGAGAACGCGAAGGTCGGTTCGATAGGGCCGCATTCTCGCGCGCACCTTACACGTTTCGGCCCTCGCTGTGTGGGAAGAGTCCCCGGTGGCCGCGCGCCAATACGCGGGAGAGCCCCTTCGCCGCGCTCCCCAGGGCGCGGCGAGCTGTGGCACGCTGCTCGCCTACGCGGAGGGCGCGATGTGGTTTGAGGAGCTGATGGGCTTCGCCGAGCAGTCGCCGGAGCAGGTTCGCTCGAAGATTCGCTGCGATGGAGAGCGGCTGATCTCGGGCGTTAACGGCCGCGTGGTCCGCTGCGGGCGGCTGACGACCCCGAGCCTCGCTGAGCTTCGGGCGGCGGTCGGTGCCGGCGCGGGCGAGGGGCCGGCGACGGTGCGCGAGGTGGTCGGCGACGTCCGCGCGCTGCACATGGCCCCGGAAAACGCCGGCGCGCTCTTTCAGGCGGCGTCGCAGTTCAACCTGCTGGAGATGGCGGGGCCTGGCGTGACCCCCGAGCAGGGCGTCGGCATCTACGAGCACGACCGCACCCAGGGGCCGGCGTGCGCGGTGGCGTGCGGTGGCGGGACCATCTACCGCAACTACTTCGCGCCGGTTCGCTCGGGCGGGGTCGAGCGGGTGGGCCAGACCGCCGAGCACCAGATCGACTGCCTCGCCGAGCTTGGCGAGGCGCTGGGCGGGCCGGGCCTCTGGGAGATGCGCAACGGCTACGCCCTGGCGACCACCGCGGGCCTGCAGACCATCAACGCGAGGCTGGCGGCCTGCTCGGAGACCGAGCGGGACGCCCTGCGCGGGCTGCTGCGGGTCGGCGTCCAGCACGAGGTCGCGGTGCTGGGCACCGAGCACACGGTCACGCAGGTCTACGGCTCGGCGATGCCGGTGAGCTATGGCCGGCCACCCGCGCCGCTGTGGGAGGCGATGGCGCGCCTGGTGCTGGAGGCCTCCTACGAGGCGACGGTGCTCGCAGCGAGGCAGGCCGGCATCCGCAGGCTGTACCTGACGCTGCTGGGCGGCGGCGTCTTCGGCAACGACGACGCCTGGATCTGCGACGCCGTCGTCCGGGCGCTCGGGTTCGCCGGGGGCCTCGACGTCCGCATCGTCAGCTACGGCGCGCCGAAGCCGGTCGTCGCCCGCATCATCCGCGAGCACCGCGCGCGCGCCTGACCGCCAGCGCCGGCGCGTCGTCCACGGCGCCGCTCAGCCGCCGCAAGTTCCCAGGGCGTTGTTGTCCACCCAGGAGGTCCAGCCGATGAACTCGTCGAGCTGGGCGAAGAGGGCGTCGACGAGGCATTGGGCCAGCTTGGGGTTCTTCGAGACGCGAAACAGCGTGCCGCGGACGGTCGTCAGCGCGGGGAGCGCCAGGCTGGTCAAGACAGCATTGCCCGAGATCGAGAGGTCCCCCTTCACCTCCGTCGCGCTCAGGGTCAGCGCCGTGAGGTTCTGGTTGCCCTCGACGGTGAGGTGGCCAGCGACGCTGGTCAGGGCGTCGAGGTGAAGCTCTTTGAGGCCGTAGGTGCCGCTGACTCGGAGGGCGCCGCCTACCGTGGCCAGCGTGGTGTTGGTGTAGACGCCGAGCTTTGTGAAGCCCTCGAGGGTGAGGGCGCCGCCGACGCTCTTGAGGAGGCTGAGGTCGGCATTTGCCAGGTTCTGGCACTTCAATACCGTGAAGGCGCCTTTGATCTTCGTGAGGGCTGGGAGCGCCAGCGTGGTCAGGGCCGCGTTGGTGCTGACCAGGAGGTCCGCGCCGAGGTTGGCGAGCTTCGGCAAATTCACCGTCGCGAGCAGCGCGTTTCCCTCGATGGCGGCTTCCTGTTTGACGTCCAGGAGGCTCGGCAGGTCCAGCGCCGTGAGGGCCGTGTTGCCGGTGATGTCCAGGTAGGTGCCGAGCGTGGCGAGCTTCGGCAGGTCCACCAGGCCCAGGGCGGCGTTCGACACGACGGAGAGGTCCTCGCCGACGCTGACCAGGGCGGGCGCGCTGAAGGTCGTCAGGCCGTCGTTTTTCAGCAGCACGATGAACTCGTCGATGCTCTTCAGCGCCGGCAGCGAGACGCTCGCGAGCAGCGGGTTGTACTGAAAGGCCAGCCCGTCGGCGACCTTCTCGAGCAGGGGCAGCTCGACGGCGGGAAGCGCGGCGTTCTCGAACATGGAGACGTCGTGTTTGACCTGCACCAGCTGGTTGAAGGCGACGCTGGTCAGCAGCGGGTGCTGGCTGACGATGAGGTTGCCGCCGACGAAGCCGACCTTGGGCGCCGCGAGGGTCGTCAGGACGTTGTTGCCCCAGAACCAGAGGTGGTTCCCGACGCTGCCGAGCGCTGCGAAGTCGACGGAGACCGCGCTGTCGTTGTCGCCGAAGTAGACGTTATTGCCCACGTTTTGGACCGCGGCGACGTCGAAGACCGGGGCGTTGACGTTGATGAGCCAGAGGTCCGCGCCGACCTCGGTGAGCTTTGGGAGCGCGACGGCGGCGGCGGAAGCGAGGCCCTCGAGGTGCAGGGTGGTGCCGACGTTCGTGAGCTGCGGGAAGGCGACGGCGGCGAGCTTGCTGTTGAAGCGCACGCTGAGGATCTCGCCCACGGTCTGGAGCGCGCCGACGCTGAGGGTCGTCAGCGCGCTGTCGCCGTCCACGCGCAGCTCGCCGCCGATGGTCGCCAGCTGTGGGAAGGCCAGGTCGGTGAGCGCGAAGTTGAAGCCGACGGTGACGTCGCCGGCGACCGCGGTGACCGTGGCGAGCTGAAAGGATGGTAGCGCGCCGTTTCGCTCGATGATGACGTCCTGGCTGAGGGTCTGGGGCGCGCCCGCGTTGACCTTCAGCAGCTTGGGGTTGTCGGCGAGGTCCAGGCCGCCCAGGGTCTGGAGCTCGCCCAGATACACATCGCGCAGCAGCGGGTTGTTCGCCACGATGAGCGCGCCGTTCAGCGTGGTCAGGGCCGGCGCGGTGAAGGTCTCGAGCGTGGAGTTGTCGGCGATGACGAGGTCGCCGCCGAGGCTCTTGAGCTGGGTCAGCGGCGCGTGGACCAGGCCGTTCGCCTCGACGATGAGGTCGCCGGTGATGATGTCGTAGGTGAGCAGGTCCTCGAGGTCGCGCGTGCTGCGGACGACCGCGCTGCCGTTGAGCACGTGGTCATCGCCCTTGGTGGCGAGGAAGGGGACGATGACGGGCTCGCCGCCGGGGCAGTGGATGGTCGCGGTGGAGTCGAGGTTGTCGACGATGGAGCAGGTGCCGTTGTGGAGGACGGCGCTGGTGCCGTCGTCGCAGCTTACGGTCCAGGTGGCGTCGCCGTTGTCGAGGAGCGTGCAGGAGCGGCCGTTCTTGCCGTCGGTGATGGTCGCCCAGGTGCCGTCGGGGCAGACGACGGTGACGACGCCGTCGGAGTTGTCGGCGATGGTGCAGGCGGGGCTCGGGCCTCCGGGGCCGGCGACCACCACCGAGGTGCCGTCGCTGCACGCGATGGTCTTGGTGCCGTCGGGGTTGGCCGAGACCGAGCACGAGGTGCCGGGGGCCCCGGGGGCGCCGGGCGCGCCAGGTTCGCCGGGCTGGCCGGGCGCGCCGTCCTCGCCGGGTCGCAACACCGCGGAGGTCCCGTCCGGACACGACACGCTCAGGGTCCCGTCGCCGTTGTCGACGACGCCGCAGGCCACGTCGCCAAGCTCTGAGCCGCCGCAGCCGCCGACGAGCGCGGCGGCCAGCAGCCCGAGGGTCGCCAAATAGTGTGCTCTCATCTCATTCCTCGGGCGCCGTCAGGACGCACTTCAGGGTGTCGTCGCCGTTCTTCGGGCAGGGGGCAGACTGGATGCAGGCCGTGACCGCCGCCACGTCCACTTCGAACGAGCGGCCGCCGGCCTTCAGGGCCGCCGCGACGAGCCAGCCGTAGTACTCGCGCGCGTAGTCCAGCTCGAGGGGCAAGCCGAAGAGGTCGGGGCAGGCTGTCGTGATCGCCGTGGCCGCCGCGAGCGCCGCCGGCGGGACGACGTCGGGCGGGTTGGCGCAGTCGTGCTCGCCGCACAGTGAGTAGGCGCCTAGGAAATTGATGCATCCGCTGACGGCCAGGCGCTGGCCGCCGCTCCATGAGGCCGCGGTCGCCTCGCACGCGCCCACGTCGGGCCAGACCTCCGGGATGTAGCCGCAGTCGTCGCTGTAGGTCGTGCAGATCTTGGCGTCGAGGGCGGGGAAGGCGTCGACGGTGCAGGCGACGAGGTAGACCGGGTCGCATGAGGCCAGCGCTCTCGCCGCGCACTCGCGCACCGGCTCGAAGCGACCCGTGGGCGTCAGGGTGGTGGCGAGGGCTTGGCACTGCAGCACGCACTCGCCGTGGGAGGCGCCGAAGAGCATGCGCGGGTGGGCGAGCAGGTCGCAGCCGGCGGCGGCGTCGCAGAGGGCTTCGCAGCCAGGGGCGGGGGCGGGGGTCTCGCAGCCGCCGACGTTTTTGCACGCGAGGGTGTCGACGCGGCGGAGGACGCCGCCGCAGATGGCGCGCCGGGCGATGTCGGGCTGGTCGAGGGCGGCGAGGCAGGTGGTGGCGCAGTCGGGGCCGGCGCCCACGGAGGGGTCGCAGGCGGCCTGGCAGTCGGCTGGGTCGGCGCCGCCGCCGGGGCAGGACTCCGCCTGGGCGCGGCAGAAGTCGTCGCACCATCGGGGCAAGGCCGCGGTGGGGACGCAGCGGTCCTCGACGCGCACGAAGCCGCTGTGGCAGCGCCAGCCGCACGGCGCGGGGTCCGACCAGCCGGCGGCGTCGGTGTAGCGTATCTCGACGCCCTCGGGGACCGCGGCGGCGTCGCGGGGGGGCGACGGGAGGCAGGCGACGGTCTGGCGGTCGATGCAGGCGAGCCCGGTCGCGGCGACGAAGTCCGGGTCGCACTCGCAGGTGACGCGCCCGGCCACCACGACGCAGGTCCCGTGGTCCGAGCAGGCGACGTCCTGGCAGGGATCCAGCGAGATGGCGTCTGCTTCTTCGGAGGCGTCGAGCTCGCCCGGCACCTCGGCGTCGGCGGCGTCCGGCGCGTCGGCGGCGGCCCCGTCGAGGGCGCCCCCATCGGCGCGCCCTGCCCCGTCAGCGCACGCGGACACCGCGCCGACCAGCCCTGCGAGAGCCCACACCGCGACCGGCCATCGCTTCCACGACAATCTCACGCCCCCGTGACGAGGGCGCGAGCATAGCCACGCGGCGCAACCGACGAAAGGGCGAGCCCGGCACGCGGCGGGCGGCCACCGCGCGGCGTCGCGTCACCGTCGTCGATCAATAGTCCCCGATGCACGTCCCGTCCGGC